>NZ_JBHLYT010000054.1:0-56504 GCF_042431665.1 Mesorhizobium kowhaii
ATCTTGACGCGGGCGAACTGACCGGTACCGCCGGTCTGCTTCTTGTGCGTGTAGTCCTGCTCGTGCCTGCGGGTGATCGTCTCGCGATAGGCCACCTGCGGCGCACCGACATTGGCCTCGACCTTGAACTCGCGACGCATGCGGTCGAGGATGATGTCGAGGTGAAGTTCGCTCATGAACGCGATGATCGTCTGGCCCGATTCCTCGTCCGACTTAACGTGGAACCAAGGATCCTCGTCCGCTAGTTTAGACAAGGCGATAAGCAGCTTCTCCCGATCGGCTTTCGACTTTGGCTCGATCGCGATTTGTAGCAAAGGCCAAGGCGCCGCAGACTTTTCCATCGTGTCGATATGAGCGCAGGTTGAGCAAATGTCTACAACGGGTCGAACTCGGTCACCCAGCCTGATGGGGTTTTTGTGCCTGATGCGTGTCGCCCAAGAGTGGCCGGTTCGCGACAACGACAGGCGTTGAAACAGAGACTAAGATTCCTGAGACTGAAAAAGCGGGCTCCTTGCGGGGCGGGCTAAGCCGGCGGGCCGGACTGGAGGTCAGGCGGCCCGCAAAATCGCTTTTTTCTTCTATTCGAGATAGCCCGACGGATCGACCGGGGCGGAGTTCTTGCGCACCTCGAAGTGCAGCTTCGGCGAGTCCGTCGTGCCGCTCATGCCCGACAGTGCGATTTCCTGGCCGCGCTTGACCTTCTGGCCGCGCTGAACCTCGATCGAGCTGGCATGGCCGTAGACGGTGACCAGGCCGTTCTCGTGGCGCACCAGCACCGTATTGCCGAATTCCTTGAGGCCGTCGCCGGCATAGATGACGACGCCGTTCTCGGCAGCCTTGACCGGCGTGCCCGTCGGCACGGCGATGTCGACGCCGTCCTTGCCGGACCCGAAACCGGAGATCACGCGGCCGCGCACCGGCCAGCGCATCTTGCCGATGCCGGTTGCATCCGGTGCAACCGCGTCGTCGTCCTCGGCCTGCTGGATGACCTTCGAATCTTTCTTTGGCGGCGTGTAGGACGCCAGCGTTTCCGACGGCGTCGTCTTTGCCGCGGGCTGCGTGGTGGCCGTGGTCACCGGATCGATCTTCGCCGGCTTGGCGCTGGCCACGGTCGCGGTTCCGCCGGCCGGCACCTTCAAGGTCTGGCCGATCTTGAGCAAGCCGTTCTGCATGCCATTGGCCTGCTTCAGCGCAACGGTGCCGACGCCTGTCTTCCTGGCAATCGACGAAAGCGTGTCGCCTGACTGGACCGTATAGGTGCCGGCAGCGCCGGTCGCCTTGGCCGCGGCCACCTGAGGTTTGGTCTTGGGCTCCTTGGGCTGGCTTGCGGCGGCCGAAGCATCAACCTGAGCGGCGGACTTGCCCTCTTTGAGCTTCGGCTGCTGCGGCAGCACGGCGACCTTGTCCGGCGCAGCGGCCGGCAGGTCGTGCTTGCCGTCTTTCGCCGGCTTGGCATCGGCGACTTTTGGCTCGGCCTTGCTCGAATAGGCATAGGCCGGGATGACCAGCTTCTGGCCCGTCTTCAGCCCCTTGGTCGCGCTCAGCCCATTGACCTTCATGATCACGTCAGCCGGCACCTTGTAGTGCTGCGCCAGTCCGGAAATCGTTTCGCCATCCCTGACGACGATCTCGGTTGCATGCGGAGTGCCCGCCGCGGCCACGCGCGGTGCGTCGGGCTGCGCGACCTTGAACGGCGATGCCGCCGGAGCGACGGTGCCGGTCGTGGTCCGGTCGACATGCGGCGCCGGGGCCAATGCGGTGCGTACCGGCTTTGAAGCAGGCGCCAGTGCGGGAGCCGGCTGTGCCTGGGCAACGGGCGGAGGCAGCGGCCTCGTCGAGACCGGCTCGAGACTGGAGCGGCTGACCGACTGCATATGGCTGCCGTCGACCGGAGCGGCCGCGACATCGCCCGGATAGGGCTGCACGGCGTCCTGCTCTTGCTTGTTGATGATGGCGCGCTGATTGTTGGTCGACGAGGTAAAGACGTCATCGACACTGTTGAAGCGTGAAGCCTGGGAGCTGCACCCCGCCACAGCACCTGCGACCATGAGGACGGCGCAACCACGCATCAGATTGCGGCCGTTTGTCTTCAAAACACTGAGTTGCATCGCACTGACCCGCACATACCCGGTACAAACTAGGTATGATTAAAGCGCGTTAATGTTACTCGTCGGTTAACCTCATGGAATCCGATGCAATTTTTCTTAAAATATTAGAGGACGAACTTAAATGACGGCGGCGACGCTGCGCAGGATCGGCTGCAGGCGCACAAGGCCGATGTCCTCACGCTCGAACCGGCTGCCGACCTTGGTCAGCTTGGCCAGCACCTGCTCGCCCTCTTCGGGTCCGATCGGAGCGATGACGATGCCGCCGCTCGACAGCTGGTCGAGCAGGAAGCGCGGCAGGCTGTCGAAGGCAGCCCAGGCGACGATGCGATCGAACGGCGCTTCGTTTGGCAGCCCGGCGGAACCATCCGCCTGGCGAACGATGACATTGCCGATGGCGAGCGCCTCGAAGCGCTGCCTGGCCTGCTCGACAAGCGTCTTGTAGCGGTCGGCGGTGACCACCCGCGCCGCCAGCCGCGACATCACCGCCGCCGTGTAGCCCGAGCCGGTACCGATCTCGAGCACGCGGTTGCCCTGCTCGATGGTGAGGGCTGCGATCACCGCAGCTTGAAGATCAGCACCTTCGATCGCCTCGCCGCATTCGATCGGCAGCATGCGGTCCGACCAGGCGATCGAATGGAACTGGGCGCCAAGGAAACCGCGCCGCGGTGTCGCCTCAAAAGCCGCGATCAGCGCCTTCGGCACCGTCCCCCTGCCGCGCAAACGCAGCAGAAAGGCGGCGAAACCTTCGCGGTCATCGATTGGGAGGCCCTGGTTCATGCAAGCGCCTTGCTCAGTTGGTCACGGATTTCATGCGCGGTGAGGTCGAGTTGCAACGGCGTCACCGACACCAGCCTGTTGCGCAAGGCATGGAGGTCGGTGCCTTGCTTGCCTTCGACCGGCTCGCGGCCGAAGCGCAACCAGTAGTAAGGCAGGCCGCGCCCGTCGCGGCGCTCGTCGACCCACAGACTGTGCACGAGCTTGCCTTGCGAGGTCACCACTGTGCCGGCGACTTCTTCGGGAAGGCAGTTCGGAAAATTGACGTTGAGCAGCACGCCGTCCGGCAGCGGCGTGGCGACAAGCTTCTTCAGCAATGCCGGCGCCAGCACCTCGGTCGTCTCGTAAGGGACGACACGATCCTCGCCGACATAGCTGTAGCCCTGGCTGAGCGCGATCGAGCGGATGCCGAGCAGCGCGCCTTCCATGGCTCCGGCGACGGTGCCGGAATAGGTGACGTCGTCGGCAATGTTGGCGCCGGAATTGATGCCTGACAGGATCAGGTCGGGGGCGCCCGGCAGGATCTTCTTGACGCCCATGATGACGCAATCGGTCGGCGTGCCGCGCACGGCAAAATGCTTCTCGCCGATCTTGCGCAACCGTAGCGGCTCGGAGATCGACAGCGAATGCGCATAACCGGACTGGTCCTGCTCCGGCGCCACCACCCAGACATCGTCGGACAGCGTGCGCGCGACGCGTTCGAGCGACGCCAGGCCCTCGGCATGAATGCCGTCGTCATTGGTCAGGAGGATACGCATTATTTCGATTCGATCTTTTCCCGGCCGCCCATGTAAGGCCGCAGCACTTCAGGAATGGTTACGCTGCCATCCTCATTCTGGTAGTTTTCGATGACAGCTATGAGCGCGCGGCCGACGGCGGTGCCCGAACCGTTGAGCGTATGGACGAAACGGTTGCCCTTGCCGTCCTTGTCCTTGTAGCGGGCGTCCATGCGGCGCGCCTGGAAATCGCCGCACACCGAACAGGACGAGATCTCGCGATAGGCGTTCTGGCCGGGCAGCCAGACTTCGATGTCGTAGGTCTTGCGCGCGCCGAAGCCCATGTCGCCGGTGCACAGCGTCATGGTGCGGAACGGCAGCTCAAGCCGCTTCAGCACTTCCTCGGCGCATTGCGTCATCCGCTCGTGCTCGGCGAGCGACGATTCCTGGTCGGTGATCGAGACCAGCTCGACCTTGTAGAATTGGTGCTGGCGCAGCATGCCGCGCGTGTCGCGCCCGGCCGAGCCTGCCTCCGACCGGAAGCACGGCGTCAGCGCGGTATAGCGAAGCGGCAGTTTTTCATGCGCGGTGATTTCTTCGCGCACCAGGTTGGTGAGCGGGACTTCGGCGGTGGGGATCAGGCCAAGCCTGCCCTCCCCGTGCGGCGTGAAAAACAGATCTTCCTCGAACTTCGGCAACTGGTTGGTGCCGAAAAGAACGTCGTCCTTGACCATCAGCGGCGGGATGACTTCCTCATAGCCATGCTCGGTCGTGTGCAGGTCGAGCATGAACTGGCCGAGCGCGCGTTCCATCCGTGCCAGACCGCTCTTCAGCACGGTGAAGCGCGAGCCTGACAGCTTCGCCGCGCGCTCGAAATCCATCATGCCGAGCGCTTCGCCGATCTCGAAATGCTCCTTCACCCAGTTCGGACGCGTCGGCAGCTTGCCGACGATGTGCTTGACGACATTGTCGTGCTCGTCCTTGCCGACCGGCACATCGTCGAACGGCACGTTAGGCAGCACCGCGAGTGCGTCGTTCAGCGCCTTGTCGAGCTCGCGTTCGCGCGCCTCGCCATTCTGGATAAAGGTTTTTATCTCGCCGACTTCGGCTTTCAGCTTTTCGGCGAGCGCTGCATCGCCCGAGCGCATCGCGTTGCCGATCTCCTTCGAGGCGGCATTGCGGCGCTCCTGCTTGGTCTGCAGTTCGGTGACGTGTTCGCGCCGCGCCTCGTCCGAGGCGATCAGCCCATCAACCGTGGACTGCGCCTCGCCGGCCGACCACGAGCGCTTCACCAGCGCCTCGACAAGGGCCTTCGGGTTGTCGCGAATCCATTTGATATCAAGCATGGTTTATCCGTCCTCAGCTAGGCGAGACGGCGTAAACCGCATCCTTGATCGATGCAAGATGGGCACGGGAAAGCCGAGCCTGCGATCTCGCTTTAACGTGCTGTCGACGGGATGCGGAGAGCCTGAAATAAAAAAACCGCCTCTGCGGCGGGTCGCTGGCGCAAATCAGCACCATAGCCAAATCGATAGCATGGCTGCCCTCAGAAAGCAATCGATTCCGGGCCTGCCGGCACGCGGCCCCACGGTCTATATGGAGGATGCGTCCGCCGGCTTCTTCTCAGCGACCTCGTTCGCCGCGTCCTGCTTCTCACGCGCCACCCGCTGCTTTTCCTGATCGCGCTCGATCAGCTTGGCAGCCCAGATGGAGACCTCGTAGAGAAGGATGGTCGGAATGGCCAAACCGATCTGGCTCATCGGATCGGGTGGCGTCAGAACCGCCGCGACGACGAAGGCAATGACGATCGCCCATTTGCGCTTCTCGGCCAGCGCCTTGGACGACAGCATGCCGACCCGCGTCATCAGGCTGGTCACCACCGGCAGCTGGAACACCAGGCCGAACGAGAAGATCAGCGTCATGATCAGGCTGAGATATTCCGACACTTTCGGCAGCAGCGAAATCTGCACCTGATCGTCGGTGCCGGCCTGCTGCATGGCGAGGAAGAACCACATCACCATCGGCGTGAAGAAGAAATAGACCAGCGATGCGCCCATCAGGAACAGGACCGGCGATGCGATCAGGAAAGGCAGGAAGGCGTTGCGCTCGTTCTTGTAGAGGCCGGGCGCGATGAACTTGTAGATCTGCGTGGCGATCAGCGGAAAGGCGATGACCATGCCGCCGAACATGGCCAGCTTGACCTGGGTGAAGAAGAATTCCTGCGGCGCAGTGTAGATCAACTCGACCTTGTGTGGATCAAGGCCGGCCCATTTCGTCGCCCATTTGAACGGGACCACCAGCAGATTGAACAGCTTCTTGGCGAAGAAGAAGCAGACCAGGAAGGCGACGAAGAAGCCGCCGATCGACCAGATCAGCCGCCGGCGCAGCTCGATCAGATGCTCCATCAGCGGCGCCGACGATTTCTCGATCTCGTCCTTTTCCTTGTCCGAAACGCTCACTTGGCGGCTCCCGCCGTCTTTTTGGCCGCCGGCTTCTTCGCCGGTGCAGGCTTCGGTTCGGCTTTCGCCACGGTCTTGGTCGCGATCGTCTTGGCTGCAGCGGGCTTCTTGGCTTTGGGTGTTTCAGGCTTTGCCGCCGTCACCGCCTTTGGCGACGCCTTCGACGTTGCGTTGGCGGTCGCCGCTTTCGCCGACGCGGAAGCCTTTGCGCCATTTGCCGACGCCTTGGCAGGCGCTTTTGCAACTGGTGTCGCCTCTGCCGGCGCAGCCTTGGCCACTTTCTTCGCCGCCGACACCTTCGCCGTCACAACCGGTTCTGCCGGCACCGATGCCGTAACCACTGATTCATCGGTCATTGCCGGGAAAATCGGCGCTGCTGGTGCCGCTTCCGGCCCGTTGACGCCAGGCATGGTCGTAGCGCCGTTCTTCAACGGTTCGGCTGGCTGCAACGTCGAAGCGGCAGGCGTTGCAGGATCATCGGCCGGCTTCGGCTTCATCGCCGCGTCGACGCCTGAGCGCACATCGGCTGCCGCCTGCTCGAACGGATTGAGCTGCTTCCTGATCTCGGCCATCGGACTGAGGCCCCTGAGCTCGTCGACCGACTTCTTGACGTCGTCGAGCTCGGCTTCCTTCAGAGCTTCGTTGAACTGCTTCTGGAAATCGGCCGCCATGGCGCGCAGCTTCGCCGTCGTGCGGCCGAAGGTCCGCAGCATATTGGGCAAATCCTTGGGTCCGACGACCACGATCATGACGATCGCGATGACCAGCATTTCGGTCCAGCCGACTTCAAACATGGCTATCTGTTCCGACTAGAACTTTTTGGCTCAGCTCTTGCTGGCTTTTTCCTTCGCGGCCGAAACGGTCTCGTCGGCGCGGTGTTCGACGGTGCGCTTGTCTTCGGCAACGTCGTCGTCCGCCATGCCCTTCTTGAAGCTCTTGATGCCCTTGGCCATGTCACCCATCAGCTCCGGAATCTTGCCGCGGCCGAACACCAGCAGCACGATCACGAGCACGATCATCCAGTGCCAAATCGAAAATGAACCCATAGCAAATCTCTCTCGAATGTTTTCCCTGGCGATGATCTATGCGTTTTCGCGTTGGGATTCAAACACAACTGCGACAGAGTTTATGAAAGGGTGGCGGATGTCACGCATTTTCGGCGTGACGGCCCGCTACGAATCCGCGCATCCTCGACAGATTGGCAGCGATTGCCAGTCAATCTTCCGTGACGCGCGGCGTCAGCAGGCCGAGTTCCTCGAGATCGATATCGGTCAGCGCATCCTCGTCGTCGGTCAGCGCATCGGGATCGGCCGGCGGCTGCGGAATGGAGAAATTCGAAGGCATGCGGCCCGAAAGCAGGCCTGCCCCCTTCAGTTCCTCCATGCCGGGAAGGTCGCGGATTTCCTCCAGCGCGAAATGGTCGAGGAAGGTCTCGGTCGTGCCATAGGTAACAGGGCGTCCCGGCGTTTTGCGTCGGCCGCGCATGCGCACCCATTCCGTTTCCAGCAGCGTGTCAAGCGTGCCTTTCGAGGTTTCGACGCCCCGGATGTCCTCGATCTCGGCGCGCGTCACCGGCTGGTGGTAGGCGATGATCGCCAGCACTTCGAGCGCCGCCCGCGACAGCTTGCGCTGCTGCACCGTGTCGCGGCTCATCAGGAAAGCCAGGTCGCCGGCGGTGCGGAACGCCCAGGCATCACCGACGCGCACCAGATTGACACCGCGCCGCGCATAGATCTGCTGCAGGTCGGCCATCGCCAAGGCGATGTTGATGCCGTCGGGCAGGCGCGCCGCAAGCTGCTTTTCGCTGACCGGCTCAGTGCTGGCGAACACAATCGCTTCGGCCATGCGCACGGCTTCCGCCATATGCAGCCGCTCGGCCGGGTTCTGGACCTGCTCGGCCGGTTCCTGGGAAAACAACTCCCCTTCCGATTCATCATCGACCTTGAACGGGAGAACCGAAGCGTTGGCGCGTTCGCTCATGATGCCACCTCGACTGCCTTGATTGCCTGCACGCGGCCGCGCAGATAGATCGGCGCGAACACTTCGTCCTGCCGCATGTCCATGCTGCCTTCGCGTACCAGTTCCAGCGTGGCCGCGAAGGAGCTGGCGATCGCCGTGCGCCGCTCCTCGGGGCTGGTCATGTACTCGATCAGAAAACTTTCCAGCGTCGCCCAGTCGCGCAGCGATCCAACAAGGCGGGTCAGGATGTCGCGCGCGTCCTTGAGCGACCAGACACCGCGCCTGGCGATCGTCACATTGTTGATCGCCTGCTTCTGCCGCTGCTGGGCGTAGGCGGTCAACAGATCGTAGAGCGATGCCGAATAGGCATTGCGCTTTTCGACGATGACCATTTCCGGCATGCCGCGCGCGAACACGTCGCGGCCGAGCCGGTTGCGGTTGACCAGACGCGCCGAGGCGTCGCGCATCGCCTCCAGCCGCTTCAGCCGGAACTGCAGCACCGCCGCCAATTCCTCGCCGCTTTCGCCCTCGTCGCCCGGCTGCTTGGGAATGAGCAGCTTCGACTTGAGGAAGGCCAGCCACGCCGCCATCACCAGATAGTCGGCGGCAAGCTCGAGCCTGAGCGCCCTCGCCGTCTCGACAAAGGTCAGATATTGCTCGACCAGCGCCAGGATCGAAATCCGCGCCAGATCGACCTTCTGGGTGCGGGCAAGATGCAGCAGAAGATCGAGCGGACCTTCGAAGCCGGCCACATCGACGACCAGCGACGGATCGCCGGTGACGCGGGAATCGTCGTTCTCGGCCCACAGACGGTCCATCGGTGCGGCCTTCGCGGCCTTGCTTTCCAATGTTTCCGCCACTTTCTCTCGCTTCCTTTGTCAGGCCACCGCATCGAAATAGGTGGCGAATTCTGCGCGTATCTCGGTTTCTTCGGCCGCGTCGTGTTTCCTGATATAGGTCAGCGCCCGTTTTGCGCGCTCCAGCGACTTGCCCTCAAGCCCCGTGGTCCGCGATGCGATGCCGGCCATCTCCTCGAAAACGCCGTTGCAGTGAAGGACCAGATCGCAGCCCGCCGCAAGGATCGAGGCCGCCTTTGTCGGGAAATCCCCAGAAAGTGCCTTCATCGAGGTGTCGTCGCTCATCAGCAACCCGTCGAAGCCGATTTCACGACGGATGATCTCGTCGATGACTTTGCCGGAGGTCGTCGCCGGGTTCTTCGGGTCGATGGCGCTGTAGACGACATGCGCCGTCATCGCCATCGGCAGATGGTTGAGCTCCCGGAACGGGGCGAAATCATGCCGCTGCAGATCGCTGAGCGATGCGTCCACCGTCGGCAATTCGAAATGCGTGTCGGCAAAGGCCCTGCCATGACCCGGAATGTGCTTCATCACAGGCAGCACACCACCTGACATCAGCCCCTCGGCGGCGGCGCGGCCGAGTTCAATCACGGCTCGCGGCTCCTTGCCGTAGGCGCGCGCGCCGATGACGTCGCTGGCGCCTTCGATCGGAACGTCGAGCACCGGCAGGCAATCCGCCGTGATGCCGTAGCGCAGCAGGTCGAAGGCATGCAGCCGCGCCATCAGCCAGGCCGCGCGGGCGCCGGCATCATGGTCGTCGCGCCACAGCGCGCCGAGCGCGCCGCCGGCCGGATAGTTCGGCGCCAGCGGCGGCCGCAGGCGCTGCACCCGGCCGCCTTCCTGGTCGATGAACACCAGCGCGTCCGGACGCCCGATACAGTCGCGCATCTCGGCGACCAGATCGCGGATCTGCTCGGTCTCGCCAATGTTGCGGGCAAACAGGATGAAGGCCCACGGGCATTCGTTGCGATAGAAATTGATTTCGTCGCGAGTGAGCGATTTCCCGGCACAGCCGAGGATCATGGATTTTGATTCGGTCATGCCGGGAGTTTAGGGCTTCGCGCGATCAAAGGGAATCATCCCTGGCTGCATGCGCTTGAAGACACATCTCTTCCACATGAAAAGGCCGGCGCGGTCTGAGACCGCGCCGGCTTGATTGGTTGACTCGGCTGCTAGCGCGAGACGAAGCAGTTGCCGCCGGCAGCCTTGTAGCTGGTGCACAGGTTGATCGCGTCGTTGCGCGACTTTGCCGGCACGCGCACACGGTAGAACGTGCCCTTGCCGGCAATCTCCGCCTTGACGATGTTGGCGGTGCGGCCGGAAAGCACGCTGCCGTAGCGGCGCTGCAGATCCTGATAGCTGGACTGGGCGCTTTCGACAGTCGGCTGCGAAGCGATCTGCATCGACCACGAACCACCGCCGGTCGCGGTCGATGCCGGATCGATGGATGCAACCTGGTCGGGCTTGACCTCGCCGACGACATCAACCGGTTGGTCGGACGGGCGCTGCGGCGCGACCGGAACCTTGGCCGGCGTGTTGGCCGACTGCGTGCTGGAAGATTGGGCCTTGGCCTCGGCCTTTGGCGCTGCTGCCGGTTTGGCTGCCGGCTTGAGGGCCGGCTCGTCATCTGCCTGGGCGGTGGCGGGCGCCACGGTGCCGGTCTGGTCCGCATCGGCCTGGGCCGACGGGGCAACCTGCTGCGGCGCCGGGTCGGCCGGCTCAACGGCCGCCACCTGTGGTGCCGCGGGCGCCGGATCCTCACGTGGCACCAGCGAACCGTCTGACTTGACCACCATGGTCCTCACCTTGCGCGGCGCAACGGCGACGACATCGGCGTTGGTGCCCTTGTCGGCATCCTGCAGCACCTGCGCGATGCGATCCTCGGATTTCGGTGCCGGCGCTGCATTGTCGGCCGGTGCAGCGCTGGCGGCCGGCGCGGCGTTGCCGTCATCCGTTCCAGCTGCCGCAGCATTTTGGTCAGGCGAAAGATCGATGGCGCGGGCGGGATCCTTCGCCTGCACATCCACCGGCTCTTCGACGTTGGTGACTAGTTTTTCCTGGACCGGCTCGGCGGGCTTCGTCCCCTTGACCACAGCGTCGTAAACCTTGTTGTCCTGGTTCGGCACCACCGTGCCGCCCGGATTTTCCGGCTTGACCTTGATCGGTGCGTTGTCGGCCTTGACGATCACCGGTGCTTCGCTGCCACCCTTGCCGCCGAAAGACAGCGCAAAGGCACCAAGGCCGCCAGCGACCGCCACCGCGCCGACAATCGCGGCAATGAATAGGCCGCGCCGGCGCGAGGGCCTCGCGGCGTCCCGCTCGCCGAGACCCGGAACAGCCATCGCCTCGTCCAGTTCAGGATCGTAGTCGAGTTCGTCGACGGTGAAATCGTCCGCCTGCGAAACCGGCTGGCTGCCGGGCAAATTGCCGAGGTCGAAGCTGGCGGCATCGGCATAGCCGGCCGACGCAGTAGCGCGGGCAGGCACTTCCATTGGCCGCGCCGCATAGGTCCGCGCTTCCGGCTGATAGGCCGGCTTGATCCCGTCATAGCCCGGCTTGATCTCGTCATAACCCGGCTTGGGCTCCTCATAGCCCCGATTGAACCCAGCATTGTAGGATTCATCGCTGTAAGAGGCGCTGCTTGCGGGAGCGGGGGCGACCTCCACCGCGTTCATTTCGGTGAGAAGGCTCGAGAACTCGGCGTCGAGATCGTCATAGCCAGGCGTCGCCGGCTCGTCTTCCTCGAAGTGCAGTTCCGGAATATCGAGATCGTCCGCCAGCGCCACGACACGCTCGGGTACATCGACTGTCTCGACGTCGGGCATGTCTTCATAGCGCGGGGACTGTCGCGGTTGCGGCACCGATACAGGAGCTGCATGGGCGACGGTCTCGACCGGCTCGCTCGAACGGTAGGACGGCGCAGCAGTGACTGCCGGCGCTGCGGCCTGGGGCGTTATCGAAGCGGTCGGCTGAGCACTAAACGCCGGCTGCGGAACCGGTGTCACGCGGCTCCACGAACGGGTCGGCTCCGTCGCCTCGGAACGTTGCGCCAGCCAATCGAGAGAATTGTCCTGATCGTGCCGGGAAGCGGCCGCGTCGCGCGAATCCAGGCTGTTGGCCAAAGCTGCGTCGAACGCATCATTGTCGAAATCGACATCGCTCTCCGCGGAGACATCCGAGCCCGGATCCTGGTCCTGAAGGTCATCGAGCTGCAGATCGTCGAGATCCACATCGGCGGCCTGGGCAGCGTCAAGGCGGTGCTGCTCGTCAGGCGCGTGTTCGTCGAGATCCCATTCGAGGTCGCCGGCAAGATCGGCCGGCTCCTCAATGGTCTCCGCAGCTGCGGCGACAGGCGGCTGAGCGGCGAAAGCCGGCTGAGCCGTGACAGGTTCCCTGGCCACCGGCACCGGGCGTGCGGTCATGGCACCCAGCAGCGCATTCAACTCGTCTTCCAGGCTTCGTTCATCCGCGACCGGCGCGAGCACCGGCTCGGCCGCAACCGCGGCTGGCGCCACCGGCTGGACCGGAGCGGCGGCGACCTCAGCGACCGGCTCTTCGGCCGTCTCGGCAAACGCGTCGTCCAGGTTCAGGTCGAATCCAACGTCCGACGCGCCTTCAGGGCTGGAAATCTCGCCCTTCGCGTTCGCGGTATCGGCAAGCTCGTCATGCGCTTCCGGCTCATCGAATGCGACCGGCTCATCCGCGCGACTGTCAAAATCCCCGCGACTGGCAAAATCCATGTCGACATCAGCCATGGCGTCGTCGAAATGGCCCCCAAAATCCTTGTCGGAGCCAAAATCCTCGTCGGAGCCAAAATCCTCATCGGAGATTGCCCGGGCGTCACGCGCAGTCGCTTGAGCCGGCATGGGGTACTCGACCGGTTCCGCAGCCGTGTAGGACTGCTCGTAGGACTGTTCGGCCGCAGAATGGTCGTCGAGCATCAGCTCGTCTTCGAGCGAGATCGCAACCGCATCGTCTAATTCAGGATCGGAGGCCTGCTCGACAGCAGCAGGCGCGTCGGCAACGGCCGCAGTGTGCTGGACCTCGTCGGCTTCGTCGTCAATTCGGAAGTCCTGATCGAGCGACGCGGCAAGCTCGTCCTCCATCGGCTGATCGTCCTTGAAGGGCGAAACGTCTTCGAGCGAACTTGCGACGGCATTGTCGAAATCAGAATCGAAAGCCGGCACGACGGCTGGCGCGGTTTCGGCAGCGCCAAAATCCGCATGGCCGGCGACATCCCCATGGCCGGCGACGGTTGCGTGGTCGTCGACATCCGCCATGTCCAGATGGAAATCGTCGTCGAGAGATGCCGCAAGATCGTCGTCGATCGCGCCGGCCTCAGCCGTTTCGAACGTCGGCTCATGAGTCTCGGCGACCGGGGCGGCGTCGCTGTCATCAGCGCCGAACTCACCCATCAGCTCCTTCTCGAGATCGATCTCGAAATCGTCCTCCTGCGCCGGCTGATCGGCGACGGGGGCCTTCGGCTGGGCGGGCGCTTGCGGCTTGACCGGCTGGCGCGGGTCGAATCCCATGATCCTGGTCAGTTCCGCGAACGGATCATCTTCAGCGATGTCGTTGTTGTCGGCTGCTCTCAGCTGGGTTCTGTCTGCCATTATTGTTCCCGAACTCGCACTCATTCGGACGCCATGGACGTCGCGTAGGGTTGGCCCTTACCAGCGCAATGTGGGCAAAAGGTGACAGGTTTTTTAGTCAAACCTAACGCATTTCGGTGGGCGCGGCGGCTCCGATCAACGTCAGGCCGGACGTCAGAACGTCCGAAACAGCCTGCACCAGCCCTAGTCTGGCATGCGTCAATTGTCGGTCGTTAACCTTAACAAAACGTAAGTCCGGATTATCAGTGCCACGATTCCAGTGTCCGTGGAAACTGGAAGCCAGATCATAGAGGTAAAATGCCAGCCTGTGGGGCTCGAGCGCAAGTGCCGCCGACTCGATCAGACGCGGGTATTCGGCAAGCTTGCGGATCAGGCCGATCTCACCCTCGTCGGTCAGCAAAGCCACGGCGGACGCCAGGCTGTTGCGGTCGAAATTGGCCTCGCCCAGCTGCTCGCTCGCTTGCCTGAACACCGAATGGCAGCGTGCCGAGGCATACTGCACATAAAACACCGGGTTGTCCTTGGACTGCTCGGTCACCTTGGCGAAGTCGAAATCGAGCGGCGCATCGTTCTTGCGATAGAGCATCATGAAGCGGATCGCGTCGCGGCCGACCTCCTCCACCACTTCGCGCAGCGTCACGAAATCACCCGACCGCTTCGACATGCGCACCGGTTCACCCTCGCGAAACAGCTTCACCAACTGGCAAAGCAGCACGGTGAGTTTCACCTTGTCGCCGGCAATCGCCCGCGCCAGCGCTTCCAGCCGCTTGACATAACCGCCATGATCGGCGCCGAGCACGTAGATCAGATCGACGAAGCCGCGATCGATCTTGTCCTTGAGATAGGCGACGTCGGCAGCGAAATAGGTGAACGAACCATCGGACTTCACCAGCGCCCGGTCCATGTCGTCGCCGACGGCGGTCGAGCGGAACAGCGTCTGCTCGCGATCCTCCCAATCGTCGGGCTTCTCGCCCTTGGGCGGCGGCAGCTTGCCCTTGTAGATATGGCCCTTCAGCGTCAGGTCGCTGATCGCCGAGCGGATCTTCTTTGCGTTGTCGGCGTGCAGCGTGCCTTCCGAGAAGAACACGTCGTGATGCACGTTGAGCATCGCCAGATCCTCGCGGATCATCGCCATCATCGCATCGATGGTGCGGTCCTTGACGATGGCCAGCGCCTCGTCTTCAGGCATCTGCAGCAGCGAGCGGCCAAACTCCTTGGCCAGCGCCTGGCCGACAGGAACCAGGTAATCGCCGGGGTAAAGCCCGGCCGGAATCTCGCCGATGTCATCGCCAAGCGCCTCGCGGTAACGCAGCACGACCGAACGGCCGAGCACGTCGATCTGCGAGCCGGCGTCGTTGATGACGTATTCCTTGGTCACGTCGTAGCCGGCGAAGGCCATCAGGTTGGCAAGCGCGTCGCCAACCACGGCGCCCCGGCAATGGCCGACATGCATCGGACCCGTCGGATTGGCCGAGACATATTCGACATTGGTTTTCCTGCCACCGCCAACCGTCGAGCGGCCATAGTTGCGGCCTTCGCCGAGCAGCGCGGTCAGATGCGCTTGCCAGAAGCCATCCTTGAGCCTGAGATTGACGAAGCCGGGACCAGCAACCTCGGCGGCGGCAACGTCCTTGTCCTCTCGCAGCGCCTGCGCCAGTCTTTCGGCCAGCACGCGCGGATTCTGGCCGGTCGGCTTGGCCAGCACCATCGCCGCATTGGTCGCCAGGTCGCCATGGCTGGCGTCGCGCGGCGGTTCGACGGCAATGCGCGACAGGTCCGGCGAAACGCCGTCATTGTCTTTCAGATCAAGCGCTTCGACGGCTTTTGTGATTCGCGCGGTGAAATCGGCGAAGATGTTCATTTGTGTGACTCTGGGGACTGACTCTGGCGGCTTTGTAGCGAATCCGGCTCGTTGGCCGGCAAAATCGAGCCCGCCCTAGCTCAAATCCGGAGTGCGGTCAAACAAACGCCGATGTTCCTTGAGCGCGTAGGTATCGGTCATGCCGGCCAGGAAGTCGGTCACGCTGCGCGCCTTGATGCGATCGTCGGCCCGATCCAGCCCTTCGCGCCAGCCGTCCGGCATGGCGCGCGGATCGGCGAAATAGACGTCGAACAGATCCCTGACGATCTGCTCGGCATCGGTGCGCACCCGCATCACCTCAGCGTGCCGGTAGAGGTGCTTGTAGAGAAAGGCCTTCAGTTCCTTCTCGAAGGCAGCCATTTCGGTCGAAAAAGTCACCATCGTCTCGCCGGCTGCCCTCACCGCGTCGGCGCTCTGCGGCCTGATCCGCTTCAGATTGGCCGTGGTGGAAACAATGACATCCTCGACCATCGCGGTGATCTGGCGCCGCATCAGTTCGTGGCCGGTGCGCACGTCATCGAGCGCCGGGTAGCGGGCGCGCACGCCCTTCAGGATCGTTCCCGGCAGCGAGACCGTCTCCAGCATCTCCAGCGTCAGCACCCCTGCCCTCAAGCCATCGTCGATATCATGCGTGTTGTAGGCGATATCGTCGGCGATCGCCGCGCATTGCGCCTCGATGCCGGCAAACCGGTCCAGCTCGAGGTCGTGCAGCTCAGAATAATCGCGGATCGCCTGCGGCACCGGCCCTTTCAAACCCTGGCCATTGCTGTCGATCAGCGGTCCATTGTGCTTGACCAGGCCTTCCAGCGTTTCCCAGGTCAGGTTGAGCCCGTCGAATTCGGCATAGCGCGCCTCCAGCCTTGTCACGATGCGCAGCGATTGCGCGTTGTGGTCGAAGCCGCCCCAGGCGGCCATCTTCTCGTTCAGCGCATCCTCGCCGGTGTGGCCGAAGGGCGTGTGGCCGAAATCATGCACCAGCGCCACCGCTTCGGCGAGATCCTCGTCGCCGCGCAGCGCTCGCGCCAGCGCGCGCGCGATCTGCGCCACTTCGATCGAATGGGTCAGACGGGTGCGATAGTGGTCGCCTTCATGGGCGATGAAGACCTGCGTCTTGTGTTTCAGCCGCCGGAACGCCGTCGAATGGATGATACGGTCGCGGTCGCGCTGGAACGGCGTGCGCGTCGGGCTTTCCACTTCGTCGAAAAGCCGCCCGCGCGACTTTGCCGGATCGCAGGCATAGGCCGCGCGCGGCCGATAGCCGAATCCGATGTCGCCCAACTCGTTGCTCATGATCGATGCCGCAGTTGACTTCGTCTAGTTGGCTTGGGCCTGGTTGACTTGGCCGCTCGCGCTTCATACCTATCATGTGAAACCGAAAGCAAGGTGACGCCCATGGGCGCGGATGCCAAGACTGCCATGAAAGTCGATATGACCGAGGCCGCCGCCAAGCGGATCGCCAAGATTGTCTCTGGGCAAGCCGGCAAGACGGCGCTGCGCGTTTCGGTCGAAGGCGGCGGTTGTTCCGGCTTTTCCTACAAGTTCGACCTGGTCGACACGCGCAACGACGACGACGTCGCCATCGAGAAGGATGGCGCCACGGTGCTCATCGACGATCTGTCGCTGGTCTATATGGGCGGTTCGGTGATCGATTTCGTCGACGACCTGATGGGCCAGTCGTTCCAGATCCGGAACCCGAACGCCGTCGCCTCCTGCGGCTGCGGCACGAGCTTTTCCATATAGAAATGTCTGCAATCGGCGCGGTCCGTCAGATCGCGCTGTCGGCCGGACGTGACCTCGATACCACGCTGGCCTTCTGGCGCGACGTGCTCGGCATGAACCTGCATGCGCGCTTCGATCCGCCGGGCATCGCCTTCATCATGGCCGGCGACGTGCGCTTGCTGTTCACCGACGGCATACCGGCCGGAACCGTCTATCTCGACATATCAGGCCTCGACGATTTCCACGCCGAAGCAAAAGCCGCAGGCGTCCCCTTCACCGCGCCACCGACGCTCGTCCATCGTGACACCGAAGGCCAGTTCGGTCCGGCGGGGGAATGCGAATGGATGGCCTTCCTAAAGGACCCGGCTGGCAATACGATCGGCTTGGTCGAACGCCACCCGCCGCAAGAGCCCCACTGAACAGCATCGAGACTGCCATGAAAATCGTCACCTGGAACATCAACGGCGTGCGCGCCCGCATCGGCAACCTCACCCACTGGCTGACGGAGAGCGCGCCCGACATCGTCTGCCTGCAGGAGATCAAGACGGTCGACGAGCAGTTCCCGCGTGCCGAGATCGAGGCGCTTGGCTACAAAGTCGAAACCCATGGGCAGAAGGGTTTCAACGGCGTCGCCATCCTGTCGAAACTGCGCTTCGACGAGGTCAATCGCGGTCTGCCCGGCGACGATGCCGACGAGCAGGCGCGTTTCATCGAGGGCGTTTTCTCGACCGACAAGGGCGCGCTGCGCGTCGTCTCGCTCTATCTGCCGAACGGCAATCCGATCGATGACGAGAAGAAGTTCCCCTACAAACTGTCCTGGATGGCGCGGCTGGAGCGCTGGGCGCAGGAGCGGTTGAGGCTGGAAGAGGCGCTGGTTCTGGCCGGCGACTACAACGTCATTCCCGAGCCGATCGACGCCAGGTTTCCGGAGAACTGGCTGGGCGACGCGCTGTTCCAGCCGCAGACGCGACAGGCCTTCCGCCGGTTGCTCAATCTTGGTTTCACCGAGGCGGTGCGCGCGGTCACCGACGCGTCCGACACCTACACGTTCTGGGACTATCAGGCCGGCGCCTGGCAGAAGAACAACGGCATCCGCATCGACCATCTGCTGCTGTCGCCGGAAGCCGCCAACCGGTTCTCTTCCGCCTCGATCGAAAAGCATGTGCGCGCCTGGGAAAAGCCGTCCGATCACGTGCCGGTGGCGATCGATCTCGCGCTGCAGCCTGCCTGACAGAGGCGGCCTTTCTGTAGCCTGACGCCGGTCATCCCTGCGCTTGACCTCATATAGCCACATTCCGGCGCATGATGAGGGATCATCATGGCGGCCGGGGTTCCCATGACCATCCGAATTGCTCTTTGTCCGATCGGCTTGGCATTTGCCATGGCCGCTCCTGCAGCGGCCTTTGCCGATCAGGAATGCCTGGCCAATGGAAAATCGTATCCGGTTGGTCAGGTCGCCTGCCTGACGATTGCCGACCAGAGCCATCTTGCCCGCTGCGACATGGTGCTCAACAACACATCGTGGACAAAGGTCGGGGATAGCTGCCCTGAAAACACGATGGCGCCGCATCTGCATGTGACGCCGATCTCAACGCCGGACCCCAGCATGGTGCCGACGGAACCGACCGAGAACTGATCAAAATCGAGCGCTTCTGGTGAGGCCGGCGCGGTCGCGAGACTACTGGTCTGCGTTGCCGCCCTTGGTGAGGATGTCATCCGCCAGCGAGATCGCGGTGCGGCGGTCGGCTTCGCCGGCGGTGGCAAATGCCTCTTCCTGCATGCCGCGGATCCACGGCTGATCGGCCGGCGAAGCGCGTTCGAGCGCCGCGGTCATCATCGCCAGGCCGCGAACGATCTTGCCACTCTGGAACAACAGATGGCCGAGCGTCGCCTGGGCGCCGGCATGGCCCTTCTCGGCGGCAAGCTGGAACCAGCGCCCGGCCTGCTTGACGCTGGCCTTCACGCCGCCCTCGCCCTTCAGGAACATCTGACCCATCTCGAACTGTGCGTTCGGATTGCGGTAGTTGGCGGCGGCGCGCATGTAATATTCCTGGGCCGCCACCTCGTTCTCGGTGACCGGGCTGCCGGGAATGCCCTTGCGCAGATAATCGCCAAGCGCCACCAGCGCGTCGGAGACATAGCTTTCCTCGGGCGAGCCGGGTTCGACATCCTGGTCGACGATCTCCGAGAAGAACTTGAACGCCTCGTAGTCGTCGCGCGCCACGCCGTCGCCCTCGGCATACATGCGGGCAAGCTTCCAGGTGGCGCCGATCTGGCCGTTCTCGGCCGCGTATTTATAGGCTTCGGCGGCCTGTTCCTTGTGGCCGTTCTTGTAGGCGGAGAAGCCGAACTGGAACACCGCCCATGGGCTGGATTGCGGCTTCACGCCGGTCTTGTCGTCGAACACCTTGTCGTCGAAGGCCATAGCCTGGCCCACGGCGCCAAAGGTCGCGCCAAAAGTGGCGAACACGACCAGTGCCGAAAAGACAGACGACCTCAACAACTCAGATGTCCGCATAGCAGTGTGTTTCTTTCGCACCGCCCGGATGGGTGACCGCGCCATCGCGCGCCGGCCCAACCGTCTGTGCATATTTCCATATCGCGCCCGACTGATAATCGGTCGTGCGCGCCTTCCAGGTCTTGGCCCTCGCCGCCAGTTCGCTATCGGACAACGCCACCTCGATCGTGCCGTTCACTGCGTCGATCGAGATCACGTCGCCATCCCTGAGCAGCCCGATCGGACCGCCCACGGCTGCCTCGGGCCCGACATGGCCAATGCAGAAACCGCGCGTCGCGCCCGAGAAGCGCCCGTCGGTGATCAGCGCCACCTTGCCGCCCATGCCCTGGCCGTAGAGGGCTGCCGTCGTCGACAGCATTTCGCGCATGCCCGGGCCGCCGCGCGGCCCCTCGTAGCGGATGACGAGAACCTCGCCTTCCCTGTAATTGCGCTGCGTCACTGCCTCGAAACATTCCTCTTCCGAATCGAAGCAGCGCGCCGGACCCGAGAATTTGAGTTCCGACATGCCAGCGACCTTCACGATCGCGCCTTCGGGGGCAAGGTTTCCCTTCAACCCCACGACACCACCGGTTTTGGTAATGGGTCTGTCGGCGGGATGGACCACGTCCTGATGTTCATTCCAGGCAACGTGCTCCATATTTTCGGCCAAAGTACGGCCGGTTACGGTCAGGCAGTCGCCATGCAGATAGCCGTGGTCGAGCAGCGTCTTCATCAAGAGCGGAATGCCGCCGGCCTCGAACATGTCCTTGGCGACATACTTTCCGCCCGGCTTGAGGTCGGCGATATAAGGCGTCTTCTCGAAGATTTTTGCCACGTCGAACAGGTCGAACTTGATGCCGGCCTCGTGGGCGATCGCCGGCAGGTGCAGCGCGGCGTTGGTCGAGCCGCCGGTGGCCGAAACCACGGTCGCCGCATTTTCCAGCGCCTTCAGCGTGACGATGTCGCGCGGCCGGATGTTCTTGGCGATCAGTTCCATGATCTTTTCGCCCGAGGCGAAATTGAAACGGTCGCGCATCTCGTAAGGTGCCGGCGCACCGCAGGAATAGGGCAGCGCCAGGCCGATCGCCTCGGCAACGGTGGCCATGGTGTTGGCGGTGAACTGGGCGCCGCAGGAGCCGGCCGACGGACAGGCTGCCTGCTCGATTTCAAGCAGCTCGGCATCACCGATCGTGCCGACCGAATGCTGGCCGACCGCCTCGAACACATCCTGCACGGTGATCTGGCGGCCGCGATAGCTGCCGGGCAGGATCGAGCCGCCATAGATGAAGATCGACGGCACGTTGAGACGCACCATGGCCATCATCATGCCGGGCAGCGACTTGTCGCAGCCGGCAAGCCCGACCAGTGCATCGTAGCAATGGCCGCGCATGGTGAGCTCGACCGAATCGGCGATGACCTCGCGCGACACCAGCGACGACTTCATGCCCTGGTGGCCCATGGCGATGCCGTCGGTGACGGTGATGGTGCAGAATTCGCGCGGCGTGCCGCTGGCGGCCGCGACGCCCTTCTTGACCACTTGCGCCTGGCGCATCAGCGAGATGTTGCAGGGCGCGGCCTCGTTCCAGCAGGACGCAACGCCGACCAGCGGCTGCGCGATCTCGGCCGCCGACAACCCCATCGCATAGAGATAGGAACGGTGCGGCGCACGCGCCGGACCGACGGTCACATGGCGGCTCGGGAGCTTGGCCTTGGAAATAACTTTGGCGTCCATACTCTTCCTTGCCGCGGGCGGTGCGGCCTGCCCCATCGCCGAGCCTTTTGGCGCGTGTCCCGAGACAAGATCGAGTTGCGCCGGGTTTATGGCGGGAAATGGGCAATTTCCTTGGCGGGATTTGTAGCGCAGGGGTTGTTCAGAAAGTGTTGCCAAAACGTCACAATCGCACGAGGCGAAAGCGGTGCGGCTTATATGCAACGCAGCTTGGATGACGGAGCCGGCGACAACATCGGCACAAACAAGAAAGGCCGGGCAATGCCCGGCCTTTTCATTCGATTTTCCAGAGACTTAGAACTTAATCTTGAGACCACCCGAAATCGCCGTGACCAGATCGTTGCCGAAGTCATAGCTGACTTCCTCGCCGGCCACAAAACCGTTCTCGCCAGCCACCGTTCCCGAATGACCGCTGGTCATCACGCCGATCGCGCCAGCCAGACGCACCTCGATGTTGGGCTTGGGCGTGTAGGCGACGCCGCCGCCCACTGTCCAGGTATCAGTCTGCGAGCCATAGCCATGCGAAGTGCCACGATCCCAGGAAAGCTGGCCGGCCGCACTCCACGCATCGTTGAACTTGTGGCCGATGCCGCCGGTGACGGTCCAACCATCACGGTACATCAGGTCCAGCGAGGTGATCTGGCCTGAATGCAGAGCATCACCCGTAACGCATGCCGCGGCGGGAGTACCTACGACGCAAATCGGAACACTTTGCAGCAGGCTCCAATTGACCCACTTCAGCGAACCAAAGGCGAGCCAGCCGGGCGCGATGCCCGACTGCAATTTCAATTCTACAGTGTCCGGCATGTACTGCGTCGAGCCATAGATCGGCAGCACGACACTGCCAACATGCGTCAGGTCCAGTGTGCCTGAGATGTTGTCGAGCTTGACCCGCGAATTGTAGACCAGGCTGGCGCGCAGCGCGATCTCAGGGATTTCATAGGCGAGGCCGGCGCGCCAGCCCCAGCCGGTACCTTTGAGATCAACACGACCGGTGCCCTGGAAGTCCGGCACCAGCGGCGACACCAGGTCTTCCTTGAAGCCATAGACTTCCTGGTAGTAGACGCCGCCGATGAAGCGAATCTGGCCTTTGCCGGCATCCATCTTGTAGGAACACGTGCCGGCGTAGTTGTTGCTCTTGATGTCGGTTTCCATATTGGACTCGGCACCGGCCCACAGACCCGGATTTGTGTGCGCGCCCCAAGGTTGGGAATAGTCGAACATACAGTCGATCCCCTTGACCACCTCAGCCTTGACGCCGATGCGCGGCACCCAGTAGCTCTCGCTGTCTTTCGTCGAACTGCCCAGGAAGGTCAGATTGCCATCGCTCGGGTCGGTATCCACACCATTCTTGAGTTTGCGTTGCGGCATCACATAGGTCGATTCCGCTTCGGTGGCGAACGGAGCCGGATCGAACAGAAGATCGATGTCGTAGCCGCCGCGCTCGATGCCGCCGGCATGCGCCGAGTTTGTCGCCGTCCCGATCAAAGCCAGCGAAAAGCACCCCGCCCCCAGCAGTGCTTTCAGTCGCAAAATAGTCATGAATGTCCTCCCCGAATTCGAGTGCGGCAAGCTAGAACCAATTCAGGTTAACGGTGCAATAACGAATTCATCGGGCGTACATGTACATGTTCGCCAAGCGCATTTTTGACATAATGCAAGCTGGTCCCGTTAGGCCGAAAAACAGCATCTGGTGCGTGTGCCGCCCTCAAAACGGGAGAAAAAACGGCCCAAAAGGTTCAAAAATAGTAGGTTTTGGGGTTCCAGGGCCCCATTGTTACATTATGGCAACAATGGGGCCAAAACTTTCCGTTTACGTCAACATTAACGCAACGGAATGCCTATTTTCGAGGCAAAAAGCTCCGATTTCGAGACGGGTCGAAGCACCACGAATCTGCCCCTCAACCCGCGTCGCGAACCATGGTCAACGCCACCGAAAGCTTGTCTTGCGCGTCGCGATATTCGGTGAGCTTTTCACGCTCGGCATCGACGATCTCGGCCGGCGCGCTGGCGACGAATCTTTCGTTCGACAGCTTCTTGTGCAGGCGCGCGATTTCCTCGGTCACCTTGGCCAGTTCCTTCTGCAGCCGTGCCGCCTCGGCGGCGAGGTCGATCAGGCTGCCAAGCGGCAGACAGATGGTCGCCTCATTGAGCACGATCTGCGCCGAGCCTTTTGGCGCGACATCGGCCAGAGAGATGTCGCCGACCCGCGCCAGCCGCTTGATCGCCGAATCCTCGCGAACGAGCCGTTCGCGTGTCACCTCGTTGGCGCCGACCACGACGAGCGGCGCGATTGCAGCCGGCGGCACGTTCATCTCGGAGCGCACCGAGCGGATGCCGGAGACGAGGTCGACCAGCCAGTTGATGTCGGCGGCAGCGTCGGCGTCCTCGAAGTCCGGCGAAGGCCACGCCGCATGGCACAGCAGCGACGGCCGCTCCTTGCCTTCGCCAGCGGTCTGCGCCCACAGCTCCTCGGTCATGAACGGCATCATCGGATGCAGCAGCTTGTAGATCTCGTCGAGCACGAAGGCGACGCAGGCGCGGCTTTCGGCCTTGGCCGCCTCGTCCGTGCCCATGAACACCGGCTTCAGCAATTCCAGATACCAATCGCAGAACAGGTTCCAGACGAAGCGATAAGCGGCTCCCGCCGCCTCGTTGAAGCGGTATGAGGTGATGCCGTCCGTGATCTCACGCGCGGCCCGCGTCAGTTCGGTGAGGATCCAGCGGTTGACCGCAAGCTTGGCATCGTTCAGCCAGAAATCGTCATTGCGCGCGACTTCGTTCATCTCGGCGAAGCGCGTCGCGTTCCACAGCTTGGTGCCGAAATTGCGATAGCCGGCGATGCGCGCCGGATCGAGCTTCACGTCGCGGCCTTGCGCTGCCATCACCGTCAGCGTGAAACGCAATGCATCGGCGCCGTATTCGTCGATGAGGTCGAGCGGATCGATGACGTTGCCTTTCGACTTCGACATCTTCTGCCCGTTCTTGTCGCGCACCAGCGCATGGACATAGACGGTGTGGAAAGGCTCCTCGTCCATGAAATGCAGGCCCATCATCATCATCCGGGCGACCCAGAAGAAGATGATGTCGAAGCCGGTGACCAGCACGTCGGTCTGGTAGTAGGTCTTCAGCTCGGGCGTCTCATCCGGCCAGCCCAACGTCGAGAACGGCCACAGCGCCGACGAGAACCAGGTGTCGAGCACGTCCTCGTCGCGGATCAGGATCTCGCCCGGCTTGAAATTCTCGAGCTTGTCCTCGACCCAGGCCTTCCACGGCCCTTCCAGCGCCAGATAATATTCGATCGCAGCACTCAGTGCCTCTTCCTCGGTCTTCTCGACGAAGACGCGCCCGTCCGGCCCATACCAGGCCGGAATCTGGTGACCCCACCACAGCTGGCGCGAGATACACCAGGGTTGGATGTTTTCCATCCAGTCGAAATAGGTCTTCTCCCAGTTCTTCGGCACGAAATTCGTGCGGCCTTCGCGCACCGAGGCGATCGCCGGCTTGGCGAGCTCAGCTGCGTTCGCATACCACTGCTCGGTCAGGAACGGCTCGATCGGCACGCCGCCGCGGTCGCCATGCGGCACCGCGTGGCGATGCGGCTCGACCTTTTCGAGGAAGCCGCCTTGTTCCATCAGCTCGACGATCTTCTTGCGCGCAATGAAGCGGTCGAGGCCGTCGAGTTCGTCCCAGACCGCCTGCCGCTCCGGCGTCACCTCGAGACCGGCAAGGAAATCCTCATTGTCCTTGAGGCTTACTGCCGCCTCGACAGTGAGGATGTTGATTGCCGGCAGCTTGTGGCGCTTGCCGACCTCGAAGTCGTTGAAGTCATGCGCCGGCGTGATCTTGACCGCGCCCGAGCCTTTTTCCGGATCAGAATACTCGTCCGCCACCACCGGGATCTTGCGGCCGACGATCGGCAGGACGATGTTCTTGCCGACCAGATGCCGGAAACGCTCGTCGTCGGGGTGCACGGCGACAGCGGTGTCGCCCAGCATCGTCTCGGGGCGTGTCGTCGCCACGGTGATGAAGGTTTTTGGATTCTCCGGATCGAAGACCTGGCCCTCGATGGGATAGCGGAAGTGCCAGAGATTGCCGTTGACCTCCTGTTGCTCGACCTCGAGATCGGAGATCGCAGTGAGGAGCTTGGGATCCCAGTTCACAAGGCGCTTGTCCTTGTAGATCAGCCCTTCCTTGTAGAGCGTGACGAACACTTCGAGCACGGCCTTGGACAGACCCTCGTCCATGGTGAAGCGTTCGCGCGACCAGTCAGCCGAGGCGCCGAGCCGCTTCAGCTGGTTGAAGATCGCCCCACCCGATTCGGCCTTCCACTCCCACACTTTCTCGATGAACTGCTCACGCGTCAGGTCGCGGCGGTGGATCTGCTTTTCCATCAACTGGCGCTCGACCACCATTTGCGTGGCGATGCCGGCATGGTCCATGCCTGGCTGCCACAGCACGTTCTTGCCGCGCATGCGCTCGAAGCGCACCAATATGTCCTGCAGCGTGTTGTTGAGCGCGTGGCCCATATGCAGCGAGCCGGTCACGTTCGGCGGCGGGATGACGATGGTGAAGGCTTCCGCGCCCTCCTCGGCCCCGGCACCGGCGCGAAACGCGTCGGCCTCTTCCCAGACTTTGGCGATCTTCGGCTCGACGGTTTTTGCGTCGTAGGTCTTTTCAAGCATGGGAAAATGGTCCGCGCTGTCGGGAGTTTTGCTGGTCCGGTGTAAATCGGAAGGTTTTGGCCAAGTCAACCGCAGGGGCTGCCTCGGACCCTCAACGTCAAATAGACACGGCCTGGATCAGGTCAAGGAAGACGCATTTGCGATTCATCGATCAGAATAGCAGGCGCCTGTTCCCCGGGAAAAGGCGCAGCGCTCGCGCCTTGACCGGCAGGTGTCGCCCGAAATACCCTGCCAACGCTGCTGTAGGGCGCATCGGCTTCCGGCCGGAGGGGCATTGCCCGCCTACGCCACCTCAACCCCGCAATGCGCCCATGCCGACCCTCGAACACCACAAGAAACAGGCCAAGCTCTATCTCAAATGGCATCGCGAGCGGTACTATCCCGTCGCCGATGCGATTGGATCGATATTGCCGCGCTTCCGCCATCTGACCGACAGCCAGATCCTCGATCACGGCTTCAAACTTGCCGATGCCCAGGAACTGGTCGCCAGGAAGTCAGGTTTCGAGAGCTGGCTGGCGCTGAAGAAAGGCCTTCAAACTGTGACCGACCGCACAGCAACAGATGCCGCAAGACCGTTCCTGGCCTTTGCCGAA
This sequence comes from Mesorhizobium kowhaii, assembly GCF_042431665.1. Lineage (NCBI taxonomy): Bacteria > Pseudomonadati > Pseudomonadota > Alphaproteobacteria > Hyphomicrobiales > Phyllobacteriaceae > Mesorhizobium > Mesorhizobium kowhaii. The sequence continues at coordinate 26,571 of NZ_JBHLYT010000054.1, forward strand.
CCACAGCTCTTTGTCTCCGATATCGAAGCGGCCTGTGATTTCTACCGGCAAAAGCTCGGCTTCGAGACGCGCTTCACCTATGGCGAGCCGCCCTTCTACGCACAAATCATCCGCGATGGTGCGCGGCTCAACCTGCGCCATATCGACAAGCCTCCGTTCGCCGCCAATCCGGCCGATGACCTGCTGGCGGCGACGATCGTTCTCGACAACATCAAGCCGCTGTTCCTGGAGTTTCAGGCAGCCGAGGCTCCCTTCCACCAGACATTGCGAACCGAACCGTGGGGCGCCCGCACGTTCATCGTCAGGGATCCCGACGGCAACCTCATTTGCTTCGCGACCAGCGCGAACTGATCCTGCCAACAGAAACGCCGCCTCCAGAGCAATTCCAGGAAAAGTGTATAGCGGTTTTTCCCGGGAAAAGCGCGTAGTGCTTTCCCTCAGGGAATTGCGTAAAAACAAATGGTTAGAGCGGTTCAGCGTTTCTATCGAACACTGAACCGCTCTAAGGGCGGCGTTTCAAGGGTGATCGGTGTTGGAGACTACTGCGCCCCGCGCGCCACGCGTTCGATCTCCTCGCGCACCAGCCTTTCGACCAGTGTCGGCAGATTGTTATCCAGCCAATCCTGCAGCATCGGCCGCAGCATTTCTTCGGCCATCTCGTCGAATGTCTTCTTGCTGCGGCTGGCAAACGCATCGGAAAGCTCACCAAAGGCGGCGGCAACCTGCCGGCCCGTGTGCTCGGAAACGATGGCCACGCGCGGCGCATCGCTGGCCGCCGCCGGTTGCACAACGCCTGCGCCTGGACGAGACGGCTCGACGGCTGCTTTCGCAGTCGGTTCGTCCCTTGGAGTCTCCACCGGCGGCTGGGCAACCGGCTTGCGTGCCTCGCTCCTGTCAAGCACCGCCCTCGCCTGCTCACCAACCGCGGCGATCTCGCGCCGCCAGTCGGCAACGGGGGTATCGGTTGCCGCGATAGGACGCGCTGCCGGCGCGTCGGCCGTGGCCGGCGGGGTCGGCTCGGCGGCGACCCGGGCGCTAACCTCTGCAAGTGTCATCGATGGCTTTGCCGGGGCGGGCTCGGGGCGCACAGGCGTTTCCGTCCGCGCAATCACCGGCTCGGCCTTTGGCAATTGTGCCTGGACTTCCGCCAGCGTCACCGGCTTCTTGATCTCCGGGGCGGCATGCAGGTCGGCACGGAATGCGTCGACATCGGCAACTGGATCGGCGCTCGACGCAGGCTCCAGATCCTGGCGCAGCTCATCGGCGTCGCCCGGCTGCTTGCGGCCGCCGTCGCTGTCCTCGATGATCCTCCTGATGGAAGCCAGTATCTCTTCCATGGAAGGTTCGCGCTGTGCGCTGCTTGCCGTTGCCATCGTCACATCCGCCGCCCTTGTGACCCGTTGCTGATTTCCGCTCCGGCAAGGCCGGATCGAATCATGACGACAGCGTAACCGACGGATCGCCGCACGAGAATCCCCAATCTGGGGACTTGTGCGATTTCAACAGATTAGACCAGATCCCGAACCGACGGGCAGCGAAGCCAAAGAGCACGCTCAAGCAGAGGGCCGAAAAGTCCGAGCCGAACCTCTCAGCGGCCGTCCGGCGTGCGCAAGCCGATCCATTTGTCCTTGACCGCGTTGTAGTGCTCTTCAGGTCTGTATTTCGTCACCTGCAAGCCAAGGCGGTCGACGGACAGGCGGCCGGTCGCCTGCAGGATGGCATAGCTCGCCACGACCACATCATGTTCAAAGCCGGCCTGGTTGATCTCGGCGGTGATGACCGTCGCCTGTGCGTTGAGGACATCAAGCGTGGTGCGCTGGCCGACATTGCGTTCTTCGATGACGCCGCTCAGTGCAAGCTTCGCGGCCTCGATCACTTGCCTGTTGGCTGTCAGCTGCTGCTGCGCGGCGGTGTACTCGGTCCAGGCGGCGGTGACGGCCTGGCGCACCTGGTCGCGGCTGACATCGACCTCGATGCGGGCCTGGCTGAGCGATTCCTTGTCCTGGCGCACGATCGCCGAGGTGCGGCCGCCGGAATAGATCGGGATGCTCAGCGTGGCGCCGATGCTGGCCGAATTGGTGGTGCCGTCCTGCGACGCGAAGACGCCCGGCACAGTGTTGCGGTAAGCGCTTGAAACGCCCGCATTGGCAGACAGCTGCGGCAGCAGCGCGCCTTCGGCCGACTTCACCGAAAACGCCGCAGCGTCGACCAGATGCTGGGTGGCAAGGATGGCCGGGTGCTCGTTCGCGGCCGCCCCGACGGCAGCGGCGAGGCTCGACGGCAACAGCTTTGCCACTGGCGAAGCGGCTTTGAGCTTGCCCGGTTCGTCGCCGACGATCTGGCGATAGCTTGCGGCACTGGCCAGCGCTTGCGCCCGGGCGGCGCTCAGCGATGCCACGGCGGCGGCCCGCGAAGCGTCGGCCTGCGCGACGTCGGTACGCGTGCCTTCACCAACCTCAAAACGCGAACGCGCCGCGCGCGCCGTCTCGGTCAGGAATTGCAGGTTCTGTTCGGTCAGCACGGCGATCTGGCGGTCGCGAATCACGTTCATGTACGCCTGGGCCGCGCTGAACAGGGTGTTCTCTTCGGTGTTGCGCAGGCTTTCGACAGACGCGCGGACCTGCGCTTCGGCGGCGGCGACATTGTTCTTGGTTTGAAAACCGTCGAACAGCGTCTGATTGATCTGGACGCCAAAATTGCCGGTGGTCAGCCGCTCGCTTGAGTTGGTGCCGTTGAGATGGCTGCTGGAATAGTCAATGTTCGCCGACCCGTTGATGGTCGGGCGCCATCCCGACTTGGCGATGGCGACGCTCTCATCGGTGACGCGGACGCCGGCGCGGGCCGAATTCAGCGAAGAATTGTATTGATAGGCCTTTGCAAGCGCACCAAGGATGGATTCCGCCGAGGCCGAGAAGGGAGAAAGCGCGGTCGCGGAAACGAGGACGGCGGCGAAAAGACTCTTGCGTATAGGCAGGACCATGTATCCCTCATTCGTTTTCCATAGGAACCACGCCACGCCAGCTTCTCCTTTTGAGCAGCCGGCGCCGCGTGTTCAATGTTCCCTGCTGCTCAGCCTCAAAGTGCCCCCAGTTTGCGGATCAGCAACGATTTCAAATGCAAGCGACCATGACAAAGCCTCTCCTGCAAGGCAAAATCATTCAGAATTCGAAGGCACGAATACGTTCAAACCCCGGTAGTGGCTTAATTGCCGCATTAAACGCGCGTCTTCCGGTTACAACCCCCCCGGCCTTAAAAAAAAGTCGGGCCACGCCGGAATTGCCTTGCCCTTCGACGGCGACGAGTCGGCCGCCTTCGGCAAGCTGGTCGAGCAGCGGCGCCGGCACGTCCGCGACGCTGCCGCCGATAAAGATGACGTCATAAGGCGCCTGGGCGGCATGTCCTTGCGACAACGTCCCCTGGACAACGGTCACATTGCCGCAGCCCAACGACGAAAGCGTCGATCTGGCCGTTTCGGCCAGCGCCGAATCGCTTTCGAGCGCCACCACGGACTTCGCCAGCCGAGACAGGATGGCCGAGGCATAGCCGGTGCCGCAGCCGACATCGAGCGCCGAATCGGCCGGGCTGATCTCGGCCAGTTGCATAAGCTTGGCCAGCGGTGATGCTTCCATGAGGTAGCGCGCGCCGTCCGCGCCGGCGGCAATGCGGATGTCCTCGTCGATATAGGCGAGATCGCGCTGGTCGGCGCCGACAAAGATTTCTCTTGGCACGACAAGCATTGCGTCGAGCAATGGCGCGCTGGTCACATCGGTGGTGCGAACCTGGCCATCGACCATCTTGACGCGAAGCTCGGAGAAATCAGCGCTCATGTTCCAACCAATCCGCTTGCCGCGCCAGAACCGCGGTTCATTACGATCGGAACTTCAGGCCCCGGCGCTGGTGCGCAGGGACCCGGGCATTGGAGGCCTCGCCCGGAATCGAACCGGGGTGCAAGGATTTGCAGTCCTCTGCGTAACCACTCCGCCACGAGGCCTCATTGCTCCCGGCGTTCCACCCGGTTCCAATAGGTTGCGGCGAAAATGCCGTCAAGCGGCCACCGTGCATTCCGAGCGGTTTCCTCCGCGCCGGTTCGGGCAGCATCCCGTCAACTGCCAGGCCCAGGCCTCACGACGATACGTTAGCTGGTCGTTAAGCATGGCTCGCCGCCGGAAGAAACTTATCAACGGCCCATACGTTGAGCACGGCGGGAGACAAGCCATGCGTCCGACAGTGGCAGCAAAAGATACGACAGAAGACAAGAATGCGGCGTCCGGCCTGTCGCTGCCGCAGTGCGAAGAGCTTTTGCGCTACGCCATCGACCGTCTGTGCATTGGGAGCGCGAGCAGCCTGTTGCCGCATGACCAGGCGAAGCTCGCTTCAGCCGCGGCGATTCTCAAGCAGATCCGCGAAGCGCTGGAAGAGCACGCCGGCCGCTGAGACTGCGCTGTCGGCCTCAATCCGGTCGGCGGCGTCGTTGCCACCAGACAACGAAGCGGCGCCGGTGGCGGCGGACCATGGCGAATTCATAGGACAGCACCAGCAATCCGAGCGGAACCATCCAGAAACCGAGGATCGGCAGGAAACCGAGAATGCCGCCAATGGTCAGCAGGATGCCGATGGCGATTCTGAGCCCGCGCGAGCGCGGCATTTTGAACTCGCGCCCGAAAACCGAGATTTTCCGCGCCGGCATCTGGTTGTCTTGTGCTGTCATCGTCTCGAAAGATTGACCCGTTTGACCGTTCAGGAGCATCGTTGAACCAAAGCCGCAACCGCGCTTTCGGTTCCATATCACCAGCAAGACGGCTAATATGAGGGCATCCGCGAACGATTGCGAGAAACGCCTGAGCGAAAAAGCCTCGGAAAAATGCGAAATGCTTCTTTGCAAAGCGGAAAAGGGTTTGCTATAGGCTGCGCCACTCACATGAGAGCCTCTGTTCCCCGGTAGCTCAGTGGTAGAGCAACCGGCTGTTAACCGGTTGGTCGCTGGTTCGAATCCGGCCCGGGGAGCCAACTTTTCCAAGCACTTAGCGTAGCCTGCAAACCGATGATTTTTCGGTTATGTACGGCATATGTACGCAACTCGACTTCGCTAGGCACCGATCTACATGCGAAGGAGAGACATCCATGGACCACGCATTCGACGATCTGATCAGCCTGCAGCGAGCTCGGCCTAGATGGAATTGGCGTGCCGTTGCGGCAGCCTTAGCCCTTCGCGTGGCCGGAAACCTCATGGCCGGCGTCGCAATCGGCTTCGGGATCGCGGTTGGCCTGGCTCTCGCGGGATAAATGAAAATGCTGGCTGTTTCAGTGCTTTTCCCGTGAAACAAGCCGGCCCGACCGAGGGGCCGGGCCGACTGTCGATTTTATCGAATTGGGTCAACCTGTTACAGCGCGTGTGCCCCGTGAAACGCTTCGCCGCGTCGGATGCATGGCCAGCCAGCGTTCGTCGGCGGCGATAGCCGCTTCAAGGTCCGCTTGGTTCGCAGGGAGGTTGTGCGCCGCCTTTGCCACCACTTTTCGTTTCCAGGCCAGGTCCCGTTGGCTTGGCGCGGGTGTCAGGAGCAGCTTGACACATGCTAGATGCCAAGCGTGCCGCCTTTTCCTCCTGGCGCATACTTCGTTGGACGACGACCGGTCATGGTCTTTGTGCACATCGTAAATAGGTCATCCGGCGGTGCTGGAGTGTCAGTTTTGCCTCCAAATATTTCATCTCGGCTTCCGCCGCGAACCATTGGTCGGCACGGCAAAGGCGCATATCCGAATTGTAGGCCGTATCGGTCAGATCATCCGCCACTGGCTGAAGGCACATGGTGACGAAGGCCTCAGCCTGGCCCTTCGTAATGTGGACGCGGCTCATGACGGCACCCCCTTGTCACACCGTGCGGCGGCGATCGAGGCGGCATCGCGATCAATGCCGCTTGCCAGGTCCATCAGGTTGGGCTGCGCCGCCCGTACCTGCTTTTTGGTTGTTGGCGCGCCGACCGGTTTTCTGCCACGAGGTTTCTCCGCCTCCTCGAGCACATGCCTCTGAACGTCGGGCGTAGCCTTGAGCCACAGTGAAATCGACGGATGTAGGAGGCTCACAGGGATCTCCTCCCCTGTGAAAAATTGCGCATGCTTGCGGCCGCCGTTTTGAGCGCCGGATGGTGCCACTCGGCATCGCCGTGCACCATGTCGCGAACAACACAGTCCATCAATCGGCTGGCGCCCTCCACTGTCGTCGGTCGTGTCTTTGCCATGCGCCGTTCCGAGGTTTGCAGATCGCGCCGCGCCGCTCTGGTGCGGTCGCGAAGATCGGTCAGGCCAGCCTTATTATCCCAATCCTTGCCGGCCTGGACGGCAGCGCGATATCGGCCCTTGGCGTCAGCGTATTCCTGCTCGACCAACATCGGGTCGAATCCGTGGGTCAACAAATCAACGCGAAATTCTTCGATGTCTTGGAGGCCGAGGGTCGAATGTCCTCGCCATGAGACGGAAGCGCTGGGGCGGTGATGGCCAAATCGATCAAAAGCACTGCCTTCACCCTCGTCGAGGCGATCGACAAGGCGCCTCCATTTTCGACTGGCTGCTTGAAAGGCCGCGATGGCGGCAAGCGCCGGATCATCCGAGCTCAGAGCCGCGAGAGACGTGCCTGACATCGAAGGGGTCAGGCGCAGCGGCGCCGCCATTGAACTGAGCAGCGCGTCGAGCTGATCATCTTCCAATCCATTCATGGCTGCATGATCGCTGAGATATCGACCTTTCTCCATGATGTCGACCATCGACCCGCTGCGATGACCGCACACCCTCAGCATGGCGGTGTCTTCGATGTCACTGGCCTTGCTGAAAAGCCGATCCGCCTCGGCAGTTTGCTCGGCGCTCTGCCTGGCAGCCGCCGCGTCAAGCGACCTGTAGGCCTCCCGGTGATTGTCGATGAGCATCGCCAGCTCGTCGGAGACACGCTCGCCGGCCGCCGCCGTGTTGCAGGACGTCATACCAAAGGCAAGTGCTGTAGCCGAGACGGCCGATGCAAAGACAGTGCGACGCGACATATGCTGGTTCATGATGCTTTCCTCCAATTCGACAGCCCGCGACGACAGGATTGACGCCGATGCGGCGTTGGGCGAGTCGGGAAAACGAGGAAAGCGGGGATTGAAGCCGCCGGCAGCTTCGGGCTTTGTGAAGTGCCTTAACAGATCCTTGACGTGCATGGGTTTCTCACTGGGTTTGGGCTTATCACGGCCCGCATGGCGATCGGCGCCAAAGCCGGGGGGTGATAACTCGCCAGTGGGACGAGCCGGTGGCTTTTAACCGCGAGGTCTGGACAGCACCACCGCCCCCGGCCTATGAATGGCCGTTCGCGGCAGCCGCCAAGCTGCGCGTCCTCCCGATAGTCGGGAGATACGACTTAAGATCGCGCCAACGATTTTCGGTCGCCACTGGTCCGGGTTATCACGCCCACGGACAGATTCCGCTGATTTGCCACAATCGTCAAGCGCCGCCCTTCGGGGCGATGGCTTGCTCGCCCCCGCTATCCGCGCGAGCATGGCGAATCGAATGGAGAACAATCGGAATGGTTGAGAGGAATTACAATCGGGAGCATGTCGCGAAAGGCGGAGCAATCTCCGGCGGTAGCGACGGCTTCGAAAAGCTGAGACGCCGGCCGCCCTGATCCGCCGTTGCATGGCGTTCTCCCGCCCCTTGCGCATTGATCTCCCGCCGGCGTTCCTCGGCGCGATCGGGCTCCGCCGGCGCCGGCAGCACGATGTCAGGCCCGGCGAAAATCAGAAGCAAAGCGCTCGCCATCGCCTGCTGGGTGCTGCAACCTGGTTTGACGAACTGCGCCCAGGTCCGGATCTGGCCGAGGTCGATCGCGTCGAAGAGGTCGGCGCGGATCTCGACCAATCCGGACAGCACGACCGACGAAACCGGGGTGATGACGTCGCCCTGCAGCTCGGCGGCGTTGCCTTCACTTTCGCAGATCAGACGAAGCACCAGGCGCAAATGATCGGCGCCGTGCGCCTGGCCGATCCGTTTGAGAAGTCTTCGGGCAGAAACACACCTTCGGCCGGCCGCCCATCGCGCCGTGAAGCGCGGGCTTCAGAATGCGGATGCCGCACCGCTCAGCGACCTCGTGGACGTCGCAAGGGAACCGGGCGGCGGCGAGCCTCATGCGCTCAACCCAGGCAGATCGGCCGGCAGTTTGGCGGGATACAGCGTGATGGAACGGATATAGCCATCTGGCCAGGCGTCGAAGCGGCCACCGATGCGAACCACGGCAAGACCGTTGGTGGCAAAGCCATCTGCGGCGGAATACGAAAGGTCGGCGGTCAGCGCCGTCGAACCGTTGATGGAAACGGCATAGCCCCACATGCCGCCGCCAAGGTCGCGCCCGAGCGTCACCGCGAGGCGATTGGTGCCTGACGACAGAGCCTCTGCCACCTGATCGCTGAAATCCAGCGCATCATAGTCGGCGATATAGAAGTCATCGTTCGGTGTGTTGCGATTGAGGTTGACCCGCTCGACCTCCAGTGACCAGTCGGGCGCCCCAGTCCGATCTTCGAACGAGATGAGGAAATGTGATGTCGAGAACGCGCTGTTTGTGGTCTGCGAGAACTCGAAGACGATGGTCATGCCGGCGGTCAGTCCGGCTTCGAATTCGTCGAAAAGCACACCAGCCGCAAGAGGCAGGTTGGATGTCGTGATCCGCATCCCGTTGCCAGAAATGTACGATGGATCGAAACCACCCCCAAGCAGGTCGCTAACGCTCTGTTCGGCGCCGTCCGCGTAATAGAAGCCGTTGACGAAATCGAGGAACGCAACCGCGCCATCCGGAACTTCGGGAGGCGGCCCAGCGCTCACCTGCGAAGACATGAAGCCCGCCGTAATCATGCGAACCTACCGAAAGCGGCCCACGAATCCATCGTGTCGGTCTGAATGAAGGTAGCGCCAACCCATCGGCCATCCAAGGTCACGCCAACGTCCCCGTTGATAGTCGCTGCACCATCCGCGGTGATCGTGACAGCGCCGACGCCAATGCCGACAACCGCGAATGTGAAGCCGGCCGGGAAAGCTACATCGCTATTCTGGGGCAATGTCACCGTGATGCTGGACGCGTTGTCGAAGGTCAGCAACTTGCCCATGTCCGAAAGCTGGAGGGTGTAAGTCGTGCCTGTCTGCGGATTGGGCGGCGTGATGCCGAACTGCGAATAGAGCTCGGTGAAATTGTCGTTGATCATATCGCCGCCGGCCCTGGCTTTCGTGCCGGTTCCATCGTTGGCGGTCGTGCCGAGATTGATAATTTGCTGGCCCATAAACCTACTCCTGGTCGAAACTGATGATCGTGCTATCGAACGTCCACACGTCGGAATCGAAGGTGGGCTCGTAATTCAGCGGGATGCCGGCTTGGGCTCTGTAGCCACGCCCAACGACCGCGCTCATCATGTAGACGCGGAAGTAGAGGATGTCGGGATAGCTGCCGAAGTCGGAAAGGATGTCGGCATCGGCGTAGTGGTACGAGTTGGTCGTGACCGGGATTGCCGCCCGAAGGATGGTCGTTCCATCGACATCGAGGATATCGATTTCAAACGCGAGCGTTGCTTCGCCGAAGTTGGCCGGATTGAGCCCGGTTGCCAGTCTCGACCGGTAATCCCATGACAGATCGATGCCGTCCGGAGACCCCATCACGGCATCAAGATTGACGCAGGCATAGGGTGTTTCCGCAGCCCCCCGGATCACATGCGGACGCACCACACCAGTTGATGGGTTCTGCCCGATGCCGATGGCCTTGTAATATTTCGTCTTGTCCAGATCGGCGAGAGGATGCGCGACCGCCTTCAGCCAATCCGCGCTGATCATCAGGAAGATATCGCCGACCTGGTGTTGATCCGCGAACACCTCCGTGCCCCTGTGGCCTCGCACAGCGAGGCCGGAGAGCGTGAAGGAGCCGTTCCCGTTGTCAGTGACCGTCTTGTAGCCGACGCCCTCCCATCGGCTTTCCGTGCCGATATAGGCATAGTTCTGGCCGGCGACGACCTGATCCTCGGTCTTGTTGACCAGCAATGAAGCATCGCCAGCGGTGAGTCGGAACGTGACCGTCGATGCATCATCCAAGGCAAAGGGGTCGACCGGCGCATTCAGCATCGTCGTGCAGATGCCGATGACGCCGCCATGCGGAGCCTGGGTAAGCAGAGCAGAAAGCTGCGAAGCGACATCGCCCCTGTAGAGAACACCACCAGCCCAATGGGCCTGTCCCCTGCCGGCGACGACGCCGTATTGTCGAAGCCCGGTGCCACCGAGATCATCGGCGTAACGGAATAGCGGGACATCGAGATGGATGTATTGCGTCGCCAGGCTGATCTGCGTGATTATCGATCCAATCGATGTCACTGGGGTAATCGTGGTTGCAACCCTGGTCTGGAATTCCAGCGAGACGATGTCGGCTGTAAGATTGCGGTCCATCGCGACACTGTCGATCTGGACGGTGTATGTGATGGCGCCTGACGGAACCGAGATCACATCGCCGGGGAGATAGACCGGTTTCCCTGTGACCGAAAACGAATGGTTGCGGCGCTTCGCCTGGAGATCGAAGAATTTCTGAGTGACGAAGGTCTGCGCGTCGAGATCGGTCAGCACCAGCGGTGAGGTATAGCGTTCCGTGCGGATCGAATTGTTGATGGCCGGCATGGCGAAAGAAGCCGGCCGCGACGTGTAACCCTGATCCTTCGAGATGTATTCTAGTTCGACCCTAGCCACTGAACGGATCGTGGCGTCGTCCTCGCTCTTAACCGCCTCGCTATCGCCGAACACCAGATCAGCCGTAGTGACGGCATCATCCAGCGCAAAGCCTGCATCCCGGCCGGGCTTCTTGAAATAGAAACCATTGCCGGTGTCGGCGAAGGCAAACGTATAGATATCGGCGATCGATTGCAGGGCAGTACGGACGTTGGTGTCGCTGGCGATGACGAAGCCATATCCGGAAAGCCCGGTGAAGCCGTCGAAGGTCAGCTCCTCGGGCGGGTACCCGGCAAGGAACATGACCTTGGTGACCATGGTTTGAAGCGTGATCGACCCCGGCAACGTGTTCGGCTGCCGATGCACGGTCCAGACATATTCGCCAAGGGCGGTGATGTAGCTCGCGATGTTCTGGTCGGCGATCACGTAGGACATTCTGGTCGCGTCTTCCGCCGTCAGGTTTGACGCGTAGGTCGAGACCGACTTGTTACCGATGTCGAGTTGGTAGATGTCGAAATGCGGGAAGGTCGTTTGCCTAAGCATCAGCACATAACCAGGGCGACTGATGAGGCGATCGTGCAGAACTGGAATCAGGGCACCGACGTTGAAGTAGCCATCGCCGGCATCGAACGTATCGATCACCGCGCCGGTGTCTGGGTTGAGGTAGAGGAACTGGTCGATCGGCCCCGTCAGCGACACCTGCACAATGAGATAGCCCGTCGCTGGATCGAACCAGAGCACGTTGACGGAAAGGGTTCTGAGGCCCGTCAGGCTGGCGACGAGGACCGCCGACCAGGCATCGCCATCGAACATCAGTTCATGGATTTCCACGTCTCCTGTAAAGCTTGCGTTGGCGGAAAAGAACGACGTGAATCCAGACGTCACCCTGCCTTTGACGGCAACATAGGTGTTCGGCCCAGAGCCCAGGATGTTGGAAACATCGAGTGAGCCTGTGGCAGGATCGAAAACAGCCGCCATGCAGTTCGGCGCGTCGTCAAAGCTTTCGCCGAAGAACACCCATTTCTGGCCGATCTGCTGACCGGTGAGCCAGACCATGTTTTTGGTGTCGACATAGGAGGCGACGAGATGACCGGTCGCGGCGTCATAGACCGCTGTCAGCTTCGGTGTAACGAGCGTTGCGAGGTGGACGAAGACCAGACCGCTGCCGTTCATAGCGATGGGAACGCTCAACTGGTATTCAACGACATCCGGTCCCGCCGTATACGGTGCCGAGCCCTCCAGCGGCACCCGATAGAGCTCCAGCCTCGTATTGATGTCCAGAACGGCAAGCCAGACCCCGGCGAGCCCCGGAATGTCGGTCGGCTCGAGAAGCTGGTAAATCACTCCCTCTGCCGGGTCATAGGCGGACCCGTGAGGGAAGGCATCAACAACACCGCTGGGATGTGTCCCTGTCCAGACGATCGGCCCGCCTTCCGGGGTTTCGGTCGCCGCGTTGGAAATCACGCACTTGACCGTCGGCGGACTCGTCGCCGCGAACCCGTCGAGATATAGCATGGCGAAATTCTGCCAGGCTCCCGCATTGGCGCCGATCACCTTCGACGTGATGGGATCGATGGCGGTGTGGTTGCCGCCGTAGAACCGGAACTTCTCCGAGGAACCGATGCCTTGCTCGGCATCATAGATCACCTCATCGTTTACCTCGACGCGGATCAGGGTATAGCCATCACCAAAGGGATCGTAGGCCAAGAGATAGCCCAAGGCAGCCACTTGCGAAGACCCCTGGATCGGGACAAGGGCAACGCGGGAGAATGGATCATCGTTGAGCCAAGCCGTGCCGCCGACGTCGCTTAGACCCTGTAGCGTATGCAGCTTGACCTGGGTGTAGCCGGTGACCGTGGTGACGGTTGAAGCTCCGCCGACAACCGGGATGCCGTCAACCTTTCCAGTCCCGATGACGATCGGGATTTGCCGCCCCAGCACGGACGAGAACGAGAACGGCGCCGCGGCGGCAACAGGATCGGGCTGCTTGGTCTGCTCCTGCGTGGTCGGACCAAAATGGATCGTGTTGCCGGTGGTGTTGCCGGGTGTCGCGAACCAGACCATCAGGCGGCGCCCTGCACTTCGGACTGGGTCATGCCGGCGTGCGCGGCGGCGAGCTGCCCGCGGGCTGTCATTGCGGTGCCGCCTGTTTTGGGCGGATTTTCTGGCCGATAGTATCAGGCCACTGCCGCAACCGTTTCGTGGCGACGCCCTCCATGTAGACCATCGTGAGATCAACATGCCCACCGACGAGGTGCTGATATCCGGCTGCACCCGGCTGACTTGTGCGCTCCTGCCGAAGGACCTCGAATAGATCAGCTCCCCGATCGGAAAAGAACTCCGCCCCCATCGACTCGAGATCCGCCAGGATCCGTTCGAACGCCGCGGCGCCGGCGTCAGATATCATTGGCGTGGCGGAGAATTCTTCGACCTCGACGAGCTCAAGCGGCTCAAACCGAGGGTCGAGGTTGTGAAATGGCGCGTAGACTTGGCGGAAGCCTTTCGTTTGGGAGTAGCCCGCGACCAAGATCCCGGCACCGTTGGCCAGCGCTGTCGCGTCGAGACGCCGACGCTTGGCGATCGACAGCTGAATTTCGAGATAGTCGATCGCGGTGTCGACGGAGGCCAGATGGACGATCGCTTCAGCGTGACACTGCTGGAGATCCCAGTTGCCATTTCCGGTTACGGCAAACGGCGCGTGGCCGGCTACCCAGACCTTCGAGGCGAGTTCGCAGACGACGCCATCGGCATCGTACACCGCACCATCGGACAGGATCACAATCCGATCCTGAAAGGCGAGGCTGTAAATGGCGGACATTAGCGGCCCTCCGGTCGCCGCGAGAGCAACGAGATCCCGCCTGGCATGATTGTCGCCGAGAGGGGCCGCTTGGACGCCCGCGCCGGCGGGAAATCCCGAAAACGCCGGCGCGAGCTTTTGTCCGGCACGACCCGCATCCAAAGGGTCCGGACAAATTTGAGGGCGATCATTTCGTGGCCAGGCCTGTGAGCTGATCGGCGAAACTTCCAAGGGCCCGGCGAAAGGCCACCGAACTCCATTCATCGGCGAGCGTCTTCGACTCGCACATCTGCCGTAGCGTGCGCGAATTGTCGTTAATGACAACGCAGTACGCTTCTCTCACGCAGCCCTTCCCGGGCGGACAGATGGTAATTTCATCAAGGCTGACATCGCGCAGGAACCTGACCTTGTGGCCGTCGATGGTCCGCACCTCGTCCTGGACGACACGGTAACCAACAGACATTCCGGCAGCATTCGTGCGTGCCAACGCAATCGCTTCATCGGCGGGATCGCCCGCGGAGAGCGCACATCGGAAGGCGAGGCCAACGTCGTCGGCGAGCAATTCGAGACTGTCGGCGGTTGTCGCAAGGCATTTGATTTCGTGATGGCGAACGAGAAACCGAATCGCGCGTCCGTCATGGAGGCCGCGAGCAAAGCAGCCCGGAGAAAACACCTCGATCTGTTTGCCTTCATGGTCGAGGTGTACTTTGTTGAAGACGCTCGCGTAGCCGCCCAAGGTGATGCGAAGTCCTGGGCGCGGCTCCGCTGGAGGTCGGCGCTTCATCTCATCCATCGCATATTGCGGTCTTCCGCGGGACTTGCCGTCCCACATCGTGATGAAGCCGCCGCCCAAATAATGCATTTCCCCTTCGTCATCGCTCATCAGCGTAGCTCCTCAGGAACAGTTTCGGCCTTCAGATAGCCCAGCCTCGTGCCACGCCGCAGTTCTTGGGCAATCACGCCAGTGCGATCGAGCGAACCGTCGAGCAGATCGTCGCCGACGTCGCTGAGCGACAATGCCGAGGCGCCGGAGCGCTCGATTTCAAGCCGAAGAAGGCCGATGTCGACACGTGTCTGCGCGGCCGTGGCTAACTGGCTGTAAAACGTCTTCGCAAGTTCGCGGTGCTCGTCGGCGAGGCTTGCACAGACCAGGCCGGAAGCTCGCGTATACTCCTCCGCCCGTTGAACCTGCAGCTGGTGAATGGCTTCCTTGTTGAGGCGCCGCTCTTCCTCGATGTCGGCGATCTGTGCGCCAAACTGCTCGCTTACCGACGCACGCGGCTCGAAGGGCTTTCCAGCGATGATGTCGCCAACCCGATTTCGGTGCTCGCCGTCTGCGGTGGCTCCCCAATTCGACATCGCTGTTGCGATTTCGGACTTGCGGCGGTTGAGCTCGTGCTCGCGATCGAAGAGCTCGGCGAGCCGCGACGCGATGCGCGCATATTCTGGCGACACACTCTGCAAGGTTGGGATATCACGCGGCATCGACAGCTCCTTTGGTGAGCCCCGAGGATGGGGATGATTCTTGGAAACGAATACCCCCTAGCTCATTTCCAAAATTGGGATGGTTACGCACCCTTCAAAATCGCCTGTAGACGCCGCCGACCAGGCACCCGTTGGCCTGATCGAAGCGCAGCGAAGGCACCGGCTTTCGGTGTGTTTGCGTAGGCCTCGGGCATCTGCTCGAGCCGGTGATCGAACAGCCGCCAGGTCGTCGTCTCGTACTGGAGAAGCATTTCGTGCAGTTGCTTGCATCGGCTCCAACGGGAGCCGAGGTAGAAGCTGGCTGCCTCTCTGATCGCGTCATCGCGCCCTCTGATCGCCTTCTCCGTCGCCGGCGATCGCTGGCCCGCGGCGGCCGGCCGACGCAACTCGCGCAGCGCGCGCTCAAACCGCTTGTCGCCGGACTGGCGAGCGAGTTGCTCGAGCCAGTCGGCGATATCATCGATCGACGAGTAGCCCTTGAGGCGCATCTCAGGCCTTTCCGTCAAATCGAGGTGCTTTAGGGTATGGAGAACCCTCGACCTTTGGCCCGCGCGGGCGAGAATATACTCCCAGGGCCTCCTCGAACTCGCCCGCCTCTGCTCGTGCCCTCAAATCGGCAAGCTCCTGCTTGGTAGCTGCGTTGTAGGCATTCGAGTAGCGTCGCCGGCCCTCCTTTCGGCATGCCCCGTCGCATCTTGTCGATGGCGTCCGCCGCCCAACCTGAACCGCCTCGAAGTCTTTGCCGCAGACAGCGCAGGTGACGGTAATCAGGCGGCGCTCGACCGTTGTAATTAAATGGTCGTTGGATCCTGGTCGCGTAAGCTGCGACTGCCTTTTCATCAACCGTTTCAGTGACTTATCGATAACCATCTCAGGCTCCTTGGCCATACTCCAAAATCCGCCCACCAAAGAAAAAACCTCTGAATGAGCCCGAAGCGGTTGGAGCCCCCATTCGACCCAGAGATTTAGACCCCCCGGCCCTCATTGTTGCTTGGCCCCACCACCGAACAGTTCTGGGTACAGGTCTGGGCGGCTGAGCTGGAAGCGCGACGGCGGTGCTGCTGCTGCTGGCCGCGATGGCTTTGCCATCGCTGGTCCGATCGGCGGCGGCCGCTCTGGCAGCGCCTGCCACATTCGCTCGGCGAGATACTTGGCCAAGCTGCAGATCAGGTTCCTGCCCGCCGATCGATTGACCGCGATGAACCTATCGATCTCGTTTGCCGCATCGATACGATCCCTCATCGGCAGTGCGTCCCATGCCTTCCGCGCTGCCTTGGGACTGTCGACGACAGGCCAGCGCTTGAGTGCTTTCTCAAAGTCATCCATCGGGCGCTCTCTTTCTATTGATGAGTCTTCTGAAGAGTCGGGGCGCATGGGTGCGCCCCGTGGGGGCGCATGGGTGCGCCCCGTCTCATGGGCGCTACGGGGTGCATGGGTGCGCCCCGTCTGCCGGGTAGTACGGGGCGCATGGGCGCGCCCCGTCTCGCCCTTCTTCTGTCGGCGCTCGTCGGCCTTTTTGAATTCTGGCAACTTGGGAAATGTGTCCAATCGAGCGACGTTCATTTCGTAGCGCCTGGTCATGCCGGGGGCGCCGCCCTTGTCATTTCCCACAACCCGAAACCACCAATTGCCCGTAGCCTCATCCGCAGGTGCAACCGGCATGAGAGAGCGCAGGATGCGTTTGGCCTGGGACCGACTGACCCGCATGGCTTCAGCGAGCAGGTCGATCGAGGGATAGAGGCTATCACCGTCGTCGTTGCACCAGTTCGCCATGACGAGCATGCAGGTGAACTTGCTGCCGGCCACCGGCGCGCGCTGGATGACCTTGGTCATGACGTCGATGCTCATGCTCGCCGCGCCTTGCGCGTCTTCACGGCGCCCGCCGATTCGAACCCCCACACATCCCAGCCAGGCCGCGCAGCGCGCGCGAATAGTTCCAGCTTGGCGAGGCCGGGGAACAGCTTCTCGATCTGATGCGCGAACCAGTCGGGCTTGGCCGAATGCTTACCCTTGCGCTCGCGATAGACCGTCTCCGGCTGGGTGCCGGGCAATGGTGCTGCGATGTCGCCGCGGCGGCCGATGAGCAGGATCTCGTGCCGGTCGCGGCCCCAGTAGCCGGTGCCGGCGACCTCCTTGTCCCAGATCCAGTGATGCACATAGGTGAAGCCGCAAGCCTCAAGCACCCGCAACCCGTCGAGCAGCATCGGGTTCGTTGCCCACAGGAAGCAAACCGCCGGATGGTCGCCGCCGATCAGCCCGGCCAGCAACGCGCAGATTTCGTCGGTCGGCATCGTCGGATAGTGGTTTTCCGCGCTCTTCTCGCGCCCCGTCACTTCCGAGCGCACGGCATACTGCCAGCAGGGATCGCCGTAGTAGACCGGATAGATGCGCGCCAGCGCCTGCGGCGCGCTCTCGCGGCCGCGCTCGGCGATCAGCTCCATGTTGGTCAGGCGAACCGCATGGCGCACCTTCTGCCGCGCGGCGCGGATCTCTTTCGCCCGCGCGACAATCTGCTTTTCTTCGTGCGCCAGCACCTCGCGCTGCGCCTCGAGCGCCAGGTCGGACAGCGCTTCGCCGGCATGCACGGTGACACGGCCATCACGGATCGCCTCGACCAGCTCGGGAGCGCCGTGGTCGCGGATGCGCCTTGCTGCCTTCACTGCTCGCTCGGAAATCGAGAGGCGATCTGCTGCTTTCCGGGCGGGCATATTTGCACCCCCAGCATGCTGGTTCATTCCGACTTCCCAGTCGACGATCTGCGCCGCCACCATGGCGCGCTGGCTTTCGGTGAGGTGGCGGCGGTGCAGGTTTAGCGACAGCACGAAGCCGAGCGGATCGTCGCCGTCATAGTCGACGAAGCGAGGCTCGATATCGGCGAAACGACAGGCCGCAAGCCGGTTGCGGCCATCCAGCACCATGCCGTTCAGCAGCACGATCGGCTCGCGCTGGCCATAGGTGACGATGTCGTCGGCCATCTCGCGCATTTCATTTTCCGGCAGAAGCGGGAACAGTTCCGCCAGCGGATGATGAGGTAGCGCCAAGAGCGACTGATTTGCCGTCTGGGAAACGCGCGGCATTATTTGCGTTCCCCCGACCGCGTATCACGCAATACAGCGATCGCCTGCAACGGCGTTAGACCAAACCGGCGGCGTAGCGCCGGGATGATCGGATGTTCGCATGTCGCAGCATTGGCGCGATACCAGGCCGCTGCAACGTCGATTGCCGCGCTTGATTGATGGCAAAGGCCGGTCGTGCCGCCAATGGGAACCGCACCGCCAGTCATGGGATCAGCCCTAGAAGGATTGCGGCCACGAACAGGACGGCGGCCCCGGCAATGACGTAGGGCAGCGCGCGCATCAGGCGGCCTGCTCGTCGCGCTCGGCGACTGCCCGTTCGATCACGGCGATCAGCTCGTCGCGGCGCCAGCGGTTCGTCGACTGGTTCATCTTGAGCGGTCGCGGATAGCGGCCCGAGTTGATGCCGCGCCAGAGTGTCGATCGGTGGATCGGGTTGCTCTCGCCGCCGATGATCCGGCACGCGGTCTGTTCGTCCACAAGGTCAATCATTTTGCCGTTCCTCACATCTAAATGATGCGAGGAAGTTCAAGCAATCGCGGCGTGCGGTGTAGGCGAGAATGCCGAAATATTTAGTGCTGCATTCTCCCCTTGCCAGCCGCTAGGCCATGTCAGGCAAGGCTTTTGATCAGTTGAGCCGCCGCAAATTCGTCAAGCAAACCGCTGCCCCGCAGGGTTTCCCCCAATTCTTTATCCGCGAAACTCAGCAAGGGATTTGTCGCATCGCGGACGAAGCGCGCGGCCGGCCCGCCTTCTGTCCCCTTGCCGGCCGGTTTCCCGGTCCACATATGCCAGAAGCACATGAGTTGCGAAACGAAAGCGGAGAGCGCTCTTTGCTTGGGCCTCCGCAGATGATCGGCGCGGTGATACGACTTCATCCAGTTGCGGACGAGCTCCTCATCTTCGATGATCTCACCAAGCAACTCCTCCAGGGCATCGTGCTTGTAAATAGCATCGCCCGATACATGACGGATGCCGAGCAGCTCGATACCGAAAAAGGCGGTCGCAAAATTGCGACGGTAGCTATTTGGTGACGCAAGAAGGCGCTGCAGCTTCCGGGCCAGGTTCGCGATCTCGGCAACGACGGTCAACTCGGCGGAAGGCGTTGCGGTCCTATAATTGTTCTCCTTCAGCGCCTCCATCGCCGCCCATTCGACCATCCTCGATACGTAGCCTTCCTTGTCCGACAGAAACTGATCCGCGTCAGGAAATGAGACTAGTCGCGCCCAATCACTGGGGAGAGCATCGAGCCAAGTTGCGTCTGGCACTGCGGCGGCGAGTGCCACACGTTCGGGTGGCGAGAAATGAAATTCCGGCACCTGAGCAATCTTCATCGCCGTACGCCATGCATGCCGATTACCTTCGCAGTCTGCTGCTGCGCAAGGATGCCGACGAGCCTGGCCGCCCAAAGGTCTAGCGCCTCGCGCTTCTCCTTCGCGTAGTCATATCGGGCATAGACGCGGCTGGTGATGCTGGCCTTCGTCGCAGAGACGTGGTTGAGCACGTGCCCTATGATGAAAGGCGAAATGCCTATCTCCTCCATGTGAGTTGCGGCCGATCTGCGGAGATCGTGCGGCGTCCAGGGAGCAATGCCCATGATGGTTGCCACGCCGCGCTTGACCACTTCCTCGCGCTTCACAGCCTTCGGGATCGAAGCGCCGGTGACCGAGGCACGGCTTCCAGGTCCTGGGAAAATGAAAGGAGTCGGCGTCCGGTCTTTGCGCTCGTCCAGCGCGTCGACCGCTGCGATCTGTTCGCGGATGATTGCCACGGCCATGTCGGACAACGGCACGGCATGCTCGCGCTTGTTCTTTGCGCGAGCGGCCGGGATTGTCCACAGGCTCCGTTCAAGGTCGAGTTCGCTGCGGACTATTCCTGCGACCTCGCCCACGCGCTGTGCTGTGACTAGGCAGAGGCGAAGAATGCGCCGCGTTGATTCCCGCATGTCGGCATCGGGGATCGCTGCCCACATGGTTTTGATTTCGCCCGCCGAGAGCACGCGGTCACGCTCGGCCGTCTCTGTCGGGCGCCTCATGCCTTCCACAAGGTTCTCGTCGAGGTCGCCTCGCCCGCGTGCCCACCGCACCATGGCTCGCATGTCCTCGAATATGCGATTGGCCTCGACATGCGCGCCCCTGTCCTTCACGGCATCGATGCAGCGGGTCAGGTCGCGGCGGTGGAGGTCGGCCAGCTTGATGTCGCCGATGACATCGGAAACATTCTTGCGAAGGCGTCGGGCAATCTCGTCGCCGGAGCGCTTGGTCGAGGCGTGGCGGGAGACGTAATTGTCTATCAGATCGGCGACGGTCTGAGATGCCGCCAGCGCGCGTTTCTCGACGAGCGGGTCTTGGCCCTCGCCGATGCCGCCGCGCCCCTCCCTGGCCTTCTCCCGCGCCTTGCCGAGCGTCAGTTTTGGATCGCCTTCGCCATACCGCCCGATCTTCATTCGGGCTCGCTTGCCGTCGGTCGGCCGCGTGTAGTTGAGATAGAAGGTCTTCGCGCCGCCGGCAGATGCCAGCAGCGAAAGCCCCTTTACCACGGTGTCAAAAAACTCCGCCTGCAGACCCCTTGTCGGCTTTGCTGTCTGGCAAAACCTATCAGTGAGTTCGACCTTTGGCATGTGCTGCACCCCGACCAACCGGTTTCGGTTATGTACGGGGTTATGTACGCCAATACATGCGCTTTGTCGATACGTCATGCGACACGCGGCAACATCATGCACCAGCGGATGCCTTGCATTGCAACGGTTTCGGTTGTATCAACATGTCGCAAGTCGATGCGTACAGGTGCTAAGGCAAACCTCTGTTAACCGGTTGGTCGCTGGTTCGAATCCGGCCCGGGGAGCCAATTGCTATGTCCGTAGCACGCTCACAAACTTCCCAAGCACTTGAAATTGCTGATTAATTCCCGCCAAACAAGCCGGAAGGCAAATCCGTATGCGGATATTTGCTAATCATTTCGCTAAACAACTTGCCATACACGACGCAGCCGAGCATGGTGACCGCATGAAGCTCATTCGTCGCAACCGCACCTTCCAACTCGTTCGCCGCGTCCCCAAGCGGTATGAAAGGATCGAACCCCGAAAGCAGGTTTGGATCAGCCTCCACACCGACTCAGAGACCGTTGCCCAACAGAAAGCGCCGACCGCATGGGCGCAAATGATTGAGGGCTGGGAAGCGATGCTTGCCGGTGCGACCGACGACGCCGAGCGCCAGTTTCAGGCCGCGCGTGAGTTGGCCCAAGTGCGCGGACATCGATACCTGTCCGCTGATCGGGTCGCAAAGCTGCCCCGCGACGAACTGCTTGAACGCGTCGAAGCCGTCACCAAGCTGACTGGCGACGCTGCCCAGATCGAAGCACGTGCGGTCCTTGGCGGCGCTCGCGAACCGGGGATCAAGATCAGCCGCGCGCTCGAATTGTTCTGGACGCTCGCCAAGCAGGACACCATCGGCAAGAGCGAGGATCAGCTTCGCCGCTGGGAACATCCGCGCAAACGCGCCATCGCCAACTTGATTGAAGAGATTGGCGACAAGGAGCTTGCCGACATAACCCCGGACGACATGCTGGACTTCCGCGAAACGTGGATGGACCGGATCATGGCCGGCGATGCGCAGCCCGACACTGCAAACAAAGACCTACAGCACATCGGCAACATCCTCCGCACCGTAGTGAAGATGAAGCGGCTTGGGCTTGTCCTGCCGCTCGACGGCCTTTCCTTCAAGGCCGACAAAGAGCGGACGCGCCCGCCTTTCTCCGTCGAATGGATCAAGACCAAGCTGCTCGCTCCCGGTGCGCTCGACAGCTTGAACACAGAAGCGCGGTGCATCCTGCTTGGCATGATCAACACCGGATATCGCCCCGGCGAAGCCGCTGGGCTCTTGCCACATCATATCCGGCTTGACGTGGACGTGCCGCACATCTCGATTGAGCCGGAAGGCCGGCAGCTTAAGAACAAGGTCTCCGAACGCTTCATTCCGCTTGTTGGGGTCAGCTTGGAGGCGTTCAAGCAGTGCGCGGCAGGCTTCCCGCGCTATCAAGCGTCAAGCGCCGGTCTGAGCGCCACCGTCAACAGCTTCCTACGGGAGAATGGCTTGCTGGAGACAGCGGAGCATACGCTCTACAGCTTGCGCCACACCTTTGAAGATCGCATGCTTGCGGCTGGGATTGATGAGCGCGTCCGGCGCGATTTGTTTGGCCACGCGCTTGGCCGGGAGCGTTACGGCGAAGGCGCAACGCTGGCGCACAAGCGTGACCTACTTCAAGCCATAGCCCTTTGAGCGGCGACAATTGCCCGTGCGCGGGCGATAGGGTCTCCCCTCTCCTCTTCGGCCGCAATCTCAGCTTCGAGTCGGGCGAATATCGGGGCATAGATCGCGTCTTCGACCACAAGCTTCGCCACCGTCGCACGGGCGGCTTTGAGCCTGCCAAGCGTGGAACCTTTATCGTCGGTTATGGTCGAATAATGCAGCATTGACTGATTTCATTACATAATTGGTTGCAACAGGCTTCAACTCCCCGAACGGCGGGAAATTCAACGGCTTCCGAGATGAGCGGCAATCCAGACGGCGGGCCAGACCGCCAAGAATAGCGCCGCCGCAACCAATGCGGCCGGCCGGAGCCGCACAAGATCGTCCAGCACAGCGCGTGAACCTGCGGCGTTGCGATTGGCAAAAATGCCCTGAAGGAAGAGACCACCCCCGGCGACCCATAGGCTGCCGGCCAACACAATCAAGCCCATTGAAAGCTCCTGTCTTTTGATCACGGCTGGAGCGTACAATAGGTTTGCGCAAAAGCAACAACAGCACGATGTTGGTCCAATTATAATTGGACCAACATACGAAGTCATTGTCAACAGCGTACAGAAGCGGAGATTTGCAACATGTTGCAAGATTTTTCTACAGGCTATACTTGTTGGACACTGGAGCCCGTCGGTTGGGGATGCTAGATTGAGGCCGCTGACCTATCCACTTTGAGCGGGGGCGGGTTTTTAGCCGGCACCGTGGTTCTGATCCTTGACCCCCGTACTGCCGACACCAATAAGGAATGAAATTATGTCATCGAACGTAGTCGTCGCGAGTGAGCTTAATCACGTCCTTGTTCAATTGTTCGCTTGGCGGCATGTGGTGCGGCGATGGATGTGGTGTATACCAAGTCGAGAGTTCGACGTGCTGATGTTCGTCCTAGACCAAACTCTATGGTGCGGGGTTTATGAGCGCGTATTTACACGCCGGTTCCTAGAGCATGGAGATTGGGACACGGGACCAGAAGAAACCCGAACCCACGGGCTTGGAATTGATCAACGCCATATTCGCCGGGCAATCGTCTCTCTGGAGAGCAAGGGCTTCATCAACGTGGACCGGACGGATATGTCTGAAGGTCTCTTGATCAGCCTCAGCCTCTATACCCTCTTCGGCGGCAACCCCGAGTCGATGCCTACACGCGTCATTGAAGCCTACGAATTTGACGCTCGCATGTCTGGGGTCGACCCGCGATCAGCACTCCCCGGGCAACAGCGCGGCAACGTGCCAACAGCCGAACCGGCGCAGCCGCAACAGGCGATCTAGGCAAACCTCACACCCCGGGGCGAAAAGCACACTCCCCGGGGGGCGGCAATCACACTCCCCCCGGGGCGAAAACAACACTCCCCCCGGGGCGAAAACCACACCCCATTAAAGGAGAAGATACAGGAGACTATTTCAGAAGAAGATTTTAGAGCTACCGGCAACGCCCGCTAACGCGGTCGGCCGGTGCCCTGTTTCCAGCTTCTTCTTGGCTCTTCCTTCTTCGAGCGAAAGAAGGAGTCCCCGGTTCCGGCCGCCCCATGCCAACCTTCTAACCACCTGTGCACCGAGGACCCGATGAGGGTCGCGGTCAGTGCTATCGCCTTCGCCCGCACAACACGCTGTTGCGGTCTTCCGTAACTGGAGGCAATGTCTCCAACTGAGGAAACAGTCGGGGATAAATCATCGCCAGGCTGTTTCCGGTGCGGCAATCGTCTGAAACTGTTGACGGAACAGTTGGGGATGGGGAAAATTCTGTGACTTGGGAACACATCAAAATACCGAGGACGATGGATGTCGAAAAAATCCTGAGTATAGCACGGCTGATTGATCACTATGCAGACCGAGATCAGATCAGAATAGCATTCGAAGAAGAATCATTCTTTCCTCCGTTCGCCATGCTCTTCATCGGTGCAAAACTTCGGTCGGTACGCGAGCGAAATCCAGATCTAAAAATCGACCTCCGTCACCATCACACCCAAGCTTACGCCGCCCACATGGGATTCTTCCGGCTATTTGGTGTCGATTATGGACGAGATCTTGGTGAAGCGTGGGGAAGCGACAATTACATCCCAATTACCTGCTTGGATCGTGCAGCGCTCTATCGAGAGCCCGGAGACCGGTACGTTGAATTAGGGGATCTGATTCAGCGCAAGGCTGAAAGGATTGCCGGCGTTGTCACGCGCGGCCTTGTGGCTGGCGATCCTATGTTCGACGCGCTTGCCTATTCAATTAGAGAATTGATGCGCAACGTTTTCGAGCATAGCGAATGTGAGCAGGTCTACTACTGCACCCAATTTTGGCCAGCCAGCAACAGAGTTGAATTTGCGATAGCTGATTTCGGCATAGGCATTCGCCGAGGCTTAGGGACCAACCCAAATTTTCGCTTCAACACCGACAAGCAGGCCATCGAATGGAGCTTAATGCCTAGCGTTTCGGGAAAAACCCATATTGCCAGTGATCGCGGTACTTGGACCAACTCTGGTTATGGCCTCTACATGACAAACCGGCTTGCCCGAAATGCAGGAGGCAACTTCGTATTGGCCAGCAAATCGATGGCAATCCACCTATCCCGCGCGACTAAGTACAATTATCAAACCTCGTTTCCTGGAACGGCTTTACGATTCAACATGAATCTGAGCGCAATCGAGGACGCTAAGGCAAAACTGGATCAATTTAGGCGGGAAGGATTCGATATAGCAAAGACAATTAAAGGCTCTGGAAACAGGCCGCCATCAGCGATGTCAGTGCTTCTTCGTCGCGACTATCGATAAGCCACCAAAATGCCTGCACCCGTCGCGGCTTTTTGTGGGGAATCATGAGCCGCAATACAACTGGCCAGCGTTGCACATTATAAAAGGTACCGGTTTTCAGAGCTTGGTTAGGTCAGGGCGACTGACAGACAAAGAACTACGAGAGCCCTTGTTGGCCTCGTCCTAGCCACGGGCCAGGATGCTGCCGCTGAGAGACGTTGCAACCCGTTGCAAAATTCTGCCGTCGGCAGAAGGGCGACCGACATGAGAGAGGGAGTTCATGAGGCTTTTTGCGACACGTGTGTGGGGCAATCCCGTAGTTGGGAGCATTCCCATGGCGACCTTTGGCAGCCAAGGTCACATGTCTCGATTGCTAGCGATCTCGGATCCGGGTGATCGCCTGGTTTTTGTAGGCACTAAGACGGAGCGCACTTCCCTGGAGCTTCAGGGCCGCATCCTAAGCATGGCTGAGTTTGGCCGCCTGCGGCTGCGCACTTTAGACTACTTCACAAAAGACCAGCTCGATCTGCGGGACTTTGATGCTCAAGGCAATTTCAAGTTCCCGCATGGTGTGCCGATCGTACGCGGATGGGTTTTCAACCCGCAGCCGCTTGCTAATGACTTGTTGAAGCAGCGTCTCACCATGCTTGCCACTCCGGGCGTAGAGGAGCTCACCGATCCCGCTGACATCGCCGCGATCTTAGCGCTGCCGTCGTCTCCCTTCGAACCACCACCGAACCAACAATTCGACCGAATGCGTCGCGTCAACGATGCGCTGAAACCTACGACAGGGCCGACGCCCTCGAACTCGACTTATGAGGTCGAGAAGTCGGCTATGGAGACGAGCTGGACCTACGCCATGCGTTTCGGCAGCACGAGCATATGGAAGATCGGGCACGCGTTGTCCGTGTCCGGGCGGCTAGGCGAGATCAATAGACACATCCCGTACGAGATCGGCATTCCTTTCTGGAAGATCGAGTTCCAGCAGAAATGGCCGGATGCAATTACCGCGCACGCCATGGAACAGAAGGTGCTTGAGATCTTGGACGCCAAGCGGACAACTGGCGAGCGGATTAACTGCTCGCAAAGGGAACTCGGAACGGCGTGGCAACGCGCTATCGTCGGGGACTAATTCCGATTGTCCAGCAGGTTCTCAAAGTTCGGGCGCAGGTCGCTCGAATCACGCGTCGTCGGTTATGTCCTTGTCTGGCACAGCCGAAGCTGAATTCACGGATCCCGCCATGAACCCCGTGGTTTTCGGTGCTCGCTTGGCCAATCTCGCGAGTGTTGAGCGTGAGCATCCCGTTGCCGAAATGATGGTGCTCCAGCTTTGCCCACTCGTGAGCATACTTTGAATCGCCTTGTTGCGTATCTTGTCTTCGGGACGGCCTCGGTATTTGCCCTCATCCTTAGCGTTTGCAATGCCTTGCTTCTGCCTACGGCGTCTGTCGTCATAATCCTTTCGGGCGATCGCCGCGATCATATCGAGCATCATGTTGTTGATTGCGTCCGCCATCCGGGATGTGAACTCGTCGCCATTTTCAGATACCATGCCCCAAGATGTCGGGAGATCGAGGGCGACTACTTTTATGCGCCGATCTCTGATCTCATCCTTCAGTTTGTTCCAATCTGTTCCGTTCAGTCTGCTCAGCCGATCCACTTGCTCGATGAGCAAAATGTCTCCTGGCTGGCAATCCGATAGCAACCGGAATAGTTCGGGGCGCGCGAGCGAAGCGCCACTTTCATTTTCCACATAGGTAGTTGCGATTTGTAGACCACGTTCCTTGGCAAACACGATGAGTTCGCCCTTGGCACGGTTCGCGTCCTGTTCTCTGGTAGAGGCTCGAAGATATGCGCGTACGAACATGCGACCCCGGTTCGATATGATTGGTGTTATATTGACCGGTACGATTAAGGTGGTCAAACGTTATTATCGTACCGGCTCAAAAGGCGGTCCGCTAAAGGCATACCCTTCCGGACACCTGTCATTGCCGTGTCGGCTCTGATACGACCCAAGGGTAGATTGAGGGAGCCGCCAAATGAATGAGAAGAATTATCGTCAACTTGCGGTTCGCATCGCCCAACAGGCTACGCCGGCCCAGAGTGACGCGCTCCAGGTTTGGGCGCTGAAGCTTCTCGATATTCGCAACTCAAACCTGCCTGTCCACCAAAAGGCAAAGAATGCCATCGCTGCGACGATCTCAAGCAAGTTCATCTGGCCAATTGTGAAAATCGTCGCATCACAGACCAAAAGTCTCGGCTGGGACAACCGCACTGCCGCCCAGCGATTGGGCCTCAGTGCTGCCGCCGTTGGCGTCGCAGTTTTCGGTGGTCAAAGCGCCGGGATTGCTGCACTTGGTGGGGCTGTTGGTGTGCCGCTATGGGTCGTGCTCGGCGCTGGCTCGATGTTCGCTCGCTACCTGTATGAGGAGCTCGCTATGCGCTCGGAAACCCAAAGCGGCGCATCCTACTCCGTAATAGACGCGGAGAAGATTGATCCGCAAAAAAAATGGCCCTTGTCTGATGTCAACGTTCGTTGTGCCTGACAATAAGCGGTTGGAGAGACGTTCGGGCCTCCCCGGTGTCCTAACACCCACGACCCGTCGAAGCCGCTCCAGCCGCTACCGTTGCACGAAAGAGGGCCTATTGGTAGGTGGGGCGCGGTCGCGGTTCCCATGAGTCGGCATAGCAACAGAGTGCAGCTCTCGTCGAATTTAAGCAAGTCGACTCACTGGGTAGGGCGAGAGCGGGTTTTGAACTCGACTACAGGTGTATTGTCAGATTTCGGCTTCTCCCGCAGATGATCTCTTTGATGCTCCTACCTGCCTTTTGGCCTGGCTGCTGCCCAAGGTAGTTGTGATCCAGCCTGGTTATCACTTAGCCGTGAGTTGCAATGGACGCTCCAACACATCTATGTTACCTTTCCTTACGTCAGCTATTAGATAGGAGACGTACATGCGGACTCTACTGATTGCCGCCTTTTTTGCTTCAACGTGTACAATCTGCTTTGCCCAGGAAGGAGCCGCGCCCGAAGATATCGGGCCAACCTCTCCTGCGCCGTCAGGTACGACCGAGAACGAAGCATATGTGGGGGACCACTCGACTGTGCTACTCCCCGGACCGGATGCGCCGGGACAGACTGGAACCACCTTTGGCAACGTACCGGATACCGTTGAACAGGCGAACCCCGACACAACCGAAGTCATAATTGACAACGGGGCCGGAAGTGACGCTGGAAGCGGTGATCCTGGCGGCAGCGATGCAGGAGGCGGTGACGCGGGCGGCGATACGGGGGGTAGTGATGACGGCGGCAGCGACAGCGGCGGTTGACTGTTAGCTAGTGGCCTGGATATGAAACTCCACGCGATCACCATTTCTTTAGCTTTGCTGGCCATTTCAGTGCCATCAGAGGCGAAAGATAGAATCGTCCACATTTGGGTAAAGGCGTTTATCCCTAGCAGCCACCCAACGCTGCCCAACTATATAAAAAAGACTGCCAAGGGCAGCTACGTGATAGATGCCCCTTCTCTTCCAGTCATAATACCTAGCGTCGGCGGCGAGCCGGCGTATTCAAAAGCCGTCGCGGACTATTTCCAAGAAGCTCTCGCGACGAGATGCTTCGAGACTGACAATCGTTCCTTCGATAATTCCCCACTCGCCTCAGCTCGCGTCACTGTCGAGCTGGCCGTTAAAACAAGCATTCGGGAAATTTCAATTGATAAGTACCAAAGTCGCGACAACGTTCGAATCGGTGAAAGCCGAAAGGTTAATTGCAGCACGGGAGAGCTTGTGGAGAAAGGAAAGACGGCACCAGCTTCTGAAGTGACGGTCGGAGGCATAAAGAAAGATGGCTGGTACAGGACTTTCTTTGTAAAGGCCGCCTCATCCAATCCATTTTACAATTTTGACTTTCTTGGATTGCCAAAATTGTCATTGGCACCTGATATTGATTTCTCCTTCTATGTTAAATTTGACCCATTAAAGCAGAAGATGTTCGTAAAAGGAACGACCGGAACTTTTCCAGCGTTTGAGATGTACGGGCAAGTTGATAGCGGTCCTATCAAGATTCTTTTGCAGCGCCCACCAGCCGACAGCGCCACTGCCGTCTCGTTGTTCGATGGCGCACTCGGAATCAATACCGTAAATTTCGAGGCGACAATCGATTTGCTGTAATTTCTTAAATAGGTGTCGCGTCCGGGCTTGCGCGGCTCGCACATCCTTCCCTAGACATCAAGTGAGGGATCAAGATTGCCTATGATGTCCCGTAGCGCACGGGTCCATTCGCGGATGGCATCTTGGATCGTGGTGATATTATAGAGGTTGCACCTGCGGCCAGAATTGCGGAATTGGCTCGTCTCTGCAACAGAGCTATTTACCGAGTTGGTCAGCCTGACAGATAACTTGATTGAAGGTCCGACCGTCAGTTGCCAGCCGCGAACTCGCTCATCACGAAGATCATCTGATTGATGGCTCTGTCCGGGCAGAAGCAGCGGTTTTCTTGCGTTGCTGGCGCAGATCGTCGGCCAGCACCCGCAGGTGCTTCTCGATCAGACAGTGCGCAGCCAGACCACCGCAGAAGATCGTGGCGATTAGGAACCCGCATACGAACCCGAGGAGCACTCCGGGCTGACCTAGAGTTATACCTCCTATGAGGCCGCCGAGCGAAAAGATGGCTAGTGCCATGATGGCATTATGAACCGCGCCGGGTTTTCCGGAGGCCGTTTCGTTTGGCACGCGGCTATGGCTGGTTCATCCAGCATGGCGTAGTAGCGTTCCTCGGCTTCGGCCGGCGGGATGTTGCCGATGGGCTCCAGCAGCCGGCGATTATTGAACCA
>NZ_JBHLYT010000055.1:0-30884 GCF_042431665.1 Mesorhizobium kowhaii
GCCCGCATCAAGGACGTCGAAACGGTGACGGTTGTCGACTACTCGCGTGACACGTCATTGACATCCATACCGACGAACAAAGCCTACCGGATGGATGCAGTTCATGGGCAGGGCCTGCCGGTTGATGTTGACAGAGGTGCGGCGGTCATTGGGGTATCTCAGTATCTTGAGCGCGGTGAGGCGACCGCCCTGGACAAGCGCCTGAAGCTGAATGATGCCGTAATAGGCGTCGGCGGCGGGGCCTGTGTAGACCCCATCGGCATAGCCGTGGGTCGCGAGCTTCATGCCGGCACGAATGACGCGAGCCGGCGCGTGCGGATATGCCGGTCTCGGCTGTGGGATCGGAATATAGGCAGCCGGCGTCATGGCGAAAGAGGGCGTTTCCGTCAGCGCGGGGCTGGTCGTTGCCAGAGCCGACTGTTGCTCCGGTTGCGGAGGCGGCACCAGGGATACTTGCGGCGGGCTGGCGGCGAGTGTTGGCTTCGGTGCGGCAGCTGCGATAACCACCGTGGCTTCCTTGCCAACGTCGGGAGCGATCCTCGGCGCCGGCTCTTGCCGCACATCTTGTTGGCGAACCTTGGGCTGGGCCGCAGGGGCCGGAACCGGATGGACCACAGCCGGTGCGATGACCGACGGCAATGTATCCCCGATAGCGCTGGCGGGTTGGGCGCCGTCAATAAGATCGTTGGCTGGGCCGGTGCCTGACTGATCCCAGACATAAGCGCCCGAAGACGCGATGACGATAAGTGACAAGGCGATCTGTTTCATGTGCGCTGAGTTCCACTTTGAATCGTGCGCCGACAAATCGAAGGCGAGCTGGCAATGTCTCACGACCAAGCTGACAATTGGCTGTCAGGTATTCACCGGGGTGTTAAAAATGTTGATGCCCGAGCATCATCGCTGCGCTCAGCCGTCACCGCGAACTTACAGATTCGTAATCCGGCCGTGATGCGTGTGTAAGATTGGTCCCGCATAATACCGGCCACGGGCCGTGGGTAGCCAGGAACTCGCCGCACGTCCATTGTTTGGGAGAATCGGACGGCGGGAGACAAAGTGCATGATTGGCGACTGGTGCAGCACACCTCGAATCCTTCGGGTCGTTGCCGTTTGCTCGTTGAGCTTGGCAAGCAGCCCGACCATGGTCGACGCCTTGGCTGGGGACGCTGCCATTCCGGTTGTTGCCGACGATGCGCGCCGGTCCGATGTCCCGGTCTTCCTCATCGGCCTAGGCTCCGTCGCGCCGTTGCGCAGCGTGACCGTGACCAGCCGGATCGATGGCCAACTGGTCAAGCTCGACTTTGTCGACGGCCAGGACGTGCATGCCGGCGACCTGCTGGCCGAAATCGATCCGCAGCCCTTGCAGGCGGCGCTCGCGCAGGCGCAAGCCACCAAGATGCGGGACGACGTATCGCTGGCGAATGCCCAACTAGACCTCGCCCGCGCTCAGACCCTGACGAACAAGGGCGTCGGCTCGACACAGGTGCTGGACACGGCCAAGGCCGCCGTGGCGCAGCTCGAGGCGACCGATAAGGTCGATCAGGCCGCTATCGACATCCAGCAGATCCAGCTCGGCTTCACGCAGATACGCTCGCCGCTGGATGGCAAGGCCGGCATCCACATGGTCGATGCCGGCAACATCGTCCACGCCAGCGATACGGGCGGCATTGTCCGCATCAGCCAGATTCACCCGATCGCGGTGGACTTCTCGCTGCCTTCCGACGATCTGCCGAGCATCCAGCAGGTGATGAAGGCCGGCAATGCCGCTGTGGTCGTGCAGGACAATACCGGCCAGCAACTGGCTTCCGGCCGCCTGAGCGTTGTCGACAACCAGATCAACAATGCCACCGCGACAATCAGGATACGCGCCGTCTTCGACAATGCCGACGACCGCCTGTGGCCGGGGCAGTTCGTCAATGTCCGCGTCCAGGTCGAATTGCAGCGAGGCGTTGTCACCGTCCCGGTGACCGCCATCGTGCGCGGCCCCGACGGAACCTATGCCTTCATCGTTCGCAAGGACCGACAAGTCGTCAAACGACCGGTGACGGTGGCGTATTCAAATGCCGAACTCGCCGTTGTCGGGACAGGGATTGAGCCCGGCGAGACCATCGTCACCGATGGCCAATATCGCATTCAGGAGGGAGATCTGGTCGACGTCACCGGCCCGGCTCAAACGGCGAACTAGCGCATGAACATTTCTGCGCCCTTCATCGTCCGTCCGATCGCCACCACGCTGCTGGCCATCGGTGTGACGCTGGTGGGGCTTGTTGCGTATTTCCTGCTGCCGATCGCCGGCGTACCGCAGGTTGAGATCCCGACGTTGCAGATATCTGCCAGCCTGCCGGGCTCGAACGCCGAGACAATGGCGACGACGGTCGCCGCGCCGCTCGAAAGGCAGCTCGCGCTGATCTCGGGCGTGACGTCCATCAGTTCGAGCAGCTCGCTGGGGCGCACCTCCATCCAGGTCGAATTCGACCTCGACCGCACCCTCGATGGCGCCGCGCAGTATGTGCAGACCGCGATCAGCGCCGCCAGCGGCGATTTGCCGAAGGATCTTCCCAGTCCGCCGACCTACGAGAAAGCCAACCCGGCCGACGCGCAGTTGATGTCGATCGCCGTCACCTCCACCGACCTGCCGATCGACGAGGTCGACGACTATGTCGAGAACTACCTGGCGCTGCAGCTTTCGAGGGTCACCGGCGTCGGACTCGTCGATTTCCACGGCGAGCAGAAATCGGCAGTGCGCATCCAGATCAACCCTTCGGCGGCCGCCGCACTCGGGCTTAGTCTTGAGGACATCCGCACGGCGATATCTGCAGCCAGCGTCAACGCGCCGAAGGGTACGCTGAATGGGCCCCGGCAATCGCTGACGCTTGCCGCCACCGACCAACTGTCCAATGCGGCGTCCTTCAATTCGGTGATCATCGCCTATCGCAACGGCGCGCCGGTTCGCGTCAGCGACATCGGCGCCGCCATCGACGGCGTCGAGGACATCCGCCAGGCGGCGTGGCTCGGCAGCCAACGCGCCGTCATCATCGACGTCCACAAGCAACCCGGCTTCAACATCAACCAGACGGTGCAACTGATCAAGGACGTGCTGCCGGGGCTTCAGCGTACGCTGCCGCCTTCGGTCAAGATGCAGATCCTGGGCGACCGCACCCAGACGATCCGGGCTTCCGTTTCGGAGGTGCAGTTTACCATGGCGATTAGCATCAGCCTCGTGGTGCTGGTCATCTTCCTGTTCCTGCGGCATGTGCGCGCCACGCTCATTCCCAGCATCACCATCCCGGTATCGCTGCTGTGCACCTGCGCGGCGATGTATCTGCTGGGCTATACGATCGACAATGTGTCGCTGATGGCGCTGACCATTGCCGTCGGCTTCATCATCGACGACGCCATCGTCATGGTGGAGAACATCATCCGCCACATCGAGAATGGCGACACCCCGCTGCAGGCGGCGCTCAGCGGATCGCGCGAAATCGGCTTCACCATTATTTCGATGACGCTGTCGCTCGTTGCCGTGTTCATTCCGCTGCTCTTGATGGGCGGCCTGATCGGCCGGCTTTTCCGGGAATTCGCGGTCGCGGTCAGCGTCGCCATCATGATGTCCGGCCTGATATCGCTGACGCTGACGCCGATGATGTGCGGCTGGCTCTTGAAGCCGATCGACCGCAATGCACGCGAGAACATCGCGTCGCGGGCCCTCGAGGCGGCCTTTGCAGGCATGCTGCACGTCTATGAGATCGGCTTGCGCTGGGTGCTGCGCCACAAGCCGGTGATGCTGCTGTTCATGGCGGCGACGCTCGGCGCCACCGGCTACCTCTACCAGACCATCCCCAAGGGATTTTTCCCGCAGCAGGACAATGGCACCATTTCGGGGTCGTCAGAGGCGGCGCAGGACATCTCCTACGACGCGATGGTTCAGCGCCAGCACGAGCTGGCTAAGGTGGTCACCGCCGACTCCGACGTGCAGACGGTGTATTACTGGGTCGGCGCCAACCCAACCGTCAACAGCGGCCGGCTGATGATCGACCTGAAGCCGCTGAGCGAGCGCCATGCGACGGCGACGCAAGTGATCAACCGCCTGCGCAAAGCGGCGGCCAAGGTCGAAGGCATCGCCCTGTTCGGCCAGGCGCGGCAGGACGTGCAGATCGGCGCGCGGGTCAGCAAGACGCAGTATCAGTACACGCTGCAGGATCCCGACGTGAACGAGCTGTTCAAATGGGCGCCGATCATGCTGGCCAAGTTGCAGACGCTGCCCGAACTGCAGGACGTGACCGGGGATCTGCAGGCAAGCGCGCCGAGGATGACGCTGAAGATCGACCGCGACCTGACCGGCCAGCTCGGCATCACCCCGCAGGCCGTCGACGATACGCTGTATGACGCCTTCGGCCAGCGCCAGGTGGCGACGATCTTCACGCAGCTCGACCAGCACCATGTGGTACTGGAACTCCAGCCACGCTTCCAGGAGGATGCGTCGGCGCTGGCGCGCCTGTTCGTACGCTCCAGCACCAGCGGGCAGATGGTGCCGCTGTCGGCGCTGGCGCATTACGAGACGTCGGTGTCGCCGCTGACGATCAACCACCAGGACCAATTTCCGGCGGTGACGCTGTCGTTCAACCTGGCGGCCGGGCATTCGCTCGGCGACGCGATCACCGCCATCCAGAAGCTCGAACAGTCGATGATCCTGCCGCCGACGCTGACGACGCGCTACCAGGGCTCGGCCAAGGTCTTCCAGTCATCGCTGGCCAACCAACCCTACCTGATCCTGGCCGCGATCATCGCTGTCTATATCGTGCTCGGTATCCTCTATGAGAGCTTCGTGCACCCGATCACCATCCTGTCGACACTTCCGTCGGCGGGCGTCGGCGCCTTCCTGGCGCTGATGGCGCTGGGCTATGATTTTTCTCTGATCGCGCTGATCGGCGTCATCCTGCTCGTCGGCATCGTCAAGAAGAACGCGATCATGATGATCGACTTCGCGCTCGAGGGCGAGCGACGACGGAACTTGCCGGCTGAGGATGCCATCTACCAAGCCTGCATCCTGCGGTTCAGGCCTATCATGATGACGACGATGGCAGCGTTGCTCGGCGGCCTGCCGCTGGCGCTGGGCAGCGGCGCGGGCTCCGAGCTTCGCCGGCCGCTGGGCATCGCCATTGTCGGCGGCCTGCTGCTGTCGCAGTTCCTGACGCTCTACACCACACCGGTCATCTACATCTACCTCAGCCGGTTCAGCCGTCTCAGATGGTTCCGGCGCCGGAAGGTCGTCAGATCCGACGCCGGTACCGCGCCAGCGGCCAGCCATCGGGTCGGGATGCGGGAATACGCCCCTCCAAGTCCTGCCGAGGGGATCCATGACCAAGCAGGGTTGAAGGCCTCGGAGATTGCCGCTTCGTTTTCCAAAACGAGATCTCGCCAATAAGCGAGGCGCAAAGGCAGGCTTGTAACAGACATCAAATCAGCACGTTGCAAGAGCGGAGAGAACACCTAGTCCGATAATTATAGGAGGCCTATGGTCCGACAATGAAATGTTCGATCATTAAATCTACAAATTCTTCGATATCAGCCACAGTCGTCCGATGATTGAAAATGGCGCAGCGCACCACCAGTTCGCCGTTGAGGGTTGTCCACGAAGGCGCGGCCGAACCGGATTCCTGAAGATCCAACACCAGGTTTCGGACAAATTCAGCGCTCGCCCCGCGTATGCCGAAACAGACGATGTTCAGCGCAACAGGCGCTTTCAATTGAAACGCCGGATGGCGCTCCAGACTTTTGGCAAGATGGCGGGCGAGCATGCATGTGTGGGCGATCGACCTGCCAATGCGATCTGTTCCAAGCGCTTCGATCGTCATCCATGTTTTCAAGGCGCGGAACCCGCGCGACAGGTCTGGACCGAGATCACAGGGCCAGGTTTCGCCGGCGGCCAGCCCGCGATCACCACGCTGCAGATAGGCGGCCGGCTGTGCGAACGTGCGCTTCTGGGCATCGCCGTCGCGCACCAGCAGGAATCCGGCATCATAGGGAACCTGGCCCCATTTGTGAAAATCGAGCGCCACCGATGCCGAGTTTTCGATGCCCTTGAACAGCCCGCGCAGGGAATCGGACAGCACGGCGAGAGCCCCGATTGCTCCATCGACATGAAACCAGAGTTTTTCCCTGGACGCGATTTCAGCGATTTCGGCGAGCGGATCGATTGCCCCGGTGTTTACA
This sequence comes from Mesorhizobium kowhaii, assembly GCF_042431665.1. Taxonomy (NCBI): domain Bacteria; kingdom Pseudomonadati; phylum Pseudomonadota; class Alphaproteobacteria; order Hyphomicrobiales; family Phyllobacteriaceae; genus Mesorhizobium; species Mesorhizobium kowhaii. The sequence continues at coordinate 6,208 of NZ_JBHLYT010000055.1, forward strand.
GTTCCCGCCGTGCCCACGACCAGGAATGGCGAAAGACCCTTCGCCCGATCTTCCCCGATAATGTCGCGCAATGCGCCAGGCAGCATCCTTCCGGCGTCGTCGACCGCGACTGTCCTCAGATTTGCCGATCCGATGCCGGACAGTTGCATGGCCTGCGCGATGCAGGAATGGGCCTCGGCGGATGTATAGGCGACTAGCTCGCGGCCACAGTTGCGAAGCCCGGTCTCGCGCACGGACTGGCCCAGCGCTTCGGTCTTGGCAATCGTCACCGCTACGAAGTTTGCCATTGACGAGCCGGTGAGGAACAAACCGCTTGCTCCAGCGGGGTAGCCGAGCGCCTCGCTCATCCAGCGCACGATCTGCTGTTCGACCGCGAGACCGGCATGGTCGCGACCACCGCAATTCATGTTCAAGCCGCCGGCGACGATTTCCGCTACCATGCCGATCGGCGTGCCCGCGCCATGCACCCATCCCATGAACAACGGATGCAGGTTGCCGGTTGCGAACGGCATGATGTGCGTGCGCACGTCATCCAGGACATCGCCCAGTTCGCGAGGTTGGTTCGGCAGCGGACGGGCGAACCGCTCGCGCGTTTCATCGCTCGGCCGCTGCCATACCGGTCCCTGCCTGATCGTTTGGATATGGGCGATCATGTCGTCCAACAAGCCGTGCGCGACCTCGCGAAACTGATCCCAGTCCGATGGATCAAGGCTGGCGGAGGTCTCAATGGCATCGTTTGCCGCGGCGCGCTCTTGCTTGATGACCTGCAACATCAGGCACCTCGGAGATGATAAAGGACCGCTGACAATTTATGGAAGAAGACGTCTAGCCTGGATTCTATCGGAGCGAAGGCTTGGTGCAGCGACTGGCCGGCCGACATCGCCTGCGAAACGCCGATCACATCAGGAGCCGAGGCAGCAACGCGCAGGACCGTGCGCGAACCCAGGCGCACGGCCTGCCCGACATGGCAGATCGGTCCCCCGCTGAGACCGCGCATCGACAGCTGAATGTTCTGGCACTCCTCGAACGAAGCGAAAGCGCCGGCGCCGTTCATGACGGTCATCGGGACCATTGCACAGGAGCCAAGGTAATCGCCTTCATCATGCTGATGCAGTGAGATGCCTTTCACGGCATCGATTCGAGAACGCACCAGGCGCACAAACTGCTCCTTGATGAGGCTTTGCCGGGATTCGTCGATCTCGACATAGCGGTCGAGATGGGCGAGCGCCGCAACCCACCGCAGCCCCAGTCCCAGGTTCAATTCCGACTTGAAGCCGAATCTCATCCGTTGGCGAAGGGCAGCCGGCCAGTCCTGCCCCGCGCTGTATTCCGCAAGGCCCGCCGGAACGTCGGATCTCACGGCAAGTTCCTCGGCAAATGCCGCAGGGACGAGGAGAGCGCCGGAAAAGGGGGGGCCGGCGACGAACTTGGATCCAGTTAGGGCGACGACGAAGCCATCCGCCAGGTCCTGCCTCAGCCGCGAAATCGAGCCGCGGAACTGGCACGCGTCGACGATAACCCGCACCCGGCCCGGAGCAAGGGCCGCGGCGTGGCGCGCCGCCTGTCGGGTCACTGCCGGCAATCCGGTCTTGGATGCATCGAGCACATGGACAAGGACATCGCGGTCCCGCCCCAGCTCCAGCTCGACAATGGCGATGATCTCGGCATCGATTTCATCCTGACGACGAGGCCCACCCGTCTCGTTACGGATAGAGATTGTGCGCACTTCGATCCGGTCTGGCGGCAGTCCTTCGAGCGGCGCACTAGCCTCGACGGCGCTGCCGAGAGCGGTCACATCCGAATAATGGCATCCTGCCGCCGCCCGTGGAACGCCGTTTCCCGTTTCGTCGGGCGCGACGAGCACATTGGTCAAGGGACGCCTGGAGACGCCGGCAATCATGCACAGCGCGAGAAGCTCGGCATCCGTTCCGGAGGCGGCGAGAATGACGTGCGCGCCCGCACAGCGTAGATTGCCGGCAATCCGGTCCCGAATGTCGGCGAACCATTGATCCGAAGCGACAGGGGAAGGCGAGGCAATATCGAAGAGACGCGCGAGCTCGACACTGGCCGCCTGGAACCCTTCGCGGGAGATGTTGCTTGCCGTTGTCGACGAGAATGAGATCTCGTCGTCCGCCGGAATTGCCCGCGTGCCATAGCGGTTGCGCCGCGTTATCGCATCCGGCCAGATGCGTCTGTCGCCGCCTGTCTGGAGCAGGAATGAAACGGATGCCGGCGAATCCGGGTGGTGGCCCAGGCCCATCGTTTCCGGATCCGGGCGCGGCACCGGCAAGATCCCGCGCTGAATTGCAGGCATGATGGTCTCCGACGTCAGGACGGTGGCGAGATGGTTTCGATCAAAGCGGTTCATTGGCCGCCACGGCACCGGCCTGGTAGGAGATCTGGATGTCATGGCTGATCAACGGTTCGAGATCGCTCGCCCGTTGCGTGAACTCCAACCCGCATCGGTCGACATAGGAACGATCGACACGTTCGCAGAAACCTGGATCGATGATCTTCTCGCCATCCCAGAAAATGGCATGGCCGGTGTTGGGAACGGTTGGCGAAACCACGCCTATGATCGCCGGCTTGGCCCACAGCATGTAGATGCTGGTGAGCAGGACGAAGCCGCATTTGTTGGCAACGCCGCGCATGATCGAATGACTCATCGGCCCGCCGAACGGATATGTCGGATCGCAGCCCCGCGCAATGTCCTCGATTTCCTCGTAGGTTCGGCCCGTGAGCATCGCCAGTGCGCAAACCAAGCAATCGTCGTGGGTTCTCTGGTAGACGGCGGGTTTTCCCGTATGGATGCATACGATCGTCAGCGTTGACTTCGCGCGCGCCGCGCGCCGTACGAGCGCGTTTTCGAATGCCGCGAAGAGCTTGCGCATGGCGCTCTTCTTGTAGGGAAAAATACTCTCCCAATCAATTGAATGGACGATCATTGCGACATCTGCCTCGAACACCAGCAGGCGGCCGTCAGCGAGTTCGGCGCAATCGATGGCGAAGTAGTCCAGCCCAAGACGGCGATGGAGAGCATCAAAGGCGCGTTCGTGACGCACCGCGAAGTCGCTGTCGAAATTTGCCATCCACAACGCTTCTTCGACACGCCTGTCTTCGTGCTGGGTCATGCCGGCGTTGAGGTAGTGAACCATCCAATGCTCGGAAACCGCGAGATGGCTGGCATAGGCGAGCCCATTGATGAACGCGATGCGCTGCTTGCGGAATTTGCCGTCCGTCCCGCTGTAGTCGATGAATGGCGTGACATAGAACTCGCTCTCGGCATGCGAATTCAAATAGGCCGAAAGCTCCGATCGCGTGGAGATCTTCTCCATTCCCTTGCCGGCATGCGTGCCGAACGGGCGGACAATCACCGGAAACGCGGCCGCCATCAGGATCGCGTCGACCTCGATTTCCCCGGAAGCCAGCCGCTCGACCCCGGCTCGATCAACGCGTACGGCGGGCGGGGCAAGGATCGAAGGCTCGTCCTTCAGCGCCTCCGCGACGCCGTCCCTTGACAACGCCATGATGAGGCGAGGCGCGTTGTTCACTATGGGCCCGGTCCAATCGCCCAGCAGCCGATCGAGGTTCGCCAGCACGGCCAGATTTGCCGCCGACTCGCCGACGGCCACGAACGCGACGTCATGCTCGGGAACGTTCTTCAAGTCGACCGTGTCGGCATCGACATAATAGAGCAGCAGGTTGGTGTCGGAGTCCTCGAGCAGGAATTCGATCGGCGTGTTGGCCATGAAGTCGCCGGCCGTCATGAAAACAAGGACGTTCAGCCCGGTGCCGCGTCCGTTGCGGACCCGGTATTGGCGGTTGATTTCGAGTGCTGCCTTCTGGCTGAGAGCTGCCTTGTCTTCCTCACCGATTGCATGAAGCAGGATCGACACGTCCAGAAACGCCGCGGCATCGGTGATATCTGCGGAAATGCGCCCGAACAACCCGTCCCACAACGAGGAGATATCCCGCCCCTCGAAGACGGCCCGCACGATGGGAGCCTTGCCCCTGATGAGGTTCTGATCGTCGAATGTCTCGATTTGAACTGCCGCGCTTTTCAAGCCCTCAAGCCTTCTGCCACGCGGTGGTTACGGCCGGTTCAGCCTCCACGCCGCTGCACGATGTGCGGCTCCACTCTGGCCCCCGGCGCTTGTGCGAGCCTTGTGGCGTTCTGCAGATTCGTGGGTTGCCCATTGCTGAGCCGAGTAACGGCACACCTTTGATGCATAGTCGCGTCAAAATGCTGCCGGCGTCGGCCAAAGGTGGACGAACTTGTTCGACAGGCCCCGCCCCCGCTGGCAGTTTGTTCGCTGTCGTGGTGGCATCGCGGTGGAACACAATATGCCGTCGCTAACAAATGGCCGGCAGACTTCCTACCGATTTGTAATAGCCCCGCAATCCTCCGGTATGCTTGATCGGGCATAGTTTGCCTCGAACCGCTGCGGCTACATCTCGTTCAAGCCGAAAAACCTGTCGAGTTCGAGAGGTGGCTTTTACCATGCCGTATCGCGGATATCCCTCTTCGTCGAGCGCGTGGATCTGGGTCGCCACGACATTTGTGCTCTTCACGATAGTTTGTCTCTCGATCGTCATGTCTGGGTATCGGCCAACTCCGGACGAACTCTGGTTTCTGTTTTGGGTCTGGTAGCACGCAATGCACAGAGACGAATTTCGGGAACATTCAGTTTTTTCCAGGAAGTCCGTATTGGTGACGGGTCGATGTCTCCACGCTTCTCTATGCGAGCCCGTCGCGCTGGTGGTACCTGTCTCGCCACCGCCGACGTCGGCGCCACCTGAAACTACATCACCAACTCCGCCCTTACATGGCGTACATGGCAATTTAGAACCCGCAAACTGACGGAAATACTGAATGTTCCAATTCGACGCTGCCACTACCGCATGGTTAAATACATGGGCAGGACAAGCGCCTGCCACAGATCTCGTAATGACTTGGATTTCGACGGTCGGCGTGCCGCTTCTCGTTTTGGCCGTCGCCTTGCAGTGGTGGTTGCCTCGGCCAGATCGGACCACACGGCATGTTCTAGTGGCGGCAGGTCTGTCGTTTCTGCTGGGACTCGGTGTCAATCAGCTGGTGTTGCTGTTCGTGCAGAGGGTCCGGCCCTATGACGCTCATGTCACGCATCTGATCATCGGGCGCACCGTCGATTTCTCCTTCCCGTCCGACCATGCCACGGCAAGCTTTGCTATCGCGGCGGCGTTTCTGCTGCACGGGCTGCGTCGTCGCGGGCTGGCATTTCTGGCGGCCGCGTTGCTGATCGGACTGTCACGCGTTTATTTGGGAACGCACTATGTCAGCGATATTCTCGGCGGGGCCGCCACGGCAATTCTGGCGGCTGCGTTGGTGCGCGCAGCCTACTGGCAGAACACACGGGCCGATCGTTTGATCACCGGGATATTATAAGAAGTGGCGGCAGGGGCCAGGATAAACGCCCGTCCCTGCCGGTGTCACAGCTGAAACGGCGATCACTTTGCCTGATGGATGCCGGAAACTTTCAGCTTGCCCGCTGCTGTCGTGGAATAAGTGACGACGACCTTCTCGCCGACCTTGAGTGTCTCGGCTTCGATGCCTTCCGGCAGGGTGAACTTGGTTCCGTCCGACAGCGTGATTGCGTCGCCATTCTTATCGACGCTCTTGATCGTCCCGGTGACAGCCTTGGCAAAGGCGCCGGTTGACGACGCGAGCGCAAGTATGATGGCAGTAGCGATGACTGACTTTTTCATTTGGGGTTCCTCATCGGATTGATGATGATGCCGCAGGAGCCTTGCTTCGAGCGGCAGCGACGACGATCCGGCGCGATTTGCCTTGCCGGATCATCTCTCTCGGCATGAGAGAAGATGGAACAACTTTAGTCCTTCGAGTTTTCGACCAGTTGGCCTGAGCTATACAAATAGTTAAACCGGGACCGGTCAGATGTCCCGCAGGTGCTCTGGGTCGTGCCCGGATAATGGCCTCGTTGACAGCACGGCGGCTACGACCGAGGCAGCAACAAGGCACAGCACGATGCAGATATAGGTCCAGGGAACCGAAAGTGCCTCTGGTGGTGGGTCGAACACGCCGGTCAGCAGCTTCACCAGCATCCAGGCGGTGCTGACGCCAGACAAAAGGCCGAACGCAAAGCCACCGACGAGGATGAGGAGGCCTTCGCCCCACAGGAAGGCTGCCAACTGCCGAGGCTTGGCGCCTATGGCACTCAGAATGGCAAAGTTCCTGCGCCGCTCGATGAATCCCAGCGCGAGCATCAGCCCGGCCGCTGCTGCCGCCATGACGACCGAAAACCCCAGTTCGATCGTCGTCAATCCGCCAAGATCGACCGCCGTCAGACTCGACCCGATCAGATGGGCTGCCTGGCCGATATCGGCGACCTTCAGCGACGGATCGAATGTGAGCGCTGACCTTGCCTGTCGGGCCAGCGTCGCGGGATCGCCCTTCGCCCGTATGAGGACATATTCCGACGCTTCGGAGCCGGTCATGCGGGCGACATAAGCGGCATTGGCGACCAGGAAGGAATCCTTCGGCGCGGTCGGGAATTCGCGGGCGACGCCTATGAACTTGAAGGGAATCGGATGGTACTGGTGATCCTTGGCGTCCATCAGCCGCAAATTGATGGAATCGCCTTGCTGGAGCTGGAAGTCTTGCACCGTTTCCTCCGACACCAGGACGCCGTCCGGCGTTGACGCCAGCCGCTCAAGAATGTTGGCTGCGCTGCCGCCGCTGAAATAGGTGTCGGACAGGCTGGTTGCGCGTTCAATGCGCTTGGGGTCGATGCCATAGAGATCCTGCAGGTCGGCGCCAACATATGCGAAGCGATGCTGCATCGGTTCGGCCGCTGCGGCTTCAGGCAGCGCAGCCAGCGTTGCCAGATGCGCGCCGGCCGGCCTGTCCGCGGTGCCCGAAACGGTGACGTCAGAACCGTTCGTCAACTCGGCGTCGATGCGCGCCTGCGCATTGTAGGTGGCATTGAAGATTGCCGTGGACGTGGCGAACGAGATTGCCAGCGCGGTCATGGCGATGCCGATGGTCAGACGCTGCGATTGTCTCGACAGCGTGGCAGATACTACAGGCGCGAGGCGCCCGCATACCGGTGTGACGATCGCCCGAAGAACTCTGCCGTTCCGGGAGATGATGTAGCCCGAAAGCCGCACGGTCAGCAGCGCCATGCCCAGCCAGAACAGAGCGGGCGCGATGAAGGCCTTGTAGTCCACGGCGGTTGCGGCAACGCCTTCGGGTGCAAGCACGATCTGATACCCGGTGCTTGCCGACAGCCAGAAGAAAAGCGCTGCTGAAGCCAGCAACAACGCATCCAGCCACAGGCGCTGCCAGAGCGGCGTTACCTTCCGCACGACGGCTCGCCGGGCGGCGCTAACACTAACCCAGCGAGCGTCGCGCCAGGCCGGAAACAAGAAGCCGACGAAGCCGACGAACAACCCGGCCAGTGCAACAAGAAACGGCGTTGGGCTGTTCATTGCCACCGACACGCGCAAGCCAGGAGCCGCGAGGCCGAACAGCGACGCTCCCACAATTCCCAGCACAGTTCCGCCGATCGCGGCGATTGCGGCTTCAGTGGCGGACAGTGAGAGGATTTTCCGCGTCGTGGCGCCACGGAGGCGCAGAAGCGCCTGTTCCATCCGTCGGCGTGACGCACCCGACGACGTGACTGCGAAGGTGAGCGCCACGGCGAGCGCGATGCCGGGCAGCCCGAGAAACAGGAACAGAACGGAGGCGTAGAGTGCATCTTCGCGGACCGCGCCGAGACGGGACCCGAGATTGTCGGCGACGAGAGCCTGGCCGGCGACTTTCGCCTCGAGGTTCTTCTCTGCGCCGGTGACAAAAGTGTAGGCCGAGACCGGGTCGGCTGGCAGGGCGGCATGGGTGAGCCGAACATGCAATTGCAGCCGGATGGTATCGGGGCGTATTTTCGCCTGGGGATCGAACAGCTGCTGCCAATCTGCCCGCGGCAGGACCAGCACATTGTCCGGCGGTGCCTGCGGGGCTGCCTGAGGAGGTAGGCCAACCGCCTGGAACAGCGAATCGGCATCGGGAAGGTCGATCACACCGGCGACTTTCACGTCTGCCAGAGGCAGGCCGATCCGCTTGATCGACACGGTATCGCCCGGGCCGACATGCAGATTGGCCGCCGTCTGCTGGGCAATGAGAACGCCTTCGGTTTTGCCGGAAAGCAGCCGGATCTCCGCAGGAAAGTCTTTCGCATAGAAGCTGTCGAAGGCGATGACCTGTCCTGGTCCGGTGGTTTGTGTTGTCCCGCCGGTCTCGGCCTCGAAGCCGGCAATATCTGCGTATCGGGCCTGGTGCACGGTCTCGACCCGAGCCGCGTCATTCAGGGCCCTGCCGACGAGATCCGGATCGGCTCCCGAGACCACCTGAACCTGCCAGTCGATCGGGACGGCCGATATGGCACGGGCGGTCATGGTGGCGCCGGCACTCGCGAGAAAGAGAACCATTGCGGCAAGCAGTGCAACAGTCAGTGCGACGCCCGCCATGGCCCCGGCGACGCGCAGAAAGCGGCGGGCGAGCACGCCGCGAATCCACAACAGGAGCATCATGCTGCTCCATGTCTCGGCCAGCCTGGAATCAACCGGCCGTGGTCCATCGTCCATCGCGTCGACATTCGAGCGGCCACGGCTTCATCGTGCGTTGCTACGACCAAGGCGATATCCGTACCCTCAAGGCGATCCAGCACGGCGTCGAAGAAGAATTGCGCGGTGATGCTGTCAAGCTGCCCCGTCGGCTCGTCGGCAAGAACCAGCTTCGGTCCTGCGGCCAGCGCACGTGCCATCGTTATCCGCTGCGCCTGTCCGCCGGACAATTCCTCCGGCAGCTTGTCGGCAAGTTCGCCGAGGCCGAAGGATGCCAGAAGCGAGGCTGCGGTTCCATTTTCTGCGCTGTCTTCGTCCGCCAGGACCATGGGCAAGTCGATATTCTGAGCTGCGGTGAGAGCCGGAAAAAGGCTAGGCGACTGAAACACGAAACCAATCTGGCGCGGCCTGAGCTCCTCGAATGCGCCGAGGCCTGGCCATTCGATCCTGCCGCGTGTCGGCCTGTCCAGCCCACCGAGGATATGAAGCAGCGTGCTCTTGCCACTGCCGGAAGGTCCGACCAAAGCGATGCGCGCACCCGATGCGATTTCGCAGCTGACATCGCGCAGGACGCTGATCTGGCCGTCGGTTCCATCGTGGAAATCGCGACCGACACCTTGTGCCACAACGAGTGTCTCACTCATTGTCGATCCTTCCGTCTTTCAGCCTGATGATCCGATCAGCGGTTTGCGCCAACGCCTTGCTGTGGGTGGCCAAAAGTGTCGTCAGGCCTGCTTCGCGCCTCGCTTTGAAATGCTCGACCAGCCGGGATTCGGTGTCCCGATCGACCTCCGCTGTCGGTTCGTCGGCAACCAGAACAAGCGGATCCGCGGCCAGCGCGACTGCGAGCCCGGCGCGCGCCGTCTCGCCGCCGGAAAGCCCGGTGGGAAATGCCTGTGCGCGATGAGCAAGGCTGACACTTTCGAGCAGGAGCCGAATTCTGGTTTCATCCGGCCTTCCCGCAAGCAGCATCTGAAAACGGATGTTCTGCTCCACGGTCAGATGACCAAACAGATTTCCCGACTGAAGGAGGATGCCGAAATTGGCGGCCCGCAGGCGTGCACGTTCGGCTTCCGATCGCCGGGAGAGCCGCACCCCGGCCGCTTCGACATAACCGCCATCCGGCTCGTCCAGCCCGGTCATGCAGGCCAGCAATGTGGATTTGCCGCTACCCGACGGTCCCGTGACGGCGACGATCTCTCCAGGCGACAGATGGAGGCTGATGCCCCGCAGCGCCGCGGTCTCGTCGTCCCCGATGTGGAAGAACCGATAGAGTTCGTGCGCATTCAGCGCGTACATCTCACTTCCACCGAAATGAATTCGACATCAATTGCCACTGGTCGACATTGTCCGCGCCCTTAGGTGCGTAGAGTTCGAGCGTGACCAGCTTGCCGTCCTTGAAATAGAGGTAGCGCTCGTTCTCCAGGCGAACCTGCTTGCTAGTCACGGCGTTCGGCTCGGAGTTGGACGTATAGACGATACGAACCGCGGGACCCGCCGGAAGCTTCACCGCCTTGACCGCGGTCACCTTCACGGCGCGTTCGGCCTTCTCAAGCTCCGGAACATTGTTGGCCTTGGCGCTCTCGACGGTCGGCGCGGCGTCCACATTCGACACCGAAACGACGACGCCGTCCAGCTTGTCGACGAAGTTTGCGCCATCGGCACGATCCGAACGCGCCCAGCCTTCCGGCACTTTCATGGTGAATCCCTGGGGCGACGTGTAGTCGATGAAGACCTGCGTATCGGGAATGTCGCCAGGAGGGTTCTTTTCCGGTTGAACGGCCTTTTCCGCGGCAAGCGCCGGCGCGCTTCCTGCAATCGGGACAAGTGCGCCGGCTGCGCCCAGACATATTGCGACAGCGAGGATCGGCGGAGTACGGCGACTTTTCTGAAGTGTGTTCATCTGATGCGGCCTTTCGAACTGGACGAAGATGGCGTTCAGTATGCGGCATCAAACTTACAGGCATGTCACCCGGTTCATACGATTTGGTAAGCTTGGTGTCAGGCCGTTATGTGACACGGAAGATTTTGCTCAGGATCTCGCTCTTGGAAAATTGACGGTGACTGTCAGTCCGGGATGGTTATCCTCGAGGCTGATGGACGCCCCATGCAGGTCGGCTATGGCCCGCACAAGACTGAGACCGAGGCCGTCGCCAGGTGTTGTCCGGCTGTGGTCCAACCTGTAGAGCCGTTGAAAAACCCTTTCCCGCTCTTCGGGAGGAATCCCGGGACCGTTGTCACTGACTTTTACGAGAATACAGTCATCCTGCCTTGTCACCGACAATTCGATGGCCGTGCCGGGAGGGCAATGCCGCAGGGCATTCTCCACGAGGTTTGCGGACATCTGCGTCAGCAATTCCCAGTCCCCGTGGATTTGACATTCCGGACCCTGAAAGATCTTTGCCGACAGGGATTTTCCGTCATCTTCGGCCACGTCCCCATAGATTTCGGCAATGGTTTCTATGACGCCATTCACATCCAGATCGATGAACCGCGCCTTGCGCGCTCCGGCCTCGATCTGGGCGATACGCAGAAGGGCCTCGAAAGTCTCATTGATCTGATGGCCCTCGGCGAGCGCCTCGGCCAAATCATCGGTAACATCTTGCCCTGATGCGGTCCTCTCGGACGCTGCTTCCAGGATCATCTGGAGACGATTCAACGGCGTCTTCAAGTCGTGCGCAATGTTGGCGCTGACCTGCTTCATGCCTTCGACAAGCGCCGACAGCCGATCGAGCGCGGCGTTCACCTGGCTGGAGACACGGTCGATATCGTCGCCGTTCCCGATCAAGGGGATGCGGGCGTCGAGCCGCCCATGGGAGACATCGACCATGGTGGCCGCGATTCCATCGAGGCGGCGCTGGACGCGCGAAGCAAGCAAGGCGCCGCCGGCCACCGCCAAGCCCGTGATGATGAGGGTTCCCCAGCCGAAACTCATTAGGACGATGCTTTCCAATTCCTCGGTCTCGGAAAGGTTGAACGCCACGGCTAGCTTGTTTGCGCCAACCGAGCCGGAATAGGCCCTGTACTCGCTACCTGAAGGCATGCCAGACACCGCCGCATCGAACATCGAGAAGCCGTCGGGCAGATCTGCCGCGGTAAAGTTTCCGGCCAGATGTTTTCCGTCCGGACCTGTCAGCGAGAAGAGCTGCTTCCTCTTCGGACTGAGCGCGGAGTGGCTGTCCACCGTCGAAATCAGGTCTTCCAGATCGCTCTCAGCATATGTTGCCGCCACGACCGAATATGTCTCCTTGATGGACTCGTCGAGCCGATCTGCGAGATTTGCGCTCATCAGCCGGTAGACGATGGCGCCCGACAACACGAAGGCCAGCACGAACAGAAACGCGAATATCAACGCCAGCCGGAAAGGCGTACTTCGAAGCAGGCTAAAGCGGCGCATGCAAGCTGTAGCCGGTGTTGCGTACGGTGTGGATGAGTTGCGTTTCGAACGGTTTGTCGATCTTGGTCCGTAGCCGGCTGATATGGGTCTCGACCACGCTGGTCCTGGGATCGAAATGGAAATCCCAGACGCGCTCAAGCAGCATGGTGCGGGTGATGACGCGCCCTTCGCCACGCATCAATACCTCGAGCAAGCTGAATTCCCGTGGCTGAAGGTCGATCGGCCGGCCCTGCCGTGTCACACGGCGCATGATCAGGTCCATTTCGAGATCGGCGACCCGCAATCTGGTTTTCTGTTCTTGCGCCGCCGGACGGCGACCAATGGCGTTGATGCGAGCCAACAGTTCGGAAAAAGCGAATGGCTTGACGAGATAGTCGTCGCCGCCCGCCTCAAGCCCCTCGACCCGGTCGTCGACGCCACCGATCGCGGTCAAGAAAATCGCCGGCGTCCGTACGCCCGCGGCGCGAACCGCCTTGATCATGGACAGGCCGTCAAGGCCGGGGATCATCCGGTCTGCTACAATCACGTCATAGGAATCGCGTGTCGCGGCAGACAGTCCGTCATGGCCGTTTCGTAAGACATCGCAGATATGCCCAGCTTCGGTCAGTCCCTTGACCACATAGTCGGCTGTCCTTGGGTCGTCCTCAACGAGAAGAAGTCGCATCGTTGCCTACTGTCCAGACCACATCGAGACGCCATGCTAGCATCGGCGATCGCACGATTGGCAGAATTGGGTTTGCAATCGCCATCATGAGCCGGAAAACCCAAGCAGCGGCTCCATGGCTTCGAAGCTCTGATCCATTTCGTAGGTTCCCAAGAGCGGAATGGCGATATGGCCGAAGCGGATTGACAGTTGCGCCTCGGATTTCTCTTCGCCGGCTTTCTCAAGCGCCGCCAGATAAAGTGCCGCCGCCAGACCGCTGCGGTCGGATCCAGCCTGGCAATGGATGAGCAGCGGCTTCGGCGCCGACTTCATCAGCGCGATCAAGGCGAGCGATTGATCCTGTGTCAGCTTCCTGCGGGCCGACATGGCGAAATCGATATGCCGGATACCAAGCTCCCTCGTTGTTTTCACTTCTTCGTCGTACCACGAGCGGCCACGAGCCTCGCCGCGCAGATTGATGATCGCGGCGATGTGGTACTCGTCACGGTAGGCCCTGATCTCGTCTCCCGTCGGCTGGGCGGATCGATAGACCCGGCGCTCGACGATCGGGTGGAAATTGTCGTTGAGGTGCGTAGCGGCCAAGGCGCAGCCGGCAAACGCTATCACGCCAACAGTCGCAAACATCCAAGGCTTGACCGAAATTCGCCGCAAAATCACCGTCGGTTCCTCATCGCGTCCGGGCGGCAGGTCACCGCCCGGGCCTATTCCGTCTCAAGCAGGATTTCGTCGGCCTCGTCGACTTGCTTCTTCAGCGTCATATAGAGAACAAGGGCGATTATGCAGCCGAGGAAGATCATGCTGGTCGAGGTGGTGCCGAAGCCCAACCCGCCATATTCGACCGGTTGCGAGAGCAGGTCGCCGAAGGAGGCTCCAAGCGGCCGCGTCAGAATATAGGCAAGCCAGAAGGCAAGGATAGCGTCTAGCTTGAGCACGTAGTAAGCGAATGCGATGAGCGCGATCACGCCGCCAAACAGCAGGCCGGCCGTGAGGTAGCCCATGTCGAAGCGCTCGGCGACTAGATCCCCAGCGGCGGTGCCGAGCGAAAAGGTGAAGAGGATCGCCAGCCAGTAGAAGATCTCACGCCTTGTTGTGAAGATCGTATGGATCGACAACGTTCGTTCGCTTGCGTACCAGACCGCGAAGGTCGCAGCCAGCACTATAGCGAACGCGATCGTGGTCGTTTCGAGACGCACGCCGAAATTGTCGACGAGATTGTCGGTGACCAGGGTGCCGACGACGCTGATGAGCACGACCGCCAGCCAGTAGGCCCATGGTACGTAACGTTTCTGCACAAACTGAAGAACGAGCGCGACAACCAAGATACCGGTCATGATCAGCGAGGTGATGGTCAGACCGAGGCCGAGATTGACAGCGAGGTAATCGGCCGCCGTCTCGCCCATGGTCACCGCCATCAGCTTGATCAACCAGAAATCGACGGCAACTTCGGGAACCCGGTTGATGGTAGGCGCGACAATATTGCTGGTTGGCGAGAGCATGACGAGATCCTGTCGTTGGTGGGAGGGGAAGCCTGTCTACTTGCCCAAGATCTTCATGGCCTGGGCAAAGAAGTCATTGGCGCGCTTGTCGTCGTCGGCGTTGCACCGTTCGATGCCCTTAGTTTCCAAGTCGGAGACCTTGTTCTTGTCTGCGTCGCTGACCTTCGCCGACGCCTCTGCTGCCCGCAAATTCTTGAGCGAGGTCTCGCAAGGCGTCGCAGCTGCGGATGCGGACGAAATGGGGTTGGCGACGGCGAATGCGCCGAGTGCAAAGGCGAGAACCAGTTTGTTCATGTGATATCTCCCTGCTCTGGGCCGGTCTTCCGGCTGCATCGATCAAACTCCGTCCAGGTCGGGGACGTGGCGGCATCACCACGATAGCCAGGCGAAGTCACCGGGATCTGTCCGGCGCTTTACAATTTTGTAAGATTGGCCATTGAGGCGACAAAACCCTGGCGAATGCTTCGCCATCATTCGATAGAAAGGGAAGTTGGCCGGGTTTAGGCGATACTCCGGTAGCCCCGTTGGACAGGTTTGCTCGTGCCATGGAAAACACGACCATCCCCCCTTCCCCCAAGCCCGCGCCGGAGGCGTTCGAGCAAGCGATTGAAGGTCGTCCAGGCCGCCGTGGTCGTGGCCATAATCCTGCTGCTGTTCACCAAGCCGTTTCTCAGCGAGGGCTCGGATGGGCACAAATTCTTAGCGGAACCTGCAGGATTTCGGCCACCTTGTCGGACACCAGCAGACCCAGATTGTCACTGATGAGCACCACCGGCACGTCATGCTGCCGGGCCTGATCGAGGACGACCTCGACCTCACGATAGAATGGCGCGTAGGCGATCATCAGCACGGCGTCATCCTTGCCGAACCAGAGCAGGCGATCGGCGAGCGCAATGCCCGATACCGACAGCGCGCTGCTGGGCAAGCCAATGCGGTCGAACTGCAGGCTGGCGTAGTCGGCCATGGCGCCGGAAGGGCCGAGGCCGAAGACATGGCGGCGATTGGCCGGCGCCAATATGTCGATGCTGCGTGCAAAGCCCGCCGCCATCTCGGGGCGCTTGAGCACCGCCAGGACATTTTCGTGGATGTCGATGACGACGACGTTCCCGTCAGGTCCGACAGCAGCATCTGGCGCAGCGCCGAGAGACTTTCAAAGCCGAGCGAACGCGCCGTGCGCACCACCGTCGCATCGCTCGCGCCGGCAAGTTCCGCGATCTCGGCGGCGGAACCAGCAGCACCGACTGCTTGCGATCGGCAAAGAAGCGGGCCATGCGCTGCTCGGCCGGCGGCAGACTTTCCAGCGCTGCGTGGATGAGGGCATCGAAGGCCCCCTGTTGATCCGGAGCCGCCTCTGTCATGGCCGGTGTTTCATCGGTTGGTCAATCTGGTAGTAATTGCTACGGGATCGACCATCCGAAATGTTCATTACAGTAGTGTAGACGGCGGGAGCCTCGACTGGCGGTTCGCCAAGGCGCTTGGGTCGTGCGATGCGCTCGCCTTCGAGGGACCGTGGATGAGGCTTTGGCTGATCCGTAGAGACGCGGCCGCCTCGGTCAATTCGTGTTGGTTGCTCAGAGCCTGAGCAATCTGAGCAGAACGCGCATGACCAGCGCTTCCGAATTGACGGCGGGGTCTCATCCCTCGACGGTAATTAGCCCGCCAAGGCTGTACTGTAGGACCGTCTGGGCTAGCGTCCAGACGCGTCGCGGGCGGACAAGGCATCGTACTTCAGTTCTTGATCACCTTGTGACCGCCTCAATATATGTACCCATTTTTCGATCAACTCGGTTCATCTCTAAGAGCTTTCAAGGGTTGCCAATCTGTCGGCCGCTCCAAAAATCCACTGATGCATAAGTCGCATTGATACCGAAACTTGGGGTGCGTTCGACCGAATTGAGTGCGCAAATGGCATCGACATCCTAGCTACTTGGAGGAACAGTGAAGCAATAGCAATTTGGTTCATCGTGGCTATAAGCTTCTTGTCCGGAAACAGCTCGCCGTCTCCCAGGGAAAACAGTCGGTTGTTCGGCGTGACTTCAATCAGAGGAAGTTCGTTCTCGCGAATAGCGCACAACTGATCTTGCGATCGGCGGCTGACGTGTTCGCAAATCAGCTCCTGTGATGAGGCCCGGTGGTATCTGGACAATTGTTCCTGGGGCGGCAAGCTCGATCGCGACAGCGACGGCATACCATGCGAGTCACTTTGCTGATGTGCGCCGCTCAGCAGCGAACCAGGCAAGCTGCGACAATCAGTTCAGCGGCCAAGTCGACATTGGGATGGCGATGGAGAGTTGCCATCCCAATGCTTCAGCTTCATGCCCTCAATGCGGGTGACGTCATCAGCAATGATCTGGAACGGTATCCAGATGATCGCTTACCCGTGCAAGCATGTTGAGCTTCAGCCTACCCTGATGCTGGGCGGGTAGCGGCGATTGCAGAGCCTGTGCGTAGTCAAAGTCCAATCCCGTAAGGGCACTATAGATCGCCAGACCGACCGCCCGTGCCATGACCGGCGGCAGCGCATTGCCAATCTGACGTTTCTGCGGGTGTTGCGTACCGCAGAACACCCAGTCGTCCGGAAAGCCCTGAAGCCGCGCGCCCATTTTCATCGTGAATTGGAAAGGCGAATTTTTCGGATGGTCCGCCGAGGGGGCGCTCTTTGCGATTCCCAAGGGATCGATCCCGAGATCCACCCAGGCCTGCTTCCGCAAATTGGCGCTGAACGCCAGTCTTCCGGATTGCTCGGATCCTCCGACAATGGTCGGCCCAATCTTGTTTGCCTTGTTCCTGGCCCAATCTTCCGCTCCCTCCCAACCATTCGCGGCAACGAGATCAATCAGAGCTTCGCCGACGGTGGTTCTCCATTCTGGGAATCTCGGCGGCATACGGAAGCGGCCGATCGGAACGTCCCGAAATCCGACAAACGCTACTCTTGGCCGATTTTGAGCCAATCCGTAGTCGCTGCCAAAGAAGCTGAATACCTGCGTGTCGTAGCCAAGCTCCTTGAACTTCCGATGAAGTTCCGCACGATAAGCCGAGTTTGCCCTGAAGCCGAACCCCTCGACGTTTTCGAAAAAAAAGGCTTTTGGAGCGACCTCGCTGACAATCCGCACTGCTTCCATAAAGAGATCGCGTTCATCGTCGCGCCCCTTCTGCAAGCCCATGCTTGAATGGGGCTGGCAGGGTACCCCGCCGGCGACCAGATCGATTTTTCCGCGGTATGAAGTAAAATCCACATTTGCAATGTCGCCCTGACGGACCGGGCCGAGCGCCCGGTTGACTTTCAGCGTCGCCACCGCATTCTTGTTTTGCTCGTAGATGCAGACGGCGTCGAAACCCGCGGCGTGCAGCCCGAGTGCTTGGCCTCCCGCACCAGCGCAGATCTCAATCGAGCTGAGCCGATAGGGAGGGTCGATCACCGTTTTTGAGGCTGAGGCAGGCAATTTCCTGTGCTTCAACTGCTCTCGCGAAATGCCGTTGTCGTTGAAAAGCCAAAGCACGCTTTCCACCGCAGCGCGGTCGAGGAAGTCATGGCTCGTGTCGTATGGGTTGCCGCTGTCCGGATCGATCGACTGGAATTCTCCCAAGGCCAAGCTCTTCAGGCTGTCGTGCGCTCGTGCGAGCCAAACAGTCTCGTCAGGATTGCCCTGGTAATGGAACTCCCATGCGGCCGGAAGCGCTGCCGTATCGAACAGTTCCTCGAAGCGAGCCAGACAATCGCCAGCTTCCTGCATGAGCGAAATGCGATTGTCGATCAAATCGTCGCGTGAACGGGTATCGTCGTAACCGTCGTTGTAGAAATCGATAAGGGATTGCGCGAACGGCAGAAACTGCTCGCCGAAGGATTCGACTTTCGACTGCGCTTTCAATTCCGCCGCTGAACGCAGCGCCTTCCGGCGTCGGCGTTCCTGCTCGACACCAGGATCCTTTGCATCGTTGACATGGCGGCGCTTGACTGCCGCGACGTCGCTTGAAGCCACGAAACTTCCCAGCGCGATCTTCTCGACGACTTCGTCCCTGACGGCTGTCGGAGCCGCGACCAGGGCTTTGATGGTGGCGAAGGAAACGGCCCCCTTCAAGATCGTCTCGCGATGAGCCCCAAGGGCCTCGGTGAATTTCAGATAGGTCCGAAGATCGCTTCGATTCAGGCCGCACTCGGATACGAGAAATGCCTTCAGCTTGGATTTCGGCAATTCGTTGCGAGCGGCGTCGAGCTCCGACGCGATATCGATAAACGCCTTAGTCATCGCCTTTTGGCGGGCGCGTACACGCTCCTTAATCGCGTGCAGGCGTTCGCTCTGGGTATACGTGGGCGCCCTGGTGCCTTCCGACCGGTCGGCCGCGTTTTCGTATGGCTGAGTTTCGTTGAAATCCACGTTGCCCTCTCCGGTTGCAAGCGGACTTGTGGATGCCAATCTCCTTCGGCGGCATCAAAAACGTCGATAAAATTTGAAGGACCGATCGATTTTATCGAGAGCTGTGAATAATCCGAGAGTGTTCTTTGCCCGGTTTCCCACTGGCTTCAATTGGGCCCGTGCATCTTGTCTTGCCAGGATAGCGAACTATTCATCACCCCTCCTGTCGAACCATATCTTCTCTCAATCAACTGCGGGTCCGTAGCTCAGCTGCCATGACAGGACCTGACTCGCAACTCAATCTTCCAGAACGTCCTTTGTTTCCAGAGGCCCGCCTTTCGTAAGAAGGCTTTTCGCAATAGGCGACGATCCGGCGCGCTCAAGTGTGACTTTGAACACACGCCGATTGTCGCGGACCGTCTGGGGGCCGTTCTGCGCCGCCGCCGCGAGAAGGTCATCAAACCGTTCGCGGGCTTCGCGTGCGTTCCAGACTTTCGTCCGCTTGCCCGATGCTGCCTGACCGCGGGGAGCACGCCCCATTTGCAAACCTCCTGCCGTCCAGCTCATTAACGGATTGCCGGTGACTCTCAAATATGAGTTCTGCACTTTAACACCACGGACAGTTTCTGTGAGCCCTCGATCGACAATGTACGTGCTCGACACGAACGTGCTGAGCGCGTTGGCCCACAAGCGGCCCAATCCCAAGGTCGTCGACTGGGTTGGCAATCTTCGCGCCCCTATCGCCATTCCCTTTAGCGCGGTATTTGAAATACAGAGGGGGATTTCCATGCTCAAGCCTAAGGATGCACAACGGGCCGCCAGCCTTGCGAAATGGTTGAAATCATTGCTCGAGTCCGATGTGGTATTTCTTGCGATGGATGCCCCCGTTGCCCAACTCTATGCAGACATGACGCTGATCCCTGCTCTGCAGGACCTTTGGGTCCCTTGCAGGAACGCCAAGAAGCCAGGGCAAGACCTCGCGATCGCAGCAACGGCGATCGCGCACCGCGCCGTTGTCGCCTCCATGAATACTAAGGACTTTGTGCGTATCGACCGCTATTTCCGTCTCCGGGACTTGTTCAACCCCGACTGTGGTAAGTGGGATATTCCCCTCGCAAGTGCCCGGAGGTCATCGGGTCCCCAGACTCATGAAAGGGAGCAGCAGCGGTGGCACCATCGCCCCCTTCCCCGGCAAGGAAGCAGGCTCTTTCCTGTGTGTCCTCGGTTTCCATTTTCCCAGGCGTCACGGGCAACAACCGAGAATTTGGCAGCCATGTGATGACAACCGCAGAAATCAATGTCGGAGTCTTCTTTTCGCTTGATCGAAGCGCCGATTTCTCCGAGCTCGCTTCATGAGACAGTCGGGGCACGGGATCCAATTAAGTGCGACCGACTTGGTCGGCCATCTGAATTGCCGCCATCTCACGTGCCTAGACCTGGCAGTCGCTCAAGGCACACTTGCCAAGCCAGCCTCTTACGATCCCTTTCTTGAAATCCTTCGGGAACGAGGTGCGCTTCACGAGCAAGCGTACGTCGACCATCTGAAGAATTCTGGCCTCGACGCGGTGCGCATTGAAGGCGTCGACATCACGGTGGCCGCCGCCGGACAGACACTCGATGCAATGCGCGCCGGAACGCCTGTCATCATCCAAGGAGCCCTGTTGAACGGACGGTGGAGCGGTCGAACGGACGTGCTTCTCCGCGTTGAGACACCGTCAGCGCTTGGACCCTGGTCCTATGAGGCAGTCGACACCAAGTTGGCTCGCGAGACAAAGGGGGGTACCGTCCTCCAGCTTTGTCTCTATTCCGATCTGCTCGCCGACGCTCAGGGTCTGGCACCTGAACTCATGCACGTGGTTCCGCCATGGGCGGATTTTAGGCCACAGCAGTATCGCTTCGCGGACTACGGGGCGTTCTATCGCAGGGCCAAATCGGGGCTTGAGTTGGCTGTCGATTCAGCGGCCGATTCCGACACCTATCCTGACCCCAACAGTCATTGCGATGTTTGTCGCTGGAGCACGCAATGCGACAATCGACGTCGAGTTGACGATCACCTCTGTCTCGTTGCGGGGATATCCAAGGTGCAGATCAACGAGCTGAAAACCCGCGGCGTCGGCGCGATGGAATCGCTAGCCGCTATGCCCCTGCCCTTGCAATGGAAGCCCGAGCGCGGCTCGGCTCATTCCTACGAGCGCATCCGCGAGCAAGCACGGTTGCAGGTGGAGGCGAGAGCCAGTGGCAGCCTCGGCTTCGAGCTCCTTCCTGTAGTAGCAGGCTTCGGGCTAACTTGTCTTCCCGAGCCATCGGATGGCGATGTCTTCCTTGACCTGGAAGGCGATCCGTTCGTCGGCGAGCACGGGCTTGAGTACCTCGTTGGATATCATTTCAAAAATGAAGCGGGCGAATGGAGTTACGTCGGGGACTGGGCTTTCTCCCGCGCTGACGAAAAGCTCGCATTTGAAGCGTTCATCGACTTCACAACCAAGCGTCGAGAGACGTATCCGGAACTGCACGTCTACCACTACGCACCCTACGAGCCTGGGGCACTGAAACGGCTGATGGGCCGCTACGCAACACGTGAAGAAGAATTCGACAACATGCTGCGGTCGAAGCTGTTCGTCGATCTTTACGGCGTTGTCCGCAACGGCCTTCGCGCCAGCGTTGAAAGCTATTCGATCAAGAGGCTGGAACCGTTTTATGGATTTACGCGCGAAACAGCTCTTCAGGACGCAAACGTTGCATTGCTGAGTCTCCAGTCAAGCCTGGAACTCGGACACCCTGACAAAATTCGCGAACAAGACCGATCGGTGGTCGAGAGCTACAATCGCGACGACTGCGTATCGACGCAGTTTCTTCGCGACTGGCTGGAAATGCTCCGCTCACAGACGATCGCTGCTGGTGAGCCGGTTGCCCGGCCTCAACCCGGCGACGAAGTAGCGAGCGAAAACGTCACGGCATGGCTCGCAAAGATCGGGCCGCTGATCGAGCGGCTAACCGCGGACGTGCCTGTCGATCCGGAGGAACGCGACGAGGAACAGCACGCGCGATGGATACTCGCCAACATTCTCGATTGGCATCGGCGCGAAGCAAAGGCTGCGTGGTGGGAGTTCTTTCGTCTTCGCGATCTGTCGGCCGAAGACTTGATGGACGAACGCAGCGGCCTGTCGGGCCTCACGTTCGTCGGCGAAGTCCCTGGGGGCGGAAAGCTGCCGACGCACCGCTATTCATTCATCCCGCAGGAAACAGACATTCGCGTCGAGGACGACCTGCACAATGTCGGTGGCGACAAGATTGGAACCACGGTTGCGGTATCGCAGCAGAACCGTACGGTCGACATCAAGAAGACAGGCAAGTCCATCGGTATTCATCCCCAGGCGATCTACGGCTCCAAGAATTTCGGTTCTGATGAACAGGCCAATTCCCTCGTGCGCATCGGCGAATACGTGGCGGACCGCGGCCTAACTGGCGACGGGCCATATTGCGCGGCGCGCGATCTGCTGCTGCGCCTAGCGCCGCGTTTGCGGGGTGAGCCGATCAAGACCGATGAGGAGACAACCTTGGCAGCAGCGATGCGGGCCGCCACCGTGTTCGATGGCGGTGTCTTCCCGATTCAAGGCCCCCCGGGCACCGGGAAATCGTTCACTGGCGCACGGATGGTTTGCACGCTTGTTGGCGAAGGTAAGACCGTCGGGATCACCGCAAACAGCCACAAGGTCATCAGGAATTTGATCGACAAGGTGGTCGAGGCGGCCGACGACCTAGGCGTCGACCTGACATGCATCGTGAAGCCGAAAGAGGTGGAATCCAATCAGCACCGCTTGGTCTTCGCGAAGAGCAATGCCGATGTCTATGGAGCATTGAGCGGACCATGCAAGGTCGCTGGGGGGACGAGCTTCCTCTGGTCACGGGCGGATGCGTTTGAATCCATCGACGTTCTCGTAGTGGACGAAGCGGCTCAGATGTCTCTCGCAAATGTGCTGGCGGTTTCGCAGGCAGCCCATACGGTTGTTCTGCTTGGCGATCCTCAACAGCTGGATCAACCGATGCAGGGAAGTCACCCGGACGGAACCGACGTGTCGGCTCTGAATCACATTCTCGCCGGCGGGAAAACGATCGCCGCCGGGCAAGGGCTGTTTCTCGAAGAGACCTGGCGGCTCCACCCCGATATATGCGCTTTCACATCGGAGCTATTCTATGAGGGCAAACTGAAATCAAAGGAGGGCCTTGACGGCCAGATCGTATCGAGCGGTCCGATACAAGGGTCCGGCCTGCGGTACATCCCGGTGAGTCACAGCGGAAATCAGAACTCCTCCCCGGAAGAGGCTGTCGTCATCGGCGACCTCGTGAACCACATCCTGCAGTCGAAAACGCGTTGGGTCGATCGGCACGGGAAAGAAGATGTCGTCACACTGAATGATATTCTGATCATCACGCCTTACAACGCGCAGGTCTTTGAAATCCAGCAGCACCTTACCAGCGCCAGAGTCGGAACGGTCGACAAATTTCAGGGTCAGGAGGCGCCGATTGCGATTTATTCGATGGCGACTTCAACTCACGCAGACGCCCCACGAGGCATGGAGTTCCTTTACAGCCTAAATCGCTTCAACGTTGCGACGTCGCGGGCAAAATGCCTGTCGATTCTCGTGGCTTCACCACAAGTGTTCGAAGCGGAATGCAGGACGCCACGACAGATACAGCTTGCCAATGCGTTTTGTCGATATCTTGAGATGTGCTCGGTGATCCAGTTGCCAACCACGCATCAGAATTGAATGCCTGCCTCCCACCTTTGAGCAACCCGGCAGCTTCTGTCCGCAGTCGGCTCGCGGTGCCAGCATTTCCAGATCTGGGCTGAGTCTTTGGCAGAGCTGGCCGTCAAGCCCGTTGTAAAGTCCGAAGGCCATGACGGCGAATGGTGCACCAAATTGCAGCTAAGCCCTTTGCGTGGAATGAAATACTCCACATGATTGCATCATGTTTGTTTTGGAGGAGGTGCTGGCCTTGATGCGAGGGGAAATGGTGCAACAGCATGACGACATGGGGAAGGCTTGTTTGGAGACGGTAGATGATCAGGTACGCCACCTCTTCCGGCGGTACTCTTCCACAACCCGTCTGGCTGGCCTGCTCGATCTGCTGGATGGATCGGCCTACCTCGAAGAGCCGGCGGCTTTCTGGTCAATTTTCCATCAAGTTTGGTCAAGCTGCGATGTCCCGTGGGAGCACGGAAGAAGAGCCATCAAGCAATTGGAGAGGGCGGGCAATTGTGGAGAGTTTCTAGGATGCGGGGATAAGCAATTCCGCAACTCGGTGGCAACCGCCGCCGTAGCTTCAATGTCCGACCCAGCTTGGCCGAGACCCAGGTTTTCTGACAAAGTTGGAGAGAAAGCGCGACCAACTGTCAGGCAAACGTCCGCGACCCGACCGGAGCTTGCGCCAGTATGGCTGGTAGATGGCTCCGGTTAATTAGACATTCCATCAGATTCGTAATATATATTTCCCCTGCACGCTACTATACATTTCACCGCAATCAGCAATCGCCACCAACGCCGTCGAGTGCTGCAGACAAGGTTCTTCAGCCGTTCAGCAACATGAACGGCTAGTATTTCCCTTCGAAGCCGACCTCAAAGGGCGAGGTGTTCCTCGGCCCATACAGCGAACTCCTCCAGGCGCGTCAGCGCCCTCTCCGCCTCGTTTCGCGTCTTGGCCCTTGATCCGTACTGCACTTCATCCTTCTCCTCCAGGAGTGCCCTCAAATTCGCTTCCTGCTTCGAGGGCAGATTCTTTCCTAAAGCCGCCCGCAGCAGCTTAACGACCGCTTGATGGTCGCCTTGGTTGATTTCACCGCGGGATTTGGCGGTTAAAGCATCGGCATAGGCGATGGCACAGTTGATCACCGTGGACATGACCGGGTTCCCGATGTCGCCTGCATCGGCAACGAGGTTGCTATTGCGGGCGGCTTTCAGAAATCCTCGGGCAATCAGAACCCTTCCTGAAACGTAAGCGGCGTCTTTTTTCTTTGTTGACCCGATCCTAACCATGCACAGGCCCTTGAAGCGTAGGCACGTCCTCGGGGCGGCTTCCGGCAAGCACGATCGCATCTAGTTTGACGTTTTTCCACCATGGATCATCGTCGCGAGCGAGGCGGCGGA
>NZ_JBHLYT010000056.1:0-3356 GCF_042431665.1 Mesorhizobium kowhaii
GGGAATCGCCACACGATACGACCGAGACCCGCTCAACTTTCTCGCAGCAATCAAACTCGCTTCAGTTCGCATCTGGTTGCGGCATTATGAGTCTGCGGCCTAGATTTTCTGCAGACCCTGGCCAACTACAAGGGCTGCGCTCTCTGTACGGCGCAAGACAATTTCCCGAAGGCGCCAAGGTTCGGCCAACCCGGTCGAATGATCCGGGTTGATTCACGCTTGCAGAGGCGACAGCAAAAAAGAGGCCACGAGGCGCGGGGAGCCTGCCCGGGAGCCCCTTCGAGGGACGGTCATGCCCGACGTAGCACCCGACAAATCTGGGATCAGAGGATCGGACCGTGATCCGGAATTGCCGAAAGACCGTCAATCAAGACGGGCTGCTTTCAAAAACCACCGAATGCTAGCCGCCTTGATGCACGGCGATGAGCTTTTGGCGGCCTGAGGCGGTGATCAGGTCGCCGTTGCGGTGCGTTTTGACAACCCTCGTCAGGCGCCGGCGATGATCCGTCGTGATGGAGGGCTGGGTTTGCAGGTTGCGGTTGGCGGGTTTGTTTCGGGACGTCTGCGCCCCGTCGGCTATGTCACGAGCCGCGCAATGCGATTGAGGACGATGCGCAGGATGCGCTGGTCGGGGCAGGAGGTCGGCAGGTGCAGGCGGATCTGGGTTTTCATCTCGACCACCAGCGCGGCGATTTTGCATGTCGGTCAATCATTATGACCAATGGTTCTCTACATTTCGCTGCTGCGTTCTCTACATTTGGCTGCTGTTGCGCAGGAGCCCACGGACCTGCCCGTAAAGCTGGCGCTTGACATTGACCAGTTGCTCACGCGCGCCAAGCAACGCCTTCAGCCGGTGGCTTTCCATGGTCTTCACATGCACCGCAGAATACAAACCGCTTGCCAGTATCTCGGCAAGCGCCTGCGCATCCGCCTTGTCCGTCTTCTCAGGCCGCGCCTTCAGGGCATCTGCAGCACGCCGCGCATCCATGCAGATGACCGGAAAACCCAGATCCTTCAGCTCGTGGTAGAGCCAAGGCGTCATCGAGCCTGTCTCAAGGCCGACTTTCGCAAGATGACCGTTCCATCTTTTCAGCCGCTCCGCGATCATTGACGGCTGCGTGTCCGCGCTCCCGCGCCACACCACCTGTCGATCCTGACCATAATGCAGATGTGCGTGCTCTTGAGACTGACGTCCACTCCAACGTAATATTCCATCGCTGCTCTCCTTAGGTCTTCGACAAACCAGGGCAGATGGCCTCATTCCGCCGATGGGAGCAGCAACCTCATGTATGGGATGTAATAGTGGGTTCGCGGGCGACGCGGCGGCCGGAGATCAAGCTATCCGGGATAGTGGCCAGTCTCCACCGTGCTGAAACAACCTCTATACGCGTTCAGATCGCTCGAACTACATGGCTTTTTATTTCCGGGCAGTGCCCGACCGACGGCTCATGTTCGCAGCAGGAGAGTGCCTATTGCGAAGACGGACGCGGAGCCGGGAAATCCAGCACGCGGCTGGTATAGCTTTCGATCAATGCACTGAATGGCACGCCATCCGGTAGTTTGAGCACGGCGTGATGTTCGAGAAGGAAAGGGGGAGGGACAAGAGATCCAGTACCGGAAGCCGGCAGGCTGGTTTGCATTTCCCATCCTTTCGAGAGAGGGGACCAAAGCAGCTTCGCCGATAGGTTCGTGCGACTGAAATTTAGAGCCTGAACGGCTCGACCGAATGCTATATCGCTCGTATCGAGCGCCTTGTTCATCTCGGCCGTCAGCCTTGCCGGCACGTACCAGTTGTCCGCCTCGGACAGGACGTGCTCGCCGCAGGCCAGACGAACGCGCCGATAGGCTATGGGTTCGTCCGAGCCTACGGCAAGTAGCTTACGGATATGGACATCCGCCGGCTTGTCTTGACCATGTACACGATGAGCCACGATCTTCGAGCCTTCCGGCGCCAGCTTGTGTGTTGCGCACCAGCGATCAAGTGTCAGCGTAGCACTGGCATTGCTGAGGAGATCGGCATTCAGGGCTTGAAGGACTGCAAGAGCTTCCAGTCGTGATGTCGGCGTGTCCGGCCATGGCGACGGAGTGGACAGATTCTGCGCCATGGTAGTTTGCGTGCCCGGCACGATGGCGGCTGAGCTGCCAAAGGCGAGGAGGCGGACGAGTAACAAGGACCGGAAGAACATGGCTATGAAATCCTCTGTAAAACAGACTGTACAGGTCGGGGCTAGTCTAAGATCACGCTCGATCGTCAGCTGGCCGATCTGAGCATGCAACTTCTCAAGCTCGCATTCGCGCGTGTCCTTCGCTGGCTGGTGTCGGCGAGAGTCGCCTCAGCCAGCTCTATCAGCAGAAGCCGACATCAACTCCTGAGTCGGTTTTGCAGTGCCTGCCGATCGGCGACGAGCTGGTCCAGGTGGATAGAATGCCCTCCTTGCGCCAATCGCCTAACCAGCTCACGCATACCGTCCACGACAAAGACGCCGCAATCATAGCTGTTCTGCTGCTGGGCCATGAGGGGTGACTCCAGGCGGGCGCCCAGCCGTCCTGCGAGCTGTTCTGCAGGCCGGGCGTTGTATCCTTGCGCGGAGTCGTAGTGATAGGCGACCGGCTTTTGCCGGTCGCTGCGATCAACGAACAGCAGCGACCAATGGCTGCCGCGTTGATTAGGATCTGAAACATGGGCATTATTCACTGGCAGGAACAGGAAGTCGGCTGTATCGTTACCCTGCCGATTATGGACGATACTGTGGAATGTACTTAGCGTGTCGCCCCAGTTCAGCTGAAAGGCTACGAGGGGATCCACGAACCGCGTCCGGGCGGCGAGACTCGGATTGGTCCCCTGCAACTCCTGCGCCAGGAGCTGGTAATCCGTGAGGATATGCCTGTCGCCCAGCCATTGCGTGTCCCCGAGCACCACCCCGCGGTCGTGGGACGAGGCTTTCGGATCCAAAGCCCCGATCTGAGCATCGGAGGAGGTGGTCGAGAATGCCCGCACAGAATTAACCTCGTCGCGTAATCCGGATGGCGTGGGCCTTGTCAGATCAACCAATGGAAGACCGCCGTAGGTGTCTGAGCGGGCCTTGGCAGAGTGCGCTGGCGCAAAGTGAGCATCGTCGCGCAATTCGGATGGCGTGGGCGCATTCAGATCAACGATTGACTCAAGACCCCCGTAGGTGTCTGAGCGAGCCTTGGCAGAGTGCGCTGGCGCGAAGTGAGCATCGTCGCGCAATTCGGATGGCGTGGGCGCATTCAGATCAACGATTGACTCAAGACCGCCATAGGTGTCTGAACGGGCCTTGGCAGAGTGCGCTGGCGCAAAGTGAGCATCGTCGCGCAATTCGGATGGCGTGGGC
>NZ_JBHLYT010000057.1:0-1881 GCF_042431665.1 Mesorhizobium kowhaii
GTTGCAGACGCACGAGATGCTGTTCGACGCTCACAATCATGCTTTCCGTGTCTTTGGCGGCGTTCCCCGGCGCGGCATCTACGACAATATGCGAACAGCAATCGACAAGGTCGGCCGCGGCAAGGAGCGCGACGTCAATGTCCGCTTCATGGCCATGGCCAGCCACTATCTCTACGAGCCTGAGTTCTGCAATCCCGCGTCCGGCTGGGAGAAGGGACAGGTCGAGAAGAACGTGCAGGATGCGCGTCACCGGTTCTTTCAACCGATTCCACGCTTTCCATCACTGGAAGCCCTGAACGACTGGCTGGAGCTTCGATGCAAAGAGTTCTGGCAGCAGACCCCGCATGGCAAAATGCGCGGCACCATTGCCGATATCTGGGCTGAGGAAGCCCAGGTTCTCATGCCGGCGTCCCGTCTCTTCGACGGCTTTGTCGAATACACCAAGCGGGTCTCCCCAACCTGCCTCGTGCATCTGGAGCGCAACCGCTACAGCGTGCCGGCGTCGTTTGCCAATCGGCCAGTGAGCCTTCGGGTCTATCCGGATCGTGTCATTGTCGCTGCGGAGGGTCTGATTGTCTGTGAGCATCGCCGCATCATCGATCGTTCGCATGATCGACCAGGACAGACGATCTATGACTGGCGGCACTATCTGGCTGTCGTTCAGCGCAAGCCAGGCGCCCTACGCAACGGAGCACCCTTTGCCGAACTTCCCGATGCATTCAGGTCGTTGCAGCAGCATTTGCTCAAGAAGCCGGGCGGCGATCGCGAGATGGTCGAGATCCTGGCACTTGTCCTGCAACACGACGAGCAGGCCGTGCTCCTGGCCGTGGAGATGGCGTTGGAGGCCGGCGTTCCAACCAAGACCCATGTGCTGAACCTTCTCCATCGGCTCGTCGACGGCAAATCCCTCACGCCGCCGGCCATCGATGCTCCTCAGGCTTTGACGCTCACCAATGAGCCAAAGGCCAATGTCGAACGCTATGATGCCTTGAGGAAGCCCGTGGAGGTGCGCCATGCGTCATAACCCTGCTAGCGGCGCAATCGTCATCATGCTCCGGAGCCTGAAGATGCACGGCATGGCGCAAGCTGTGGGCGAACTCACCGAACAGGGAGCGCCAGCGTTCGAAGCCGCCATTCCGATCCTGTCGCAACTGCTCAAGGCCGAGACGGCGGAACGTGAGGTCAGGTCGACAGCCTATCAGCTCAAGATCGCACGCTTTCCAGCCTATCGCGATCTCAACGGCTTTGACTTCGCCAGCAGCGAGATAAACGAGGCACTCGTGCGGCAGCTTCATCGCTGCGAGTTCGTCGATGAAGCCCACAACATTGTGCTCGTCGGCGGCCCCGGAACAGGCAAAACCCATGTTGCGACCGCCCTCGGCGTGCAGGCCATCGAGCACCATCACAAACGGGTTCGCTTCTTCTCGACGGTCGAGCTGGTCAATGCGCTGGAACAGGAGAAGGCTCAGGGGAGATCCGGCCAGATCGCCAATCGCCTCGCGCATTCCGATCTCGTGATCCTGGACGAACTTGGCTATCTGCCGTTCAGTGCATCAGGTGGAGCATTGCTCTTCCATCTGCTGAGCAAGCTCTACGAACGCACCAGCGTCATCATCACCACAAACCTCAGCTTCAGCGAGTGGGCGAGTGTCTTCGGCGACGCCAAGATGACAACGGCGCTCCTCGACAGGCTGACGCATCATTGCCACATCCTGGAAACCGGAAACGACAGCTTCCGGTTCAAGAACAGCTCCGCACACGAGCCTAAGAAAGCGAAGGAGAAAGCCAGAACCTTGACCCTCAACCCCGAACCGAAACATACATGAAAGGCGGGTCAAATCTCGGTGGAAATGCCGGGTCAGTTCTCAGTGAAAATCAACA
>NZ_JBHLYT010000058.1:0-46297 GCF_042431665.1 Mesorhizobium kowhaii
AAACAAACCCGCCGACCTCAACCCGCAAACCCCCGCCTTCCATCACGACGGATCATCGCCGGCGCCCGACGAGGCTTGTCAAAATGCACTCCGAGGGCGGCCAGCTCGCCATGCAGGCCGCCGAAAGCCGATCGCCGTGCATCAAGCGGGCTAGATCGACAGATTGGCCTCCGGACACGACCTGCGCGACCGGTTCGCCGCCTCGGCTTGACCGGCTTCTGGAATTCTTGACGTCTTTTCAGCGTAAGAGCATGCTGAGCGTAAGCGCGAATTTCCCCGCACCTTTTGCTGTTGAGCGCTCTGATGCATGAGGTGTCCACCAAAATAGGTGGACACCAAGTGATGGAAGAAGATGAGCAGAAACTGCGGGTGAGGCTTGTCGGTCGGAACGGGCGACGCCGATACGAGCCTGCATCGAAGGACCGTCTTGTCGCGGCCTGCCTTGAGCCTGGCGTGTCGGTATCGAGGCTTGCGCTCGAACATGGGGTCAATGCGAACCTTCTTCGGAAGTGGATAAAGAAGCGCACGCAGGCCCAGTCCCTCCCGCTGTCCTCATCACCAGCGTTTATCCCGGTTCAGATTGGAAGCATTTCCGATCGGGCCTTGCTGCGACAGAGCAGCATGGCCGCGGTGGATTTGCCGGGGACTTGCGATGGGGTGCGTGGGTCGGCATCGAAAAGGGCTGAGCTTTTTTCCTCTCCAGCCAAGGTGAGCGCGTCACTGCCGAACGGCGTGAAGTTGACGCTGGAATGCGGTGATGTGGATGCATTGACGGCGACCATCGGAGCACTGGGTCATGTTCAGACTGGGCGCTGACCTGAAAGTCTACCTGCACCGCGAGCCGATCGACTTTCGGGCCGGCATCAGCAGCCTTGCGGTTTTGGTACAAGAGACGATGGCGCTCGATCCGTTTGCTGCGGCGGTTTTTGCGTTCTGCAATCGCCGTCGCGACCGGATGAAGCTCCTGTTCTTCGATCGGTCGGGCTTTGTGCTGGTCCTGAAGCGGCTGACCGAGGACAAGTTCCGGTGGCCGCGCCGGGAGGCAGCGGTGGTCACGCTTACGACCGAGCAATCGCACTGGATCCTCGACGGCATCGATATCGATGCGATGGTCCGCCATCCGGTGCGGCAATATCAGGTTGCCGGTTGAGGGCTCTCGAATTGAGCGGTTGACGCGGCGGCATGCTTTCGATTCAAGAATCTGATGAATCGACCCGGCGAACCGACTGTTGAAGAGTTGATGGCACGCATTGCTGCGCTGCAGGCGCAGAACCGTCAACTCGCCGAACGCGTCGTCAAACTCGAGGAAGAACTGGCGCTTGCACGACTGCATCGTTTTGCGCCGAAGAGCGAAAAGCACATTGATCGCCTCTTCAATGAAGCCGAACAGGCCGCGGATGAGGACGATGTCGCCAACGAAAATGGCGAAGTCGTTGCTTTGCCAGACACGGGCTTGCCGGCGACCGACGGCACGACGGGAAAGAAGCGCGGCCGCAAGGCTTTGCCGGAGAACCTACCGCGCGAGCGCGTCGAGTATGACCTTGCCGACGACGAGAAAGCTTGTCCTTGCTGCCGTCACCAGATGCATCGCATGGGCGAGACTGTTGCCGAGCAACTTCATATCGAGGTGAAGGCGAAGGTCCTGCAGAATGTCCGCTTCAAATACGCTTGCCGCCATTGCGACCGCACCGGGATCAACACGCCGGTCGTGATCGCGCCGATGTCCGCGCAGCCCTTGCCGGGCAGCATCGCCACGGCTTCGACGCTGGCCTTCGCGCTCGTTCATAAGTATGTCGACGGCACACCGCTCTACCGCCTGGCACAGGCATTCGAGCGCGCCGGCGTTCCTGTCAGCCGTGGCGCGCTGGGCCACTGGGTGATCGGCTCGAGCGAAAGACATCTCTCCCGCATCTATGACGCCCTGAAGCTGCGGCTCAGATCGCAGCCTCTCATCCATGGCGACGAGACGACGGTTCAGGTGCTGAAGGAAAAGGATCGAGAGGCCACCAGCACATCGTATATGTGGGCTTACCGGAGCGGCGAGGACAGTGGCGAGCCAATTGTGCTGCTCGATTATCAGCCAGGCCGCGGCCAGATACACCCGCAGACCTTCCTGGGCGATTACCGCGGCATAGTGATGAGTGATGGCTATTCCGCTTGGCGCACGCTGGAAGGGGCAACGCATCTTGGATGCATGGCCCATTCGAGGCGGCGCTTCGTCGACGCCCTCAAAGCGAGAAAGAAAGGTGGCGGCCCGCCGGAACAGGCGCTCCGGTTCTTCGAACAGCTCTATCGGGTTGAAAGGCAGGCGCGGAACGAAATCCCCGATGACGGCGAAACGCGAGATCACTGCATTCGCCGCCTCCGCCAGCAACATAGTGTCCCCATCCTCCATGCTCTCAAGGCATGGCTCGACGACATCGCCCCGAAAGTCTTGCCGGACAGCAAGCTCGGCGACGCCGTCTCCTATACCCTGAACCAATGGGGATATCTGACTCGCTACACCGAGGACGGCAGCATGCCGATCGACAATAATCTTCTCGAGCGTGACATCAGAATCTTTGCCACTGGCCGGAAAAGTTGGCTGTTCAGCGATACCGTCGACGGAGCCAGGGCCAGCGCCGTCATCTACAGCCTGATGTTGACCTGCCGCGCCTGTGGCGTCGAGCCGTTAGCGTGGCTGCGCCACGTCCTCACCGAATTGCCTCAACGCAACGAGGACGCTGATATCGACGATCTGCTGCCCTTCAACTTCGCCAAAGCCGCCGCAGCCTGACCCGACGCGTCCGTCTGAAAGCGATCAGTTGTTGCAAGGGCCGTCAACGTGCGGGGAAATGAGCGCTTACTGCTGAGCGTCAACGACCACTGGTTCACGTCCGAGATCGAAGCGCTCATGTCCTCGAACTTCAAGCACTACGGCCAAGCGCTTACCGAGAAAGGACGCATGTCGGCCATGGCATCTGCCGGCACGCGTCAGGGGCTCTGCTGGATCTCCGCCGAGCCGTGTGTCTCTAAAAAACTGGGCCGCGGGTCGATAGAACAGGCAGTCCAGGAAACGCCCAGTAAATTTAAGCGATTATGGCGTCGGTGCGAAAGGCGCCGGACGGCGTTCGGCATCCTGCCGCTCCAGCATCCAGCCGGGATATTCTGAAGGCAGCGCGCTGACCTCGTCGAGCTTTGTGAGATCGTCGGCATCGAGCTTCAGCTCGGTGGCGGCGAGGTTCTGATCAAGCTGGTCCATGCGGCTGGCGCCGATGATGATGCTCATCACGAAAGGCTTGGTCCGCACGTAGCCAAGTGCCACGGTGGCAACGCTGACGTCGTGCTTCTTCGCGATCTCGCGCATAACGGCGACCGCCGCCCAGGCGCGATCCTCATTGACCGGCGGGAAGTTGAAACTGGTGCGGCGGCCTTCGCCATTGCCCCGCGCGCCAGGGCCGTATTTGCCGGAAAGCAACCCGCCCGCCATTGGCGACCAGACCATGAGGCCAAGCTTTTCCTCGTTGAGCAGCGGCACGATCTCGCGCTCGAGATCGCGGCCGGCGATCGAGTAGTAGGATTGCACCGTCTCGAAGCGAGCATAGTCCTTGCGTTCGGAAATGCCGAGGGCCTTGGCGATCCGCCAAGCCTGCCAGTTCGAGACGCCGACGTAACGAACCTTGCCACTGGCGACGAGGTCGTCGAGTGCCCGCAACGTCTCGTCGATTGGCGTCACAGAGTCGTTGCCGTGCAACTGGTACAGATCGATATGGTCGGTCTGCAGCCGTTCGAGGCTGCTGTCGATCGAATCCATAATATGGCCGCGCGACGAGCCGTGCTGGTTGGGGCCTTCGCCCATGGCGCAATGTACCTTAGAGGCGATGATGACGTCCGAGCGTTTGATGCTCAGCTCCTTGAATGACTGGCCGAGCAGCCGCTCCGACTGGCCGAAGGAATAGACACCCGCGGTGTCGAAGAAATTGACGCCGACGGCGATCGAGCGGCCGACGATCTCGTTGACGCCTTTCTGGTCGAGGCTGGCGATCAGGGTCTCGTCGGGAGGACCGAAAGTCAGGGCACCGAGGCAGAGTTCGGAGACGAACAGGCCGGTATTGCCAAGCTGGTTGTAGCGCATGATGGAATGTCTTCTGGGAGAAGGATTGAATGACATGTCGGAAATAAGAGCGTAAGGCGTTTCAAACGTGGCCATAGTGCTCGCGATGAACGACAACTGAAAAGGCGAAGTCGAGCAGCGTGCTCCAAGAGAAGATAGGCAACTTCACTTCGCGCTGCACACAGCGTGCGAACGGCTGAAGTCCTGTGCAACCGAAAATCAATGCGCGCAGGTCGGGGTTCTTGGAGACGAAGTCCTTACACGCGCTAACGAACTCGGCTTCGGCGCGTTCGAAACTGGCCGTCGGAACTGCAGACCCCCACTTGTCTACGCTCCACAAATTCTCGAAGTCCGGGCACGAATAGTCCTCGCATACTCCCATGAACGCAAGGTTTGACGCGGGGTCGATTCCGACGCTGACCAGATGGTGCTCGGTCAGCCGCCGAGGGAAGGCACACACGATGCCAACGCGTCCCGTGCCTCCGGTCAGCCGCTGCGCGAGAGGTACCTGCAAAAGGCTCGACATAAATACGGGCACCGATATTTCGGCCGCCACCTCTTTTTGGAAATACGCAAAGTGAGCGCACTCGGCAGCGATGGCTCTACACCCCATACGTTCGAGTCGACGCGCGACCTGCAGTATGGGTTCAAGGCAAGCGGATTTATCCGACTGAATTACGAGCCGATCGAAGTCGACACCTTTGACTACATCGTATTGGACCGGGAATGGATGCGCACTTGCGTTCCGTACAGAGCCGGGAAAACCAGGACATACCTCATCGAAGAGCATGATCCCCAGACCCATCCCACAACCATATGTAGTCGGTTGGCTACGAATGACGTCTATTCCAAAGTCGCGGTTTCTAGACATGTATGACTCCTAAGCTGGGAATGCACTGGCCATCCGGGTCGAACTGGCGCGTTGATCACCATTTGTAATGAGAGCCGACAGTAGCGCGGAGCTAACTTGGTAGGTTCGTCCGACAGTTGGAACAGACGTACTGCATCTCGAATGTTAAGAACCGGTTCAGTGTTGCACCGGGCAGAAGCCATAATCCATGAACGGATCATGCAACCCACATTTCTCTAAAAGGCGCGAATGAATTGGAGGCAGCACTGTCACCACGATAACACCCTCGCCAAAACCTGCGGCTTGCCAAAGGAGCATCAAGAGTCGTGCCAAACGCTCAGAAATCTCTTTTGGAAATGCTTTTGCGCTTGTTGTTCAATGACTTAAACGTTCGGCGTGACAGCACAACGAAGCTAAGCGGAACACGACTTGTGTCTTGATCTCGACAAACCTAAGTGCCGCCCGCTGACGTTAACCGAGGTCGTGTTGTCCGAGGTCATTGGCATACAATCCCAGCCTGCGTCATCTTGAGGATGATAAACGTCGAGCGGGGATCGCCGTCACCACCCAAACGGCGACGCACCCATCCCTCAAAGCCGAACGCGAGGCCACACAGTCGAAGTTCCCGCCGCAGTTTGCGACGGACGGATGAGGTTGCCGTCGAGAGGCTACAGGCAACGCCATAGCGGTGATGCGGGTTCTGTGTCGGGCGGGGTGATTGTTGCCGGCCGAACCGCCTGACGTTGATGATTGGCATTGCCGCTGCAGTCGTTCCTCCTTTGTCGTGTTCACTTTCTGCCATGGTCGTCCGTGTCGGACAATATGGCACAATGAAAGTGCGACACGCCTCCCTCTGACCTGCTCCATACTGGTGCCGTGTTCCACGTCGTCAACGCGTAGTCTGAAACCCGGAGGCAGCGGTGCCGGAAGTTTCGATTAAGCGAATGATAGCAATAAAAATGTTACGTAAATTTCACTTTACATAATAAATACAGCCTGACAGGATATTTTCAATTGTTTAATGACATACTCGGGGACGTGGGTGAAATGTATTGCTATGATTTAATTAATGGGTTCCGAGCTTACATGGCGAGCTCGGAAAGGTTTGGACGTACCTCGATGAGGATGTCGGACACGAGGGGTCTATCAACACCCTCGTTGGCCCACGAGGCTGACTGCATTGAGGGGAAGTGGCCAATGCGAAAGATGCGGCTTCTTGAGACGTTTGTCACACATCCAGTAGGGCGATTTTCTGTCTGTAACGCCGGCTGCCCTCAAGTGATCCACGTGGATACTTGGCGCAGCGGTATAAGGCAGCGGGTCAAATCGTTGCTGTTTTGTCTGCGAGCTCATGGCTCCGACCGATGCGAGCGAACTTGGTCCATCTCAAGATGCGTCCTGCGGTCATATTGCAGCGACAGTTACTGTTCGGCTAGTCTACGGTTGGTGATGTCATGACAATTCGGATACTTCAGGTAGGGCTTGGTCAATGGGGTGCAGACTGGGCTGAGACGGTTGTACCTCAGGTGCCCGAAGTCGAGGCGATAGGTTGGGTCGACCAAAATCCCGAGGCGTTGAAGCGAGTGAAGAGGCGGCTGGGAGCTCGCCCGGACCGGTGTTTCTCAACCTTCGAGGCAGCGCTCTCGAACATCGATGCTGACGCTGTCTTGGTTACGGCGGACGTCCTGGCCCATGCTCCTCTCGTTGAATTTGCTCTGGAAGGCGGCAAGCACGTATTGGTGGAGAAGCCGTTTGTGGTTACGACCGCTGAGGCGGAGCGCCTCGCTGATTTGGCGGACCGTTACCACTTAACACTCATGGTGAGTCAGAACTTCCGCTTCTTTCCTGCGGCTATCAGTGCTGCCCGGCTTGTCAGAGAGCAAGTACTCGGACCGGTAGGCGCAGTCCACATCGAATTCCGGCGGTCTCTGAACTGCACGCCGGCCGATGAATCGTTTTACGCCTTCCGGCAGCCCCTTCTTGAGGATCTTGGCATCCACCACTTTGACCTGATGCGCATGGTGCTCGGGCAGGAACCCCGCCAAGTATATTGTACCGCCTGGCAGCCGCAGGGGAGTTCGTTCAGAGAGCCGCCCGCAGCGGCTGCGACGATCATCTTCGATCGAGGCACCGTCGTCACCTATCGCGGCAATTGGCTTAGTGTTGGAGTGGAGACGCCGTATGGCGGCGAGTGGCATATGGAATGCGGCGAGGGCGAGATCATCTGGACCTGCCGCGGTGACCGTGATGTGACATTGGACGGCGATCAAGTCAGCATCCGAAAGCGCGGCCAACCCCTAGTGCCAATCGGCCTTCCTCCGATGGCATCGTTCGGACGTAGAGAAAGCTTGGCGACGTTTGCGCGAGCCGTCCAGAACGGAACGGCCGCACCTTTCGCGAGCCTGGCGCGTGACAATATTGGCAGTCTCGCTCTTATGCAGGCGGCGATCACGTCGGCGGCCACGGGGCGAGTGATATCGGTCGAAACGATCAACAGTAAGCGTCCGAAACACTAATCCATCTTCTCCACCGTGCGCCCGTGCCCAATGCCGCCGGCGGAAGCGCTATCTCCTCGCCAGCCGTTCCCGCAGTACTGTGAAATACCGCGCGTGGGCGGCATCGAGGATGCGATTGGTCAAGCTCGACACGCAGTATCTGGTAGCAGGCGCTCTTGGCGGCTAAGGGATATGACGAGCACATTCCGAGCACCAGATTGGAGTTGATTTCCGGAACAAATGGTTGACGGTCGATCCGGAGCTCGACGCGGGCGTAATTCCGTTTAGGCATGTACAAGCCTTAAAAAGGAGAAGCTGCTTGGCTGATGAGATGGTGAGCCTGGTCGATCTGACCAGCGACATTGTGGGCTTACGTGAGCAAGACTGCGCTGCCGATTTTGGCGCTCCCGGATCTTATTCAGAGCGTGAACCAGTCCCTGCCGAAGATCGGACAGCCTGCCGGACCTGAGAAGCCGGCCCAGACTCCAGCAGTCCATCCGAAGCGGTCGGTATTTCCCGACCATCCGGTTGGCGCGTCCGGCCGCTAGCCCGTCTTATGCACGACGATGGGCCTTTGAGGCTGGCGGATGTAGCTTAAGCGATTGATTTGGCGTAGGATTCGGTTGCTTAGGCCAACCCTGCCACCGCATCTCGCGAGCCACACCCGCCATGACCGAGAATACGTTTCTGCCGCTGTCTTTTCCAGCCGTCGGACGCAAGAAGATCACAGCTGCGTTTGACGGCGGCCGCATCACCTCGGATGGCGGCGTCATGCTTCTGGCCGCCGCCGAGCGGCGTTTGCGACTGGCCGACCGGCTTGCGGCTGCGATCCACGATCCGCGTCACCCGCAGCGCGTGACGCACGCCATGGTCGACATCCTGCGCGCCCGCATCTTTGCCATCGCATGCGGCTACGAGGATGCCAACGATCTCAACCGGCTGCGCACCGATCCGGCCTTCAAGCTCGCCTGCGGGCGGTTGCCCGACAGCGGGATTGATCTGTGCTCGCAGCCGACCTGTTCGCGCCTGGAGAACCTACCCGACCTCAGGACCGTCATCCGGCTCGGCTGGGTGCTGGTCGATCTGTGGCTGTCGAGCTATGCGGCGGCGCCCGCAAGCGTCACGCTCGACATCGACGACACGGTTGATGTCGTTCACGGCCATCAGCAGCTCTCGCTCTTCAATGCCCATTACGACGAGCGTTGCTTCCTGCCGATGCACATCTACGACGCCGCGACAGGACGCCCGGTCGCGATGATCCTGCGTCCTGGCAAGACCCCGACGGGCAAGGAGATCCGCGGCCATCTGCGCCGTCTCGTGCGCCGCATCCGCGCCCGCTGGCCGACCACCCGCATCCTGATCCGTGGCGACAGCCATTACGGCCGGGCGCAAGTCATGGCGTGGTGCGAGAACAATGCGATCGACTACCTTTTCGGCCTACCCGGCAACAAGGTTCTGCAGCGGCTCGTCGACGAGAGCGCCGACGACATCCGCACCCGCCGCGCGCTCGAGCGCAAGTCTGTGCTGCGCGGCCGAGAGCCACTACAAGCGAAGTCCAGGAAGGCCGAACGCCGCACCTGCGCTCGCATCGAGGCAACTGCGATGGGCCTCGACATCCGCTTCGTCGTCACCAATCTCGACAAAGGCTCCGCCGAGCACATCTACGACGTGATCTACTGCGCCCGCGGCCAGGCCGAAAACCTGATCAAGATGCACAAGAGCCAGCTCGCATCCGACCGAACCTCCTCCTGCCGCTCACCGATTGCCAACCAGGTCCGTCTTGTCCTGCACACCGCCGCATACTGGTTGATGCTCACCCTGCGCGAGGCGGTGCCCACGACCCATCAACTGCGCAACGCCGAGTTCGCTACGCTGCGGCTCAGGCTGCTCAAGCTCGGCGCCCGCGTCATCGAAACCGTCTCGCGCATCCGCCTGGCCTTCGCCGCCGCCTGTCCCGAGGTAAGTCTGTTCCGGGCGATCGCCAGCAATCTGCTCCCGGCAGGACCATGACCGCCGGGGCAGCAGGCCCCGCCGAACCACACAGCGTCCACCCTCCAGCGCGTTCACAAGTCCAGACACAGCCGCGGTGAAAAAGACGCCGAGCCGCCACCTGTCCGCCGCTCAGCGGCAAACAAACCCAGATCCGTCATGAATAAGGCGGGCTAGATCCTCCAGCAACACTCTTTCGGGGAGCCACTAGGTCATCCAACATTCCGCAATTTACAGGGATCAATGAGCAGTTTGCTTAGCGAGAAACGCATCGTGGAAATTTTTCGCAACAGCACGGCCTCCCTGTAAGACAAAATCAGGATCCGATCCGTAGGTGAACAAGCTGAGGCCCAGCTCTTGGAACTGCGCCAAATAGTCTATGGATGCCACATCAATACCCGATGCAATCCCGTACTTCTTAGCGGCATCCGCGACTGCTTGACAGGCATCCAGCAACTCAGGTGTGAGCTTTCCTGACTCCATGCCCAAGGAAAGGGCAAGATCAGCCGGGCCGATAAAGAGCGCATCAACACCAGGTGTTGAGGCTATGTCATCAAGATTGTTGAGAGCCTCCCGTGTCTCAATCTGGACTACGACAGCCAAGCTAGAGTTCGCATTCTTCCGATACTCTGCATCGTTTTGGTAATAGTTCGACGCTCTCCACGCTCCAGATCCGCGCTTTCCAGCAGGCGGATATTTTGAGGACGACACAGCTTCGATGGCTTCGGCACCCGAATTTATCATTGGCACCATGATGCCATTCGCACCGTGATCTAACGCCGCTTTTATAAGTTCGACCCTGTTCCAAGCGACTCTATACAGTACAGGCATGCCGTATCGTTCGGCAGCAGGAAGAATGTCTAGAAGCGCGTTGGGTGGAATGGGCGAATGCTCACCATCTGCCACAAGAAAATCAAGATTTGTTTGCGCCAACGTCTCCGCGACCATCACATGTGGAATTTGCATCCAGGCCCCAATTTGCGGTTTTCCCGACCTGATCGTTTCAGCGAATGTATGTCTTGCCATTTTTACGATCCTTTGAGTACCTGAGCCATAACTGCATCCGTCAGCACTATCCCGTCGGAACGCTTTAATTCCAAGCGGGGCAGGGAGCTTACCTATAGAGTTGGAGAGAGCGATAGAAAGCGCTACTGCCCACCCAAGTGACTTGTTCTTTTGCCACGATGGCAGGTTTCTCGGCGCACTAAAATATACAGTTTGTGCAGAAGTTGGCTATCACACCCGCGACGTTCGCCAGCATACGGGGTCCGCTCCGGCGAAGGGATGCATGGACCGGCGGCGCGAAGCGTCGACCTCCGGTTTGCTTGTCGGCGCGGCTATTCCCGAATGGTTTCGGCGGATGTCGAGGCCGCAGGTCGGATGAACACTGGAATCGAGTTAAGCTGCGGGTTCGCGTGAGGCCTCCGTTCACGTGGGAGTGGGGGAGCGCCTCGCTCACTTGGCGACACCCTAGGGCGGTAGGGCCCACCATGCCGAACCGGTCAATCCCATGCTAGCCGCGCTTTGATCGAGTGCCTCATTCGGTGGCTCATATCGTTCGGCGATATCCTAGAGCTATGCAGGACCTGTCGGTAGCAGGCGCGGCTTTTGGCTGTAGCGGAGCGCGTCCGCTCACTGCTACGTTGTCTTTATACGACATGCCCTATTGCGACGAACGTGTGGCCGCATTGTTCTTCGCTCCGCCGCTACTTTGAAGGATGCCCCCGAATTTGAAGCGAAGCCAGATCGGTGTGGTTCTGGCAGCGCGAGCATGGACAAAACATCTGCCGGTTTGCGAGACTATGCGATTTAAAACTGCTCGGCACCATGGGCTGCGGTCAGGCGAAATCCGCAACATGCGCTCTGAGGACATCGATTGGCGGACCGAACCCATTCGTGTCCGTCACAGCAAAAACGTAAGCCTACTCGTTCCTTGCGTGACGTCCCGCACGGGCCACGACGGATGCCAGGGAACACTTCGTTTGCACGCGTGCACCCCATCGAAAGCTCGACGAGCATACAGCCTCGCTCGAAGGCGTGACATTGGCTTCAAACCCGAGGGTAAGTGTGGGCCTCATATCTTGCGTCACGCACGCGACCGGGTTGTTGACCGCATTGCCACAAAAGACCTTTGGCGATTTGTTGCGGCATCGATCGACCGCGTCGACGGCTCCCTACCTCGAAGCTTGCCACCGAGGATCTCAGGGCCACGGCTTCCGAAGCGAAGCTCGCGCGCGTCTGGGGATTGGTCGCTCCAGCGCCTGCCGTCGTGATGCCGGCAGTCAGGTGAGAGACGTCCAGGCCGGTAGCTCGGCGAGCGACAAATCGGAGACCGATCCAAGCGGATTTCGACGGCGTCGTGTTGCGTAGG
Organism: Mesorhizobium kowhaii; assembly: GCF_042431665.1. Lineage (NCBI taxonomy): Bacteria > Pseudomonadati > Pseudomonadota > Alphaproteobacteria > Hyphomicrobiales > Phyllobacteriaceae > Mesorhizobium > Mesorhizobium kowhaii. The sequence goes on from NZ_JBHLYT010000058.1 coordinate 11,799, forward strand.
CGCAGTAATTTTTGATCACTAGCGGGCTATATCATTGGCAGGCCATCGGCGCGGATCTCGTCGAACGCCCTCCTTCGCATTACGGCCGCCTGACGATTAGTGAAGGCTCAGAAGAATGCGGAGGCAACGCGCCATCCGAGGTCCACAGCAGGATAGAGCCGGGCTTACCAGAGCTTAGTCTCTGGCCGGAGCGGCTCATTGCCGGCTCCTGCCAAGGCTTGACCGAAATGCTGAACCGGTTGGTGCGTGAGCGGCGTTAAGCCACAGATCCAATTCTTCACGGAGCCCCGCCGCACGATGGCTTTTCTGGCCGTGAGGACTGCATTCACGCTGCTTAAATCTGCGCTGCCGGAAAGAACTCATTGGGCGGCCTCGGCTAGATGTGATGATGCGCTCGATCTAGGGGCGCGCGCGCGACGTTGCGCCTCGTGCCCTCACGATCGTGACCGACGCTCTGCGCCGCAGAGCGGTTCCCCCGGGGCGGAGCGGGCTCTGTTTCAACGGCGAGCATTGCATTGGTGTAATGGCCGACTTAGGGGCAAACTGTATATTTCAATGAGACGACAAAGCTGCCATCGTCCTCATAAGCACACTCAATTGCGTGCGCTTCATGGTTCCCATTGAGAACACGAGTGGAGGAAAAGATGAATTCTGGGCTAGTCACGAGCAGTCGGAGAAAACTCACAATTGTGGACACCGATGTCCACCACTGCTACCGGACAAAATCGGAACTGTTTCCTTATCTGACTAAGTTCAATGCCGAGCGTTTTGCCGATTGGGGCTTCGGCGGCTTGGAAAGCGACCCCTACGCCTCTAGCGGAGGAGTTCTCGGAATTCGGGGAGATTTTGAACAGCAAGGCTCTGGGGAGATGAAAGGTAGTAACGGGGACGCGCAGAGTTGCAGTAAGCGGTTACTCGACGCATATGGTATCGATTTGGGGATACTTACTGGCGGTCCTGCGCAAACGGCGAGCGCGCTCGCCGACGTGGACTACGGGAGTGCCCTGTGCCGTGCGTTCAACGACTACTCAATGGACCATTGGATCGCCAAGGATCCGAGGTTTAGGCTTAACCTCGCGATCAACTCGCAGGACCCTTTAGGGGCAGCCGCTGAGATCGATAGGCTCGGCTCACATGCTTCCGTTTGTGGAGTCATGCTCAGTTGTGGCGCGCCTAGGCCATTTGGCCAGCGCTTTTATCATCCGATATACGAAGCTTGCGCCCGAAACGGCTTAGCCGTGACGATGCATTTCGGTTCAGAAGGAACGGGCATCAATCCGCCGCCATCTCCGGCCGGATGGCCAAGCTACTACATAGAAATGCGTCTGCTGCGTCCTCCTTCATATGCCGTGCACCTAGCAAGCTTCATTTTCGAAGGTGTGTTCGAAAAGTTTCCGACCTTAAAAGTGGGCATGGTGGAAAGCGGATTTGCGTGGGTAGTGCCCCTGATGTGGAAGATGGATCTCGATTGGAAGGGACTTCGTCGGCTGACTCCATGGGTGAAAAAGCTACCAAGTGAGTACCTAGTGGAGCATTTTCGTTTTGGGACCCAACCATTGGATGAGCCCGCAGATCCGGAAGCGATCAAGCACATTATCAACTGGATCGATGGTTCACGAACGTTAATGTTTGCGAGTGACTTCCCGCACTGGGATGCGGATGATCCGATGATGACGTTGTCCGACCAGCCAGAGGATTTGCGGCGACGCATCTTCGCGGAGAATGCCATCGAAACTTACAAACTGTCGCTACCAGCAATCTCTCAGGCCGCATAGGGAGCAGGTATCGGTGCCTAAGAAATTTGAAGTCTGTTACGCAGACGAAATCCCGGTTGGCGGACGACGGATTGTCGATATCGCAGGGCGCAGTGTCGGGATTTTCAACGTCAACAACCAATACTATGCCGTTCGCAACAGTTGTCCACATAAAGGCGCGCCTCTGTGCAGAGGAATTATCGACGGAATGGTCAATGGCGAAGCGCCGGGGCAGTTCGAGTATGAGCAAGAAGGCGAAATAATTCGATGTCCGTGGCATGGCTGGGAGTTTGCGATCAAAACGGGCCAGTCCGTGTTCAATCCAAACAAGGTTTGGGTGCGCGGCTATCCCGTGAGTGTGGAGGTAAAAACCTCAAACTGCGCCGGGGCCGACGCGGGTAGCATCGAGGAGGATCCATCGGTCGACACCTACCGTGTGTCGATCGAGGAAACAAACGGTAACGGTCGACCTACCCTCTACATACACCTTTAGGTCGACCGGTGCTGGGATCGAAGGGCTGGTGGAACTATCGCATGTCAAGGAGTGCTGTCGAGAATATGAGGCTTTCTTTGGCCGACCGCAGGTCGTGCAGTAGGATCTCACAAATTCGCGCCTAAGCTCCTTCGACTGGTCCACGCGCCGACCTCCGGCAGAGGAGCAAAGCGAATTTTGCTCTTATTCGAAAATACACGGTCTCGTTCGAAAGGAGCCAGGCCACAAGGACGGCGATCTCTTCCGACGTTCGACACCGTCAATGATCGTACGACAGCCGCAACTAACGCTACTTCGTGCGGGTAGCAGAGAATAAGCCAATGAACGCATGGAAAAAGGGGAACTAAGATGAACGAACTGAATTTTCTCAGTGAGCGCGTCGCGAAAGGCAATCTGTCCCGACGCGAGTTTCTAGGTCGGGCCGCAGTGCTCGGTGTTAGTGCGGCGTTTGCCAATAACCTGCTTGCCACGGCCGCAAGGGCCGAGGGACCCGTCAAGGGCGGCTTGCTCAAAGCCGGACTGCAAGGTGGAGCGGCGACGGACAGTCTCGATCCAGTTCTCTTGACCGATCCACTTCAATTTATCTTCAGCCGCCAGTGGGGCGAAACGGTTGTTGAGCTGGACGCAGATAGAAAAGTGCAGCCGGCACTTGCCGAGGAATGGGGCCCCTCGAAAGACGCCAAGGTCTGGACCTTCAAGATCCGCAAGGGCGTACAGTTCCATGACGGAAAGGAAATGACGCCCGCCGACGTGCTCGCCACCATCGAGCGACATGGCGACGCCAACTCGAAATCCGGCGCGTCCCCACTTTTGCAGGGCATCGACAAGATGGCCGTCGATGGCCAGAATCTGGTCTTCACGCTCAAGGAAGCCAATGCCGAATTTCCGTTCATAATGACTGCACACCAAGTCGTGATCCAGCCGAATGGTGGCAAGGACAACCCGACTGCCGGCATAGGGACCGGGCCTTACAAGGTCACATTCCACGATGCCGGAGTTCGATCTGGCGGCGAAAGATTCGCAGATTACTGGCGCCACGATCGCGGCTTTGCCAATCAGATCGAGATCGTCGTCATCAACGACGGGACGGCTCGCAACTCCGCCTTGCAGAGCGGGCAGGTCCACATGATCAACCGAGTCGATCCGAAGGTAGTCGAACTCCTCAAGCACGTCCCCGCCATCACCATCCGCAACGCCAGCAGCCGTGGCCACTATATGTTTATTTGCCGGTGCGACACGGCGCCTGTCGACAACAACGATCTGCGGCTCGCACTGAAGTACGCCATCGACCGCGAAGAGATGGTCCAGAAGATCCTGGGGGGCTATGGCTCCGTCGGCAATGACACGCCGATCAGCAAGACCTATCCCCTGTTTACCGAAATGGAGCAGCGCAAATATGATCCGGATAAGGCGGCCTTCCATTACAAGAAGTCTGGCCACTCCGGATCGGTGCTTCTCAACACGTCAGACGTCGGCTTCCCGGGCGCGGTGGAAGCTGCTGAGCTATACCAGGCGAGCGCGGCCAAGGCGGGCATCACCATCGAGGTGAAGCGCAATCCAGGCGACAGCTACTGGTCAGAATCCGAGAAGATGCCTTTCTATGCCAGCTATTTTGGCGGCCGTCCGACCCAAGACATGACGTATTCCCTCGAGTACCAGTCAAAAGCACCTTGGAACGAGTCTCACTTCTCCAACGAGAAGTTCGACCAAATGCTGGTCCAGGCACGCGGCGAACTCGATGCCGAGAAGCGCAAGAAGCTCTACGCCGACATGGGTACGATCCTCCGCGACGAAGGTGGCTCGATCCTTCCGATGTTCAACGACTTCATCGATGCCACAGGGCCGCAGGTTGGCGGCTGGGCCACGGATGGCAACCAGGAACTTATGGGCGGCTACGCGCTGTCCAAATGTTGGCTCCAGGCCTGAGGCCGTACGACCATGCTTTCCAAGCTTATTGCCCAGCGCATTGCGCTGGGTATCCTTTTGCTGGTCGCCGTTTCGGTTCTGATCTTCGCTGGCACCAATCTCCTGCCGGGCGATGTTGCGCAGGCCATTCTCGGCAAAACGGCGACGCCGTTGGCTATCGAGAACCTCAGAAAGGAAATGGGCCTCAACGACCCTGCCTATGTCAGATATTTCCACTGGCTGTTCGGAATTCTGCACGGTGACCTGGGCACAGCGCTGACGACCAAGCTCGATATCGCCACGTCCATCAGAGGGCGGCTGTGGAACACGCTGTTCCTCGCCTTCTGGGCCGCTATCGTGTCGATCCCGCTGGCCGTCATCCTGGGGCTCATAGCCGTGCGTCATCACAACCGGCCGGTCGACAAACTGATCTCGGGCTTGGCGCTTGCCTCCACCTCGGTGCCGGAATTCTTCATCGGCTACTTGCTGGTCTATTTCCTCGCTGTCAAATTCCAGATCTTCCCAGGCATTTCAACCGTCTATGACGGCATGCCCTTCCTCGACAGAATGAAGGCGATTGCGTTGCCCTGCACCGCGCTGACGTTGGGCATTCTCGCACATATGATGCGCATGACGCGGGCGGCGATCCTCAACGTGATGCAGTCGGCTTATATCGAGACTGCAGAACTGAAAGGCCTTACCGCGTTCGAGGTCATCCGCAAGCATGCTTTACCCAATGCCCTTGCCCCGATCATCAATGTCGTGATCCTCAACCTCGCCTATCTGGTGGTCGGCGTCGTAATCGTCGAGGTGATCTTCGTCTATCCGGGCATGGGCCAGTATCTGGTGGACCATGTCGCCATGCGCGACGTGCCAGTCGTCCAGGCCGTCGGCCTGATCTTCGCCGCCGTTTATATCTTCCTCAACGTCGTGGCCGACGTGGCGTCCATTCTCGCCAATCCGCGCCTCAGGCATCCGAGGTGAGGAGCGCCATGCTAAGACGTATTCCCATCGGCGCTCTGATCGGCCTGATTGTCACTACCCTATTCTTCCTCGTGGCGATCTTGGCACAGTGGATCGCTCCCTACGGCCTTGGCGATATTGCCGGCGGCGTCTGGGAGCCGATGTCGGCGAAGTTTCTCTTCGGCACCGACAATCTCGGCCGCGACCTGCTCTCGCGCATGATCTATGGCGCCCAGACAACCATCTTCATCGCTGTCCTTGCAACCGCGCTCTCCTTTTCCATGGGGGCGATCCTCGGCTTCACCGCTGCGGTGGTCGGTGGCTGGTTCGATATGCTTATGTCCCGTTTCGTCGACCTGCTGATGGCGATCCCGACGCTGATCTTCGGTCTCGTGGTGCTCTCGGTCTTGCCTTCGACGCTGGTCACGCTGATCCTTGTCATGGGCACTCTCGATGCGACCCGCGTCTACCGCCTGTCACGCGCGGTTGCGTCGGACTTGAACGTCATGGATTTCGTCGAGGCCGCCAAGCTGCGCGGCGAAGGCAAGTGGTGGGTGATCTTCGCCGAGATTCTCCCCAATGCGCTGTCGCCGCTGATCTCGGAACTCGGGCTGCGCTTCATCTATGCGGTGCTCTTCCTCTCCGCTCTCTCCTTCCTCGGCCTCGGCGTGCAGCCGCCGGCAGCGGACTGGGGCGGCATGGTCAAGGAGAACAAGGACGGCATTGTCTTCGGCATTCCGGCGGCGCTGATCCCGGCTGCGGCGATTGCCGCGCTCGCCATCTCGGTCAACCTAGTCGCCGACTGGATACTGAACCGCACCACCGATCTCAAGGGAGGGCGCGGCAATGGCTGATGTTCTGCTCGACATCCGCAATCTCCGCATTGAGGCGACCACCTATCCGCGCGGCGAAAAGCCGAGGACGATCACCATCGTTGATAATGTATCGCTGACGCTCGAGAAGGGTAAGGTGCTGGGCCTGATCGGTGAATCCGGCGCCGGCAAATCCACCATCGGGCTCTCGCCAATGGGCTATGGCCGTGGCGGTATCCGCATCACCGGCGGCGAAGTCATCCTCAACGGCCGCGACATCCTCAAGCAGGGTAAGAACGGTATTCGCAAACTGCGCGGCCATGAGGTCTGCTACGTCGCTCAATCGGCCGCCGCGGCGTTGAATCCGGCGCAGCGGCTGATGGATCAGGTCGTCGAGACTTGCCTCAAACACGGCTTAGCCACTCGCGCTGAGGCCGAACATCGGGCGGTGGCGCTGTTCCGCAAGCTCAGCCTTCCCGACCCGGAAAATATCGGCAAGCGCTATCCGCACCAGGTTTCCGGCGGACAATTGCAACGTGTGATGACGGCGATGGCGCTCTGCCCCGAGCCGGATCTTATTATCTTCGACGAACCGACCACAGCGCTCGACGTGACGACGCAGATCGACGTGCTCGCGGCGATCAAGGAGGCGATCCGTGCCACGGGCGTGGCGGCGCTCTACATCACTCATGACCTCGCTGTCGTGGCGCAGGTGGCCGACGTCATCATGGTGCTTCGGCACGGCAAGAAGGTCGAAAAGGGCACGACGCGCGAGATCATCAAGGAGCCGAAGGAAAGCTACACCGAGGCGCTTGTCTCGGTGCATCACATCGAGCATCAGGAGAAGCAGCCGACGCCCAAACCAGTCCTGTCGGTCAAGAACGTCACCGCCGCCTATGGCAGCGGCGAGATCAAGGTGCTGAAAAACGTCTCCGTCGATATCCACCCTGGTCAGACGCTTGCCGTCGTCGGCGAATCCGGTTCCGGCAAATCGACGCTCGCCCGCGTCATCACCGGCCTGCTGCCGCCGCGGCAGGGCGAAATCACCTTCGACGGACGCAAGCTCTCGAGCCGGCTGGCCGACCGGAAGAAAGAAGACCTCCGCCAGCTGCAGATGATCTACCAGATGGCCGATGTCGCGATGAACCCGCGCCACACCGTCGGCACCATCATCGGTCGGCCGCTGACTTTCTATTTCGGACTGAGGGGTGCAGAGCGCGACCGGCGCGTGCAAGAGCTCCTCGAAGAAATCGAGATGGGCACCGGCTTCCTCGACCGTTATCCGGCCGAGCTTTCGGGTGGGCAAAAGCAGCGCGTCTGCATCGCCCGCGCCCTTGCCGCCAAGCCGAAGCTCATTATCTGCGACGAGGTGACTTCGGCCCTCGATCCGCTGGTGGCCAACGGTGTCCTGAAGCTGCTGCTCAAACTGCAGCAGATCGAGCAGGTCGCTTACCTCTTCATTACCCACGATCTCGCGACTGTGAAGTCGATCGCCGATTCCATCGCCGTCATGCATCGCGGCGAGGTGGTGCGCTATGGGACGAAGAGCCTAGGGCTGGCGCCGCCGTTCGACGACTACACCGATCTCCTGCTGTCGTCGGTGCCGGAGATGGAGATCGGCTGGCTGGAGAAAGCGATCGCCGGGCGAAAGATGGGGAGCGCTGGAAATTAGCGATGTGAATCTTCGCGATTTTGCTGGTTCAAGGAAATTCCCTGCGCCGGTGTCTCCCAGCACCCGCGCAACCTTGCCCGGCCTCGAGCCGGGCTTTTTTTTATTTGAATTCGCTCGCGACAAAATTGCCGTGCCGAGAGGAGGCGATGGCAAGCCGGTCGCGCCTGGGCGTTTACCAAGTTGGCACTGTTAAGTAGGACCGCGATCAACGTAGATGCTGCGTCAGCGTGTCTGTGAGCTTGTTGGACTCCGGCGGCTCTTCGGACAAAACGAAGAAATCCGGATTTGCGCATACCCCTGCTTTCATCACGCTGGCGTAGGCTGCCACTGTCCGCAGGACACTGGTGGTGGCGTTGTACTGGTGCAATTATCCGTTATCTGCATCTACCAACGCGTTCTAGCTTGATGCCTACTTTGCTTGGCGGAGCGCGCCATGGACAGAACAGGAGTTCTAGACCCCTCAACCAGGAAGACCTATGGCAGTATTGTCGTTGTCGGGAGTAGTTCGCTTGCCACCGAGTCGCCTTCGAAAATTGGGCGACTTGCGCCCAGACTCTGATGTCTAATCCATGTCTCGCTGCAGCAAGGTCGCGACCCTTCATCGGATAAAGACACCACGGCGTCTACCGCCGGAACGATAGTCATGACCTCAAGGATTTCAGTAAATATGGAAAATGATCGTCTCAGCCTTGATGAAATCACCCGCCGCGTAGATGCGAAATCCGCAGACTACTGCGCTTTAAGCGACCGCATCTGGGCAATGCCGGAATTAGCATTTGACGAGCATCGCTCGGTTGCCGAGCACATCGCTATGCTCGAGCGCGAAGGTTTTCGTATCACCACGAATGTCGGCGGCATCCCCACCGCCTTCGTAGCCGAATTCGGCGAGGGCAGCCCCATCATTGGCATCCTCGGCGAATATGATGCGCTTCCCGATCTTGCTCAAGTCTCAAGCGCAACTAAACCCTGCTCGACCGAGGGTGGACCAGGTCATGGCTGCGGGCACAATCTTCTCGGCGCTGGTTCGGCGCTTGCAGCAGCTGCATTAAAGGATGCGCTCGCAACGGAACGTATCGAAGCTACAGTGCGCTTTTACGGCTGCCCGGCAGAGGAAGCTGGAGGGGGCAAGGCCTTTATGGCTCGAGCCGGCGCTTTTAACGATCTCGATGTTGCTTTCTGCTGGCACCCAGCGGTGGTTAACGAAGTGTTAACGAAATCCTCGAACGCTGCTAAGTGGGCGCGGTTCTCATTTACCGGCCGCGCGGCGCACGCGGCGGCGGATCCACATTTGGGGCGCAGTGCGCTCGACGCAGTCGAGCTAATGAATGTTGGCGTCAATTACATGCGCGAGCACATGCCCTCGAACGCTCGCGTTCATTATGCCATTATCAACGCGGGAGGTGAGTTCCCTAACGTAGTGCAGGCGTATGCCGAGTCGTCTTATTCTATTCGTTCTCCGAGCCTGCAAGATGCTGCGCGGGTGTTCGCCCGCGTGAAGAAGATTGCAGAAGGTGCTGCGCTTATGACCGAGACATCGGTTAAAGTGCAAATCACCGGCGGCTATTCCAACCTTTTGCCCAACAAAGCGCTGTACGATGTTATGTATGAGAACATGCGCCGTGTCGGCCCGCCCCCTTTTGACACAGCTGACTATGAGTTCGCCAAGGAGCTTCGCAAGGCCGCGCTGACGGACGAAGATGCTCTGGCCAGCGTCGTGGGGCGCGATGTTTCGTTGAAGGACAATATTCTCCACGATAGCCTCATACCGTTGGGGACAGACCAATTCGAAATGGGCTCGACAGACGTGGGCGACGTCAGCTGGATCGTGCCTACTGCACAGTGTCAAACAGCATGTTTCGCTATTGGCACACCCTTCCACAGTTGGCAGCTTGTCACCCAAGGCGATTTGCCTGCAGCCCATAAGGGCATGGTATTGGCTGCCAAGGTAATGGCTTCTACGGCGGCCGATTGCATACGCAACCCAGAAATCATCGCTCGTGCAAAGGCGGAGTTAAAGCAACAAACGGGTGGGCACCCATATGCGTGCCCAATACCTTCGGACGTTACGCCCCGTGATCTGCGTGCAAAGGTGCCATAACGTCGCGCTCTCAATATTTATCGACATTGCAGGAGTCGGAAATGCTGATGCGGTAGGATGCATCAACCACAGGAAGATTGGCCAGCGGCGGCATACTGTTGGGCGCGCGCTATGCTGCACAGGGCTGGGGGTGGGGCCACGGTGGGGGAATTCCCGTCGCTAGTTATGTGGCCGAGCCGATGCGGCCGACGCCCGCCCTCGACCGGGACAGCCTCGAGACGAAGACACGGAAGGCCGGTACCCAACCCGCGGATGAGAGTCTGATCAACCGTCGTCTCTGCGCTCCACCCCCAGCCCTGTGCAGCTTCAGCCGATCCGACTGCTTCGCAAACCTGCTGCTGCCAAGCAGGCGAGCCTTCTTGCCTTCAACCTTGACAGGGAACATGAGAGGCTAGCTTGGTTTCGCAGGTGAGTGGGAAGTGACATCTGAAGCGATGCTCCGCGTCCTCCGATTTGGCTGCGGGCTCGGGGAAGACTCGGCGACACATGTCTTGCGCGTACTGGCACCGCGTGTGGAACTCGCAGCCGGACGGTCGTCTCAGCATGCTCGGCACCTCGCCTTTGATCTCAATGCGGTTGAGAACGGCATCCGGATCGGGCGCTGGATTGGCCGAGAGCAAGGCCTGCGTGTAAGGATGGCGGGGGCGATCGAAGACGTCTTGGGTTGAGCCAATCTCGACAATGCGGCCGAGATACATGATCGCCATACGATCGGCCACATGGCGGACTACGTTAAGGTTGTGGGTGATGATCAGGATAGCGACCCCGAGTTCATCCTGAAGGCGAGCAAGCAGATTAAGCACCTCGCCCTGGACCGATACATCGAGGCCTGCTGTGGGCTCGTCGGCGATGATCAGGTCTGGGTTGAGTGCAAGAGCGCGTGCGACGCCGGCGCGGCGGGCCTGTCCGCCAGAGAGCTGATGGGGATAGCGGCGCCCAAAATCCGCCGGCAAGCCGACCATGCGCAACAGGCGCTCCGCTTCGGCAGCGCGATCGCGAGTGCTCACGCCATGAATGCGGAATGGCTCGGTAAGGAGCGACTGCACCGTCAGCCGCGGCGAGAGGGAGCCCACGGGATCCTGGAACATCATCGTCATGCGGCGCAGGTAGGACTTTCGTTCGGCCGCTTTGAGGCCGATAAGTTCTTGGTCCTCGAAACGAATGCTGCCGCTAATGGCCGGCTGGAGGCCGATGATTGTGCGCGCGATGGTGGATTTGCCAGATCCGCTCTCGCCGACCAGGGCAAGCGTCTCCCCCTTGCGGATCTCAAAGGAGACGCCGCACACAGCGTCAATGAAAGGATCTGCCGTGCTCGTGGTGAGCGCCTTCAGTGGCCCCATAGTGCGGAAACGGACACGCAGGTCCTGGACACTCAATAGCGCACTCATGCCGCAACCACCCCAGCTCGATCGAGCAGATGGCATCGCGCGACCTGGTCAGCAGAGACATGGTATTCGCCAGGCGCCTCATTTACGCAGCGCTCGAAAGCGTGAGGACACCGTGGGCGGAAGATACAACCCTTTTTGCCTCCGAGCAGGCTGGGGACCTCTCCCGGGATGGTCGGCAAATTGCGCGTCCGTTCTTTGATGCGTCCAGGGTCGCACTCAAGCAGTGCCCTAGTGTAGGGATGGCCCGGCCTGTGAAAGATATCGCGCACGGGCCCCTGCTCCACCACCTCGCCCGCATACATGACGGCAACTCGGTCGCACAATTCAGCGACGACGCCGAGATGGTGGGAGACAAACAGGATGGAGCAACCGATCTCCCTTTGCAGATCCTTGAGCAGGTGGATGATCTGAACTTCCAATGTAGCATCAAGCGCGGTGGTAGGCTCGTCGGCGATAAGGAGCGCTGGTTTCACCAGAAGTGCCATAGCAATGCAGATGCGCTGGCGCATGCCACCAGAGAACTGATGCGGATAATTCCCGATGCGGCTTTGCGGATCGGGAATTCCAACGCGCTTGAGCATGTCGACCGCACGAGAGCGTTTGGCGCTGCGGCTTCTTTCTTCGTGGTGCTGGATATCGATCATCTGGCTTTCGATTGTGCGCACCGGATTGAGTGCGGTCATTGGGTCCTGGAAGATCATGGAGAGGCGGTCGCCCATCAGACTACGTCGCGCCTGGGCAGTCAGTGTGAGCAGGTCGCGCCGCTCAAAGACAATGCTGCCGGCAGTAACCTGAGCGTTTTCTGGAAGCAGCCCCATCACCGTATAGGCCAGTGTCGATTTGCCGGATCCGCTCTCCCCGACGATGCCCACTACCTGTCCGGGTGGCACGTCGAGCGAGACGTTGCGCAGGGCGTGAACACGTCCGCGTGGCGATCCGAAGTCGAGGCTGAGGTTCCGAACCTCGAGAAGCGGATGGGCGGACATTTGAGGTGTCGGATCCTCTCGTCTCATAGGTCTTTCCGCAGCTTGGGATCGAATATGTCGCGCAATGCTTCGCCAAGGAATGTGAAGCCCAGCGTGGCGACGACGATTGGAGTGCCCCCGGCAATGACGAGCCAAGGCGTCTGATTGATATAGCTGTAGCCATCGTTCAAGATCGCTCCCCAGTCGGGCGTCGGAGGGCGCACACCCATGCCGAGAAAGCCCAGTCCAGCTTCAACGGCAATCACCGCCGGTACGTCCATGCTCACAAGGATGAGAAGCGGACCAACCACGTTTGGTAGCATGTGGACGGCAAGAATACGCATCGTGCTGGCGCCCATGCTTCGCTCTGCGTCAATGTAATCACTGTTGCGCAACGCTTGCGTTTGGGTGCGCACGACACGCGCATAGATCGGCATGGATGTTATTGCGATGACCAGGATCACGCTGGACATGCTGGGCCCCAAAAGGGCGATGATGGCCAAAGCAAATATGATACCGGGGAACGAGCGGATCGTGTCGAAAAATAACAGCAGAAAACTGTCAAGCCAGCCCGGCCCGAACCCTGCTATCAGGCCAAGCACGAGGCCTACGACAAGCGCACTGCCGAGCGATGCAAAGGCGACGAGAAGCGGGATACGGCCGCCCATGATGGTGCGCGAAAAGGTATCGCGGCCGAGTTGATCCGTGCCGAGAAGAAAATCTGCCGAAGGGCCTGCCAGACGAGGCCCGACCATGATGCGGATGGGGTCATGTGTGATGAAGAGCGGACCAAGGATTGCGCTCGCCACCACGACCAAGACAAGCACCGCGCCAAGCATGCCCAAGCGACTTTTAAGCAGTTGCCGCAGGAAAGCTCCAAGGGCGCCAGGATTGGGCCTTGCGGTAGCTTCTGTACCAATCGTGTCAATGCGCGCCATGATCAGAGCTTTTCCCGAGCCCGCGGGTCAAGACTTGCATTGACCAGATCGGAGACCGTTGTTGAAATGACGATAAGGAAGGTGGTGACCACGACGACCCCCATCACAATTGGATAGTTGCGCGTATTCACCGCCTGGACGATCAGCGCTCCGATCCCCGGTCTTGCGAACACCACCTCGACAAACACCGCGGCCGACAGCAGCCATGCGATCCCTACGCCCAGGACGGTTATCGTCGGCAAGATCGCAATCGGCAGAGCGTAGCGGTAAACGATGCGCCATTCTGAAATCCCGAAAGAGCGAGCCATGCGGATATGGTTCTCACCCAGCGTCTCGAGCATGGACGCGCGCACCAGTCGAGAGATGTAGCCTACCCAACCAATCCCCATAGCGAAGCTAGGCAGGACCAGGTGGACGAGTCCATCCACGAAGCCCTCGCCTGGCCCAATCGCCGGGAGCCAGCGGAGGGCAACGGCGAAGATCAGCAGCGCGTAGACTGCCATGACAAAGGAAGGAATGGCGATGGTGGCAACCGCGACGACCCCAACCGACTGATCGAGCAAGGAATTGCGCCGCATCGCAGAGTAGCACCCTAGCGGCACGGCGATAGCAGCGGCCCAGAAGATGGAGACCAGGATTAGCTCAATCGTGTAGGGCAATTGCGCAAACACGATGTCGGCGACCGGCCTCTGGCTGAACACGTCATAGCCGAGATCGCCGCGCAGCAGTCCGCCGAAGAAGGTGACGATCTGCACGATTAACGGCCTGTCGAGGCCCATCTGCTGATGCAGATGCGCCTTCATTTCGGGCGTGGCGCGCGGGCCAAGCAGAGTATCAGCTGGATCGCCCGGCACCGCATGGATCATCAGGAACAGAAGTGTCACCGCGGTCACGACGATCGTGACCGCGAGGACCAACCTCTTACAAAGATAAAACAGCATAACTCAGCCACGGCGCCGTTAAGCCGGCGTGAAGTCGAGATACAAAGGGACGCCGTCCGGACGGGTCGCAGCTTTTATCTTAGTCGTGCGATACACGATAGGAGTGGCACCATTTGTGAGGAAACGGTAGGCGCCCGACTCCTCCAAGAGGTCCTGCATCTCGTAATAGAGCTTTGCGCGCTCGTTCGGATCCTCGATCGCGACTGCCTTGGCGTCGAGCTCGTCAAAGCGGTCACTGCGGAAGCGCTCCCAATTCCAAATGCCCACTTGGGCTTTCACGAACGACGTCGTGCAGTAATAAGGATCAGGCAGACTGCTGTCGTTTCTGATAAAGAGCTGCATGCTCTTCCAGCGATCGCCTTCCGATTCTTGACCGATTGTCGCGAAGGAACCGGGATCCTGGGCATTGACTTGCACAGCAATACCGATCTGCGACAACTGCGCCTGGATTGTCTGAGCAATTATCCCAGGAATGCCACTGTTGTCGCAATCAAGGGTTAGCTGCAGGTCGCTGACACCGGCCTTGTCCAGAAACTCCTTGGCTTTGGCAAGGTCGCTTTCCGGTGGAACGAGCGCCTTTTCGCGATGGCCGACAATACCTGGCGCAATTGGCCCGGTTGCCACGTTCGCCTGTCCCGCATAGGCGGTGTCCAGGATCTGCGGCACATTGATCGCCCATTGAATTGCCTTGCGGACATTGATGTCCTTGAGCGCCGGGTGATCCATATTCATGCCAAGCCAGATGGTACGGAGCGAGGGATGCTCCTCAACTTTTGTATCGGGCGGCGGATTGCTTTTGAAGGTCGTCAGTGAATCGAGACTGATCGTTGCGAAATCAACATCGCCGGCCTGATAGGCCCGCTCCGCTGTCTTGATGTCGGTGATCGGTACGATGCGGATCTCGTCAAATCCAGGCTTCGGGCCAGACCACTCCGGATTGCGGGTCAACAGCGTGTATTGATTTTGCTTCCACTCCGCGAGCACATAGGGCCCCGAGAACGCCGGCGGTTTCATGCCGAAATTGCCACCATCCTTGGTCGCCTTCATCACCGCCTGCTCGGAAACGATATGACCACTGGCATAAGGGAAGGTGATGGTCCAGACCGGCACGTACGGCGTCTTGAACACGATAACGCCAGTATGTTCGTCCTCGATCTCGACATGATCGAATGAGCCTAGTTCCCCCATGCTCCCCGACTTGTGGTTGATGGTGCGTTCCAATGAGAACTTGACGTCCTTGGCAGTCACCTCACCATAGCCGCCGGTGAATTTGATGCCTTTCTTCAGACGGAAGCGAATATGGGTGGGATCCACCTGCTCGACTTTTTCCGCCGCCTCTAGATCCCAGCCCCATTCGGAGCCTGGCTTGAAATGCGTCAGCTTTGAATAGAGGCAGTTCATCACGTTAATTTCGTAACTCGAGGTGTAAAAGCCAGGGTCCAAAGTCACAAGCTCAAACTGAAGAGCGACCTTGAGCACTTTACCTTCGGCCGCCCATATGACCTGCGAAAGGGGCATGCCGCTAGTGATGACACCACCGCCCAACGCAACTCCTCCCTTTAGAAGAGTGCGGCGGTCGATGTTCTTGATAAATCCTTCCATAGTTTCCTCCCGTGTCCGGTATTAGTTGCTGCGAATTCGTCCATCACTCAGCTGATATTTGGATCGACCTCCTGACGCTCAGTTTTAAGCGTTACCTTCCCGCCGCCCAGATCGCCTCGCAGCGTCGCCTGCCATTAAACGATAAAACCAGCGAAGGCGGCCCTCGATAACAAGAGTCGTTCGCGTTCGCGTTCGCGGTCCGGACCGCTCCGGTTCGCTTTCTAAGTTCCGATGAACTCAGATCGTCCGGGGCCGATTGATTCAGTTGCTGCAAGTTCAGCCATCATGTTAATTAGGGGCGGGTAGATATCGCCGCTATCTCCGCTCTCGTTTTCAAGCACCGCCATGTAGGCCACTGCGATGCCGGTGTCGGGATTGGCGAGCAGGTACTGCCCTCCATATCCCCCATGGGCGATCCAGATGCCGTCCGTCGTCGTAAAGCAGCTGTAGTGCATCCCCTCGCGCGGCTTTGGCCAAGAAGTCGTCCTTTACAAGGCGGTCAAGATTAAGAAGACCCTCCGCGACGCACCGGCCGAGCATAATATTGAGGGTCATCTTCGTGATCGACATGATGGCCTGTGGCTTGTTCGGTCCGACGTCCGGAGCATGTGGCGGTGTGCAGGATGAGGCGAACTGATTGACCTTCGGTGAGCGGCATGAGGTCGGTCGGACGCGATCTGGCTCCGGTGCGTCTTGACCAGGGCGTACATGAACGGGTCTGCGCCAGCTTGGTGGCCATCTCGCCCCGCCGCTCGTCGCGTCAACGCACCGAGGGGCGGCATCAATCGCCGTAACGGTCATTCGAAGAAGACGATGTTGTGCTGGAAACGTGTGGGGACAAACTGCCGTCGAAGATCTCATGGAGGTGCTTTGCGACATAGTCGGGAGCGCTGTTCTCGGCTCGGCGCAACTCGCCCCTATTGTTGAGGCCCGTGCTTACAAGAAGCGCGTCGAGGCCGACAGCCTTTGCGCCCTTGATGTCAGTATCAATCTGATCGCCGACCATTAAAAGGCGGTCGGTACCGGCCCGAGTGATGCACTCGTCGAAAATCGCTCTTCCTGGCTTGCCCATGAACTCTATCGAGATCGGAGGAGCTCCAAACGGTGCTAACCCTGCCTGAAGCATCGCCCCTATTATGCTTGGTCCAAAGATGACTGAGCCATTCTTGGCGGGATAAATCATATCCGCGTTTGCCGTTATGATACGAGGCATTTCGCCCGTCTCGATCAGTCTGCGTTGAAAGGTTGACAGGATGTTATCGGCAGCCCGTTTGAAGTCGAAACCTTCGTCATCGAGGACTACGAGCGTGTCGAACGTCTTGGCCGTGTCAGCGCAATGAAGATTTGGATGCTTGCCAAAAATGTCATGCGCAGCGTGTGCACTGCCCACATACGAAAGTAGCCGCCCGGCCGCCAGCTCTTCGAGCACGCGACGTCGTGCGACACCTCCCGCTGACACAATTCGGTCCACC
The DNA here is from genome assembly GCF_042431665.1 of Mesorhizobium kowhaii. Classification (NCBI taxonomy): domain Bacteria; kingdom Pseudomonadati; phylum Pseudomonadota; class Alphaproteobacteria; order Hyphomicrobiales; family Phyllobacteriaceae; genus Mesorhizobium; species Mesorhizobium kowhaii. The sequence continues at coordinate 28,802 of NZ_JBHLYT010000058.1, forward strand.
GCCGGAATGGGAAGTCCGGCGCCGCGGAGACGTGCGAATATCGTTTCGTCCGATCCACTACTGATATTCGTTACGATGTAGTATGGCTGACCAGACATATTAAGTTGGGCCAAGATATCAGCAGCGCCAGGCAGGGCATCATTTGCCCCGATCAAGACCCCCATCGCATCGAAAAGTATCGCGTCATAGCAATCTGCCAGCGTCTGCGGAGATGGGCTTTCAGGAGCGGCGGTTACAAGACAAGCTGAGTCCGTCCTTGGCTGAACTGCCCGAGCCTTAGAGGACGGAAAACAGCCGCGACGCACGAGGCTCGCTTCGGGTGGTAGGCTCTCCTGGGACGCCTCGCTATAAGCCCAGGCCAGCCACTCGCACAAAATCGATAGGTCATCTGACTCGACGGTAGGCCCCGCCCATATCCGGAATCCCGGGGGCGCATCACCGTAACTCCAGATGTCAAGAGCCGCGCCCTCGGCTTCAAGCAGACGGGTCATCCGCCCGGCGATTTTGCCGTCGTCCTCTGAATCCCCGGCTGAGAGTTGCTCTGTTACAAGCCGAAGGGTAATTGAACAGGCCGAGCGTGCCGCCGGATCGGTGCAAACCCAATCAATCCAAGGAGTCGAGTCCACCCAGTCCGCCATGACAGCATAGTTATCGGCAACCCTGTTCAGAAGAGCGGGTAGTCCACCGCACGCTTCGGCCCAGTCGAGCGCAGAATGGATGTCCTCGACAGCGAACATGCTGGGGGTCGAGATCGTGCGACCGCCAAAGAATGCTTCGTTCACGAATCCATCGGCATTGTGGAGTCTCAGGAGCCTGGCTATGGGCTTAAGCCCGCCGGCTTTCAGCCGCGCTTGGGCCCGAGGCGAGAGCGCGATCATGCCATGGCCGCCTTCGCCGCCAAGCGCCTTCTGCCATGACCAACACAGAACGTCGATCCGATCGTAGTCGATGCGTCTCGTGAAAGCTGCAGAGACGGCATCTGCGATCACAAGCCCGGCACGGCCAGGAAGAATCCAGTCAAGATCGGGTGGACAGACCCCGCTGCTGGTGCCGTTCAATACCACGACGATGTCATGATTGGGGTCGATACCGGTAGTGTTGGGAAAATCTCCGTAAGCACAAATGTGCCGCGTTTGAGGAGCAAGTGCCAACGTATCGATCTCATTTGCCCAATACTGTGCGAAGCTGTCTGATAAAAACGTCTCGACTGGAGACGGACCGAGTAGATTGTGTAAGGCCATGCTACAGGCCCCAGTGCCCGAACCGGGCACGATTCCGCAGAGCCAGCCATCAGGTAGCTCTAGCAAAGACGCCATGCGCCTGATTACCTCTCTCAGCCTTTCTAGTCCCTCGGGGCTCCGGTGGCTGCGTCCAACATGTCGGAGCATAGTTGAGTGCACGCTCCAACCGGGATGTTTGCGGCAAGGGCCTGATGAAAACCGTGGATCGGACGGGAGGACCGATGGTTTCACAGCGACATTTCGTAGAGCCATGGCTGCCTCCAAAAGCGCAAAAGACGTGCCTCAACCAATATCAGCGATCAGGCGATCTTCTGCGCCATCAGCTGCGAGAGGTTTTCCTCGGCAAAACTCACCCGTTCATCGGCGCCGAGGTTCGAAAGACGGTCGATAATGGCGGCATCAGACAAGGACCCATCTTCGCGCAGCTTTTGAACATAGGAAGGATGGATGAAGGTCAAGCCCGCGAACTGATATGCTGCGCTACTGCCCCAGCCATATCGTTTGCGAAGCGGATCGAAGTGATGCAGAACGTGCCCCAGGAGTGCCTGTTCCTCGGATGTATCGAGGCGACCGAGAACCGGCAGGAGCTGCTCGCTCGCTGCATTTCCGGCTCCGCGGCCCATGCCGCCCATGGTGCAGTCTATCCAGGTCGCTCCCGCCATCACGGCCGCCACTGAATTGATCAGTGCGTATCCGCAGTTGTCATGGCCGTGAAATCCAATCTCGCTCTTAAGTCGACCGGCAAATCGGCCGATCAATTCCTGAACGCGGCTCGGCTTCATAGACCCGAACGAATCGGCGATATAAACCACGTCAAGGCTGTCGATCCGCTCTAACTCCTTCAGGCACGCCTCAACTTCTGCAGCATTTGCTGCATCGATCTGCATGAGGTTCAAGAACACACGGAAGCCCCGTTGAGACAACTCGGCGCAAATGTACCGGCAAGCCGCGAGTTTGCTGTAGTGCGCCGCGACGCGTATGGTCGTGAGCCGCCCTGGCAATATTCCTTCTGTCAGGTGGGCCACGGCAAGAGGTATAGGCAGTTCGCTCGCAAGCACATCCTTGGCATCGATCATCACGCATGCTTCGACCAGGAGGTCAGCAGCTACCTGTTCGGCCTTAGAGCTCGTCATACTGGCGAAATATCCGCGGCTCCCAGGCTTTCCGGCGAGCCCCAGCTCGACCATGCGTACGGGGAGAACGTTGATGGTAGCGACATAGTCCGAGACCAGGCCTGGTGGAAAATCCCAACCCGTGTAGTAGCCACCGTCACGCAGGGTGCAGTCTAGGAGGTTTACCCCATCTGGTATCGTGCTTAACATAGTTCTACTTCCTTCTGACGCCGGCAGCACGTCGAACCATCTTGGATCAGCTCGCGGCGTAACCCCCATCGACATAGAGAATCTCGCCGGTCACGAACGATGCAGCAGGGCTTGCGAGGAAAATGTAAGGCCCGAAATACTCGGACAAATTCCCCCGGCGTCGCATGGGAGTGAGGTCCATTGCCCGGCGCTGGTAAGGGGTATCGAGGTTAGGATGCACCCCATCCATAAAGTTGTTGATGAATCCAGGTGCGACGGCATTTACACGAATGCCCTTATCGGCCCATTCTATCGCCATGGTGCGAGTGAGTTGATTAACGCCACCTTTGGTCGCAGCATAGACAGTCAGACCCGGTATACCTAGTGAACTGGCAACCGAAGAAGTCATGATGATGCTGCCGCCGCCCTGCTCGAGCATTGCTTGGGCGGAAAACTTGGCACAATAGTAGTACCCACGCAGATTGGTGTCGACAATTTCGTCCCATTCCGCCTCTTCATAGGAATGCGCTGGCTTGATGATGTCTGTGCCTGCATTGCAGACCATCACATCGATCCGCCCGAAACGGTCGACCGTGCCACCGATCAGTGCCTTGCAATCCTCGTGCGACCGCACATCAGCGTGGATAGCCGTCACCTCGGTTCCTTGGCCCGCAAGTTCGGCCTCTGCTTCGGCCAGATCTTCATTATTGTTCGAGGAAAGAACCACCTTCGCCCCCAATCGCCCAAAGCAGGCGGCGAGCGACTTACCTAAGCCGCGGCTCGAGCCTGAAATGCAGACTACCTTGCCATCAATTCCGAAGATTTCCCGGTACCCTTCTGCACCATTTGCGGAATTGCGAGTTGTATCAGCCATGCGGATATTGCCCCATTCCCAGATTTTCTTGTTGGCACCAAGTCAAGGTCATCGTCCAGCCGGTAAGATCAGCATGATGCAAAGCAATTGATGTGATGCATCGCAGGACATCGCTTCACGCGCGTCTCGGCATGATCGAAGGTGCGCCGAAACTCAGGAAGTACGCCGCCTCTCTCAGCCGCGTCAGCTAGCTCGTTCGGATTATTTTCATACCCGTAACCCGGATCGAGCTGTGAAAGATCGGCTCTCACTGTCAGGCAGAGCGTCGGATGGCTTGCGTGCCTATTTCGAAGACTAAAGGCGATAGTGAGCTCCTGCTCAGGACTGTCGCGAACATACGCAGGTGTCATTGAAGGACCAAGATCAATAGCGACTCTGTTTGCGTTACCTTTGTTCATGCGACGGCTCCTAGCCCGACGTTTTGTTTCAGACGGTTGCACTGAGCCCGCCATCGATGACGATCAGTTGGCCGCTGACATAGGCCGCGCGAGCGCTGGCCAAGAATGCAGCAACCGATGCGAATTCAGAGGGATCGCCAAGGCGTCGGGCCGGAGTCCTGTCCTCGAGTGCGCGAATGGCTTCGGCGTGGCTACCGAGACGATTGGCTTCGTGAATCGCTGTGCTATGTGCTCCAGGAGCGAGCACGTTTACCGTGATGCTCTCCCCCGACAATTCTTGTACGAGCGTGTGGCAGTATGGCACTAGCCCTGCTCGCGCGACACCTGACAGCGCGAAATGTGCTGGGGTCCGTACAATAGCCTCGGAGGCGAGCATCAATATTCGCCCCGCTTGCGAGAGCCGTAGATACGGCAAGGCGGCCGTAACCAGATTTATCGAAGGTAGAAGCACTCGGTCAAATGCGTCGTCAAAATCCTTAGGCGTCATGGCCGAGGGAGGTCCGGCAGAGACGCCGCCGCAATTCGTCACCAAAATGTCGATACATCCAAAACGCTCTGCTGTTTCGTCAACCCAAGCTGCTGCATCGGCGCAGTCGGTTACGTCGGTCGGGCGCGCCAGCACTTCGGCGCCTCTGCTGCGCAACAGATCCACCGCTCCATCTAGCCGCTTCGGATCCCGGCCACAGATGGACAGACGGCAGCCTTCGCTGACCAACTCCTCGGCTGTGGCTAGACCTAAACCGCTCGAGGCGGCCGCGACCATTGCCACCTTGCCCTCAAGCCCTAAATCCATTTTGGCCTCCAACCGACATCGCCACGCTTCTTGGCACCGTTGCAGGCAGCTCAGCATGCACCATGCCAAGCGAAAGAATTCTTTTAAAACAATAGGATACTCCGACCGGTATTACATCGGTTTTGCCGTTATGTCGAATTCAGTACAAGTCTCTCATCGCCTTGTTCAGGTTGAGCCATGGCTGGGTGCCATCCAGTGCCGGCCTCACGAAGCGAGGCGGTCGCGCGAGAAAAGACGAAGGCGACCATTTGGATAGGGACCGCTGCCGCAAAGTCTGATTCGACGAGAGTACAATCCGCATTATGATGCTTTGTTATCGCCTGTTACGGCGCTCTCGGCTATCGCCATCGCGTGCGAAACCTATCCCACGTTGCGACTTGCTCGGCAGGCTGGCCTCCGAGCGGTCCCGGTAGGGGCGATGGGCAACCATCGTCCCTACCGGGACCCTCCGAGCCGCAGTTCGAGACGATCAAAAGGGACCACTACGGCTGCATTAAGAAGCGTTGGAAACCCTTGTCCGGCGAGATGCGAAGTCAAGTTCGAGCAGCGGCTTCAGGAGTTGGTGGCGGATATGTCAAGAGCTGGGCAAGACCACGGCCGCCCCTTTGGAGGGCCTCGGGCATCGTTGACTTCGATCGAAGATGTGCCACGTTTCCGGAGAGAAGCGAAGCCTGAAGGCACATACAAGCCGTCGGCGCAGAGGAGCTCTCTCAACTATTCGCCGACCGGGTGACCACGTCCGCCTTAGGCATCGAGGTAAGTGTCATGATTCAGGCGATCATTCGTCTGTTCTAAAAGGTCGCTTCGATTCCATGCGGCGAGCCCCGCTCGTCAGCTATGCCCGTGAGCTCAATTAGCCGGGGGGGGGGGCAGAGCGGCGACTTCGCTTGTCGTTGCTCCTTGATTCATACGGGACGCTCGAAAAGAATGCGCGGAACCTTGCTCATTGCTTCAGACCCATTTTCTGCGACCCGGACGGTGTCGCTCAACATGTAGAGGTCGCCGCGCTCATAGAAACCAAGGTGCACCAAGAAGGTCATGTTGGCCAGCATCTCGGCATCGTTTTTGGTCACCAAGCTCGGGCCATCCAACCAATCGAGACCAACAGAGTAGCCTAGGCGCGAATCTTTGGTGAGGCCGTATGGCCGGATAGCCGTTTGGAATGCGTGCACGACATCAGCGCAAGTGGCGCCGGGGCGAAGCTCTTCGACGACGGCGTGGAATCCCGCCAGTGCACCCTCATGTTGGATCTTTCGATGTGGGGTGATCGGGCCGAGATGAGCAGTCCTCGTCATTGGAGCCACGTAGCGGTGCCGGCTGGCACCAATCCCGAAATAATACTGCTGATCGGCGACAAATACGTCGTCGATCCAATATTGGTGCGGCGCATTGGCCAACTTCCCACCCCGGATGAACGGCGGGATCGGAGGGGGGCCACCGGGAATGGTGTCGGTCCCAGTGCAGAGAGCCGACATGATAGCCGCCGCTGCGTCACAATGCCTCGCGCCGACGGCAATTTTGTCGATGCCAGCGAGCATCGCCCGGTCCGCTATCGCGGCCGCCTCGCTCATATACAGGAGTTCGCGTTCGGACTTGACTAACCTGCATGCCGATACCAGGTCACTGCCGTTAAGCGGCTCTTGAACTCCCAATGCGCCAACAAGCTTGGGGCAGCTGAATACGCCTAGTCCAGACAATTCGATGCCTATACGCGCAGACGACCCTATCTTGCCCTTTATGAATTGGCCAATTGCTTCCCACGCACTGACCTCGGTAGAGCCGCCAACGTACACTTCGGCGTAGCTGATAACTCGGTCAGGCGGGAGCCAGCATCCGGCATCAGCCGCAGCGTCGGCATCCATCTTTCGCAAGATGAAATACGGATCGTCATCCAACGTCACGAGCACCCCTTGAGGCTCGTCGCCGGAAAACGCCTCATACCCCACGAGATAGCACTGGTTGGCTTGTGAGATGACCACAAGCGCGTCCATTCCCGCCTTGGACATCGAAACACGCACTTTATCGAGCCGAGCGCGATATTCTGACGTTTCAAAGGCCTGCACACCGTTCCTGTCGTTCACACAGAACTCCTCTCCAAATTGCCGTCATTCTCACGCTTGTCGAAAGTGAAGCCTGGGAGAGTCGCAGGAGCGCCTATCCCCACATGAAAACTGGGGCTGACCTGGCGCCTTCCCGATATACTAACCCTTGGCAATAAGCAGAATTTGCCGAACGCAATCCAATGCCTTGGAGGCAGCAGGAACGTATCTCGCGTTGCCGAGGTCGAGCCGGCGGCTTACCCTCTGGATTCCTCCTTCGCGTTAGCCCGAGACAATCGGCGCGGCGCTCGGTACCGCATCCGCGATCAGATGGGCTCATCCCAGTCCGCGGCCAGAGAAACTGCTTGTACCTTGACGGGCTCACCCACAGTCCACAAAGGGAATTACAATGTGTACCGGACTAACTAAAGGCGCGGACAACAGAACCGTCACGACATCTCCCTGCCGCCGGATTAGATTGAGAAAGCATGAGGCGGATGCGCTCGACGAGATATCTCGGCGGCCGGTGTTGCATCTTCTTTAGGCTGATAAAGTGCGCAGGCGCTCGTGCACGGCCGCGGCAACTTCCTATTGATCTCAGCATCGTCAGATAAGCCCGGATTCATACTTGCCAGTCACTTTCAACTCCCGTCCCTCAACGGTATTATGGACCAATCGATCGCATCGACGCCACGCTGGAGTATTGCCTCGGCGCGAGGAAGACTGGATGAAGCCGCGACGACATGTCCCAAGCAGTCTCGATAATCGCCTTTTCTGACAATCGGCGTTTTGGGTTGAACGTAAAATTTGACCTCCGCGACACCTGATACAGCAGCCGCCTCGCTGTCCCCACCGATCCAATCGAGCAACCCGTCGCGATCTGCAACCAGGAATCGCGCGACCGCCGTCTGCGCATGCCTTTTGCGCAAATCGCATTCTTCGCCGATGGCAAGCTTGATGTGCGCGGTGATAAGATCAACACCGTGCGCCAACTGAACCATTTGGGGATTTGGTGAGCCGTGAAGGCGCGGATTGACCTCAATAACAACAGGGCCACGCTCGGTCCACCGAAATTCGATGCCCGTTGGCCCCCAGCCAAGGCCGAGGGCGCGCAAACAGCTCAGCGAAATATCGGCGATACGCTCATACTCGTCACCTCTCAGTGGGGCCGGGTAAGTCGACCCACGATAGACGAAATGCGGTGGAGGGGCGAAGTCGCCGATGCCAATCCCAATGACCTCGTTCCCCATTATGTCGACCGAGTAACACGGGCCTCGTGCGAATTCTTCGACCAGGATTCTCGGCGCAGATTGCCATATGTGCTGCCCGCCCAAAAGATAATTCGTATGTTCGGCCAACTCGTCGGCAGTGCGGCACAATCGGACACCGACGCTGCCGCTGCCGGCCGCAGGCTTAACTATCACCGGCAGCCCGATCTCCGCGGCGGAATTCTCTACGTCCGCAGCATTGGTTGCCAAGCGATAAGCAGGTATCGGAACGCGCGAGGCCGCGAGAAGCTGACGCTGGGTGTACTTATCGCAGCATTGTTCAATAGCTCCTGGGTTTGGTCCAGGTAGATCGAAGTGCCGACAGAGCTTGCCGGCTGTCGCATAAAATGCATCCCTTGCGCTCGTAATCCCAGCGATTTCATAGGTCTCTCGGAGCCGAGAGCATTCCCGGATCAATGCATCCAGGTCGTCTGTATCAACACGGATTGTCTCAACGTCTTTTGCTCCAAAATTGTCATAGCGACTTGGATCGTCCGAAAGGGTAATTGGCTGGAGGCCAAGACGCTGAGCAGCCTGGACGTAGAGCAGGCCCGAGCCCATTACCGTGCCCCCAACCAGGATCAGCGCTCTGGCCATTTGCTGTACTCCCCTTTTGTGCGCTATGCGGCGGTCTGAAGGATTGGCGGCATCTATTCAGCCGCGCGTGACCTCAGACCTGGCCCTAGGTTACCGCGTCAACGATTTTTCGGTGTTAAGAGTCTGCGAATTTTATTTTGAGTTTTGTTGCAAACGGCAGCGTTGGTTTTCCACGGCTTGGGACTCCCGAGGAGGCGCAAATCGGATTCAATACTGCTTTTAGAGATCGGCGATGGGCCGCGATGGTGCCCAATCCGCCATGAGGGCTCGCACCGTAGCCGTAGCCCGCCTCATCCGCATGACCCATGAGTTATGCCTTGGCTGCCATACGTGCGGGAAAGCGAATTTCCACACGTATGGACCGCGCAGTTATGGCAAACTGGCCTGCTTGTCGGTTTTACTGACACTAGGCAGCAAGCGCCGCAGCCATCCTGCGCAACTCAGGCATCATCTGCGGCTCTTGGGGCTCAACGATCTCGGAGCCAATGTCCATTACGATGGACTTGACCAATGTTGTCTTATTCAGCGCGCTTTTCTTGACGAGTTCGTCGAACTCGTCGCCAACGCGTGGGGTTATTTTCATCGAAAGACGTTTTGACGGGGTGTCGTGCCAGCTTTTCCACTTCGCTCGATGAACCTCCGCGTTTTTGCGAAGCCGCTCAACCAAGGAATCGTCGTTTACGGACCTGTGCACGAAGTATGCGATCAGCGACTTCCGGAGGATCACGCCAGCAGAAGGATCAATCCGATAGGACGCCAGGTCCAACGTATCTATAAACGGCGCGGCCATAACCACTTCCAAAGGCCTGGAAGCAATCTCGCGAGCAACGCGGATCGCTGGCGTCGACTGCGGGGGGATAGCCACAACGGTACCACACTCGTCGCAGGTAGCCGCCATGATCTGCTTTGCCACTCCGATCCCGCTTTCGAAGGGCACATCGTGGTAATCGAAAGTCGTCGTAACGACTTTCCGGCATTTTTCGCAGAGCGCCTTGCTCCTATCTCCAGCATACCAGATTTTCATGTTAGCCTACCTTGACGGATGTACACTTATGAAGACCGTGTCAGGGTCAACGAAGCAGAATTTTATGTACCATCCATCTCGCTTGAGGATGTGGACTTCAATGCCCTTGAACTCATGGTGTTCAGAACTCTCATGGTGCGTGCCATTGCACCTGTCGATGATCGTTATCAGTTGCTCGGGGGAGATGTCGCCAGTCATCAAGGCATTCTTGTCCTCGATGCCCCCACGGGCCGCATGCTGATAAGTACCTTCCTTCAGTGCCTTGATGACGCGATACCCGACACCCTTGAAAGCCATCTGCCCGCTCAATATACGAAGGTCTTCGTAAAATTCAACAAAAAAGTCACGCCGCAAACGAAAAAGGGTTTGCGTGACGCGTTACCAAACGGACAACTAATACGCGAACCGGGCGTTGTGAAGCGCCTGGGCATGCACGCTTACTGTTCCACCTGAAAATCCAAAGCCTTCGCCTTAAGGGAGTGAAGGGGACCGCCGCATTCGGAGCGATAGGGAGTTCCGATACGAGCGCGAGCATCAACCTTATCCGCGCAGGGCGCCAGGCGGGAAGAGTGGGACTGGCTGCGGTCAGCGAACGCGGCGAAGCCATAGCGGGAGCGGCGGACACTGATCCGGGTCTATGAGGAGCTTCGCGCCCTCGGCCAGGTGCCCGCGTCACGGTAACATGCTTCAATGTGCACCTATGTCAGGAGCCTTGGTCGGTGGGCTCGGGCTTCACTCATTGCGCTCTCCCTTCTCGGCGGGCCGGGTCCTGCATCAGCCCACCGCTAACCTGGTGAGCGGCGGCGATAGGGCAGGGCCAGGCCGACACCGGCATCGGCTGCACAGTCACCTGTCGACGGGGACGTCGGCACCATTCGCGCCGCCTGGACCTCGGCGTGACGATGACATTGGTCAGCTTTTCATAAAACTATTCTGCTACTCCGCAGCTTCGAAGGACGGGGCGCGAGCAGAAATGGGCCAACCTATTGCCGCAGATTCGTGGCACGAAATACGCATTCAGGTTCTCGAGCGTGACCACTGCCGCTGCGTCTCGTGCTCTACGCCGGTGAAATCCGCCCAAGCGGACGTGCATCATCTGTTGCCGAGATCAATGGGTGGAACGGACGAGCTCTCGAACCTCGTTACCCTCTGTGATGGTTGCCATGCAGCCCATCACCCAAACCTGGCTGGCAGGCTTGCGAGACGGGTAATCGAGCGATGGGCGGTCAGGCTTGCCCGCTGGTTGGATACCGAAGGCAAGGTTTTTGAAGGCGTGGGCAATTTCGGGCCGGCTCTCCGGCTGTTCGGGAAGGATCGTTTCCGGGAAGGCCAGTTGCCGATCGTGCTGGCTGCGCTCTCTGGAAAATCGGTCCTGGTCGTCAGTCCGACCGGATCGGGCAAGACCCTTTGCTTTCAGCTGCCTGCCGTGCTTCGCCGCGGCCTGACCATGGTCGTCAGCCCCCTGAAGACCCTGATGTCGGAACAGGTGTCAGATCTGCTGGCGAAAAAGATCCCTGCCACCTTCATCAATAGCGATCTGAGCGTCGAGGAGAAACAGACCCGATTCTCACTGCTAGGCCGGGGCGCGATCAAGTTGCTCTATTTGGCTCCCGAGCGCTTCTTCGTCAGGAGCGAGAGCGAACGTGCTCGCCTGAAGCAGACGCGGCCTTCGTTTATTGTCATAGACGAGGCCCACTGCGTCGATCAATGGGGCAGGGACTTCCGGCGGGAATACGGCCGCCTCAAGGAGGTCCGCGAAAAGCTAGGTTCGCCACCCGTCCTGGCGTTCACGGCGACCGCCGGGCAGGAGATGCAGCAGCGCATCCTGAAATCGCTCGGCATTGAAGACGCCGAGGTCTTTGTGCGCGATGTCGACAGACCCAATATCGCGCTCCTCCGATGGCGATGCGCAGCCGATCGGCGAGCCGTCGAAATCGCATCGCTACTGCGGTTGCCACAGCTCCAGGGACAGAAGGCGATGGTCTTCGTGCCGTCAACGAACGTCGGCGAGGAACTGCAAGCGGCCCTGCGCAGTCTCGGGATTGAAGTGCCGCTCTATCATTCCAGGTTGGGAAACGCATGGGAACGGCAGGAACTCGTCAAGCGCTTCCTTGGGCAAAGCAGGCCGGTCGTTGACCAGATCATCTGCACCAACGCCTTTGGCATGGGCCTCGACGTCCCGAACGTCCGCCTCGTGATCCATTGGCAGCAGTCGGCATCGGTCGAAGACCAGCTGCAGGAATTCGGCCGCGCCGGAAGGGATGGGAAGCCTTCCGTGGCGGTTATGTTTCACAGTGGTTCGAGTGTCGGCCGAGATATCTCGAGGCTGCGTTTCATGGCCGAGAAAACGGTGGAGACAGCGCAGGTCCTCGCGCTCGACCGGGAGCAGATGCTGGAGCAGCGCCATCATCAGATTGACCAGGTCAGCGAGATAATGAGGACTCGGTCCTGCATGCGCACCGCGATCTCGGAATATTTTCAGGGGCCGAAGGTCGTCCGGCGCCCGAGCCTTTCGGTCAGGATTTTGGATTGGGTATTCAGCAGCCGGAGGAATACTCGACGTTTCCAGGCCTGTTGCGACCATTGCAACCAGGTGGAGATCAAACGCCTTGGAAGGGCGCGGTTCGTTGCCCGTGTCGTTGCTGGCTAGGTTCATAGAGCCTATGTGGTGCTGCACATTTGCGGCGAAAAAGAATTGGCGAATGCTTGGCCAGTTACGTCCTGTGGCCGTCTAGCCCCTGATCGACAGGAAGGAGTTGATGATATCTGACATGTCTCGCGGATGAAACAGCAGACCGCAGCGGTGTAGGGTCGTTAGGCCTTTCGCCTTGCCGGCCGGCGTGAACGAAGAACAGTATTTCAACGAGTAGATAGAGCGGAAAGACGAACGAAGAAAGCAAATAGGCGTTGATTGTTCGAGTCGCGCCGCGCATTATCGCGCGGGGTGGGGACATGACGAAATTTCCGAAAGCTACTGAATCCGAATTTGTGGTGGAGATTCCGCCGCAGTTCGAGAAATACGCCGATGCCGCGATGCTTCGGCTGCAGGCACTCTACCCCAATTGCCGCCTTGCGTGGAAGGGCGGTACGATATTAATAGGCTCATCGGGCGGTATTGCCGAAGACCAGCTTCGAAAAGATATTTTGCACGCCGTCTACCGCGAGAAAATATACGCGGAAACCTTGTTCACGCGTGAGGCGCTTGTCGCCGCGGTGACAAGCCGATGAACGTATGGCCGTTGAAGTTCCGCGAGATGCCGGACGGTTCGGTGCTGTTCTCCGATGACGCAGGCGAGTTCTTCAAGTCCAGCCACGGCTTCCTGGATCGGTACGCCGCCGACAACCTGTCCCCCGCCGATGAGTCGTTCCTGAGGGAGGGAAATCACGGCTTCGACAGGGAACTCGACCTTAATTGGACCTCGTTCGCCTACAAGTGGGCGCGGCGCCAGTCGAGGCCGACGAGAATGAATTACGTCATCCTCGTGCCGACGCTCCGCTGCAACCTTGCCTGCAGCTATTGCCAGGTTTCCCGCGCTCCCGAAAAGGCTCGCGGGTTCGATTGGTCGCCCGAAATCCTCGCCGGTGTCCTCACGTTTCTCGACAGGCTGGAAGGTCCCGACATTAAGATCGAATTCCAGGGTGGCGAGCCCCTGCTGCGGGTCGACATGCTGGAAGCCGTCCGTGACTTCTGCCGGGAAAAGTTTTCCCAATCCCAGTTCGTCGTCTGCACGAACCTGCAACGACTGGATCCGCGTGCATGGGCGTTCCTGGATGCCGACGACACCTTCATCAGCACCTCCCTTGACGGAGACCGGGTAACGCATGAGCGCCAGCGCACGCATGGAAGCGAAGTCACCGATACTTTTTTTCTAAATCTCGAGGCAGCCGTTTCCCGCTATCCGAAGGGCAAGATCTCGGCATTGCCGACGGTAGATGTCTCCAATCCGCCGGACTTCGAGTCGCTGCTGGATAACTACGAACGCTATGGAATCCAGTCAGTCTACCTTCGCCCGATAAACCACCAGGGATTCGCGCGAAAAATTCACCAAGGCGACGATGTCCTCGCCCGCTGGAACCGCCTCCATTGCGAATTCATCGAGCTGCTGATTGCCCGTAACCATCGCACCGGGCGATTTATGGAGGAATACTACTTCAGCCAGTGCCTGAAGCGTGTGCTCCGCTTCGATGCCGACAACCACGTCGACATACGCAACCCGAACTTCTTCGCCTCCGACTATGTCGTGATAGACCACGACGGCCGCTTCTACCCTACCGACGAGGCCCGGATGCTGTCCAGGATCGGCCGTATCGATCTCAGCATTGGTGACGTCGGGACGGGAATCGACCGGGCAAAGGTAGACGTTCTCAATTCTGGGGCACTCAACCACTTCGATCCGGATTGCATTCACTGCGCCTATCAGCCGTTCTGCGGCACTGACGTGATCGACGATATCTCCCGGTACGGCCGGATTGACGTTCCGCGGCCCGACACATGGTTCTGCGGCCGACATCTGTCGCTCTTCGACAAGGTCTTTGAGGTTCTCTACCAAAAGGACGAGCCGACGCGCGCCTCGGTGGCCGCCTGGCTCGGCGTCGCCGGCTGGACCGGCGACATGGCGCCGGTCCAGCCATGATACCCCTGCGCATCAAGGTGGAAGCAAACGCTGACCGGCCTTTCGTGGTCCGGCTTCGTTCGTTTGAGGCCAACGCTTGGGAGCAAAGGAGCGAGGCACTGAATCCTTTCGACGCCGCGCTGGAGCGCGTCGGCCCGGAAGGGGCTGATTACGTCGGCGAGGGCGGTCCGATACGAGTCCTTGGCATCGATCCTTCCAAGGTCGATGGAGACGTGTTGCTCGTGAACCCGCGGCGTGGAACGGCGGACCGCCTTATCCGTAGTGCGTCGCAACACAACACCTTCCTGATTACAGAGCGGTGCGACCAGGTTTGCCTGATGTGCTCCCAGCCGCCCAAGAAGCACCACGTCGACCTATTCCCGTATTTCGAGACCGCGGCGTTGCTTGCGCCAGAAGGCGCGACGATCGGCATCTCCGGCGGGGAGCCGACGCTTTTCAAGGCTCAGCTGTTCCGATTTCTCCAAAGCGTGCTCGAGGCGCGCCCGGACCTTTCCTTCCACGTCCTGACCAATGGCCAGCACTTTGAAGAAGCCGATCGGGACGCGATGGGCCACATCGACAGGGGCAGGGTAGTCTGGGGTATCCCTCTCTATTCCCGCAATCCGGGCGTACATGACGAGATCGTCGGCAAGGCGGGCGCGCACGCGCGGCTTTTGGAGAATTTGGCTCTGATGTGCCGTCTCGGTGCTCAGGTAGAGCTTCGCACGGTACTGATGCGTCCGAACGCTGACGGGCTGCTTGGTCTGGCACGATTCATCGCGTCGACGCTGCCCTTCATCCGCACCTGGGCAGTCATGCAGATGGAGAACATCGGCTACGGCCGCATGAACTGGAAGACGCTCTTCTACGACAGTTCAGAAGGCTTCGATGTTGTCGGCCGTTCCATCGATCTCGTGAGAAGCCGCGGGATAGACGCCTGGCTCTACAATTTCCCGCTCTGCACGTTACCGGAAGGATACCGCCATCTCGCGCCGGCCACGATCTCCGACTGGAAGCGCGCCTACCGGGAGGAGTGCAACGGATGCTCGTTGAAAGCTCGGTGCGGGGGATTTTTCGAGTGGCATCCACCTAATCACGGATACAGCAACTTGGGGGCTATCCAATGAAGATGCGGCTTTTCGCGATACCGTCGCTGCTCGCGGCGGGGTTCTTGCCAGCCAATGCACAGGCGCTGCCGACCAAACCAACGTTGGGCGGCGACCTCGGAAAGACGAAATCCCTCTTCGATATCTTCAAGCTCGACCACCTGTACACGCTGGCCGGACATAGCAGTCACAGCAGCCACAGTTCTCACTCGAGTCATAGGTCGTCGACCGGGGGCTATTCCTACATCCCACCAGCGCCGAGTGAGTCCGCTCCGCTGTATAGCGCGCCGTCCACGCCCGCGCCGACCTACCAGGCGCCCGCTATCGCGCCAGTGCAGGCACCGCTGAAGACACTTCCGGGCAACGCCTACAAGTTCAAGGAGATCGTCCAGGAGGTCCAGTTCGCCTTGCTCGCGTTCGGCTACTATAGCGGCGAGATAGACGGCGAAATGAATCCGGAGTTGAGGGCCGGGCTACTGCGCATGCAGGCAGACTACTCTTTGAAGGTAACCGGGACGATTACGCCTGAGACGCTGACTGCGCTGAGGATAGAGGCCAGATAAGGGACTCCTACCGCGCATGGGCAAAAGCGCAAATGCTAGCGAGGCCGCCCCGGCTGTGATCGCTGTCGAGCTTGAACCTAGCCCCGAACAACTAGATCGCTATTTTGTTCGCGCTAATTTTCGAACGATCAGATTTTGAGGGGCACTTATCTATGAACGAATTCACGGTGCTTCCATCACCGATTGCGGCCGAGAGTGACGCCGACCTGGGTGCTCAGGCTGCGAGGATGATCTGGGACGATCAGCCGGGTGTCGATGATCTGAGCGATCCGCGCACGCCCGAATTCGCCAATGCCGTGGTCACTGGATTGGCGAGTGCTTTGGCATCATCGCCCGGTGCCTTGAAAAAGATGATGCGCGGAGCAGCCGCCGCCGCCGAGGATTTGAACGTCGAGCCGTTTCAGGGGCTGACGGAAGTGATCCAAAACGCGGATGATCTATGCGCCTCGGAAGTGCGCTTCGCCTTCCGCGACACCGCTGCCGGCCGCGAGCTATTGATCGTGCATAACGGTCACCCGGTTGCCTGCCAGCACGTGCTTGGGATGGCGCTGCCGTTCGTGACGACCAAGACTAACAGAACCGACCAGCGCGGGCGGTTTGGCATTGGCCTGAAGACACTTAAGCGCATCGCGGATGACCTCGCGATCCATTCGTCGCCGTATCATTTTTCCGGGGATCAGCTTTCGGTCCAAGTTGTGCCAGCGGAAGGACCGCTGCCCGGCTTCTACGATCCCGCGACCGACACGATGATCGTCCTGCGCCTGAAACCGGATTTCAGCGAGGAGGGGCTGAAAGCCTGGTTCGCGGAGTGGGAGGACGATGGCCTGATCTTCTTGACCTGGGTCTCGAGTTTCCGCTGGTGTGATCTAACCGGCGCGACCATGGAAGGCCGCACCCTGACCTTCGGCGCCTGGGAAAACATCGCTTTGGTTGGCGGTCGCGCCTCCATCACCGCGCTATCGAGACGCGAGGTCCAGAGCACGGCAGCATCGTGGACCGTGTGGCGCGCAACCTTGCCGGTGCCCGGTCATTTGCATCCAGCTCACAAGGCGCGCCGAGGAGACGCGAATCTCCATCGCCGTGCCTAGAACGGCGGGCGCGGGAAGTCTTTATGTAGGCTTCAAGACCCGCGTCGCAGTGGACCTGTCATTTTCGCTCGACGCGCAATTCGATCCCAGCACCACGCGCGAGGCCTTGATCGAAAGCACGTGGAACAACTGGCTGATCGAGCGATGCGGCGATGTGCTTGGCGAGATCGCGTATGGCCGTATGCTGGCGACGCCCAAAGACGCCTGGCGCTTCGTGCCGGTCGCTGCCGAGTATATCGGCAACGAAGGGGACCGTTGGCTGCGTGGTGGCTTCGCGAAATCATTCGAAACCGTGCGCGATTGGCTTGGCGAGCATGGGGCGATCCTGATTGGCGGCGCGCCCGTCGCCTTGTCGGACATCGCCTATGAATACGCCTACCTAAGCGATCTTCTACGGTGGCCACGCGATCGCGTCGCTGTTCCCGCATGCCTCGCGCCGCGGCATCGAGGCCGAGTGGGTGGTGGCCTGGCAGGAGGCGCGCGAGATCGCGGCCGATGCCATTCGCCTCGCATCGGACGAGGAACACGTTGAGGCGATGGAAGACCGCGCCGCCAAGATCAACGCGGCCCCGAAAAAGAAAATCTCGGTGA
>NZ_JBHLYT010000059.1:0-2161 GCF_042431665.1 Mesorhizobium kowhaii
GAGCTCAACGGCCAGGGCACCGACAATGTGCAGGCCTATGTCTCCTTTAACCTCTCCGGCCAGGAGCTGGAAAACCTGGCGCTGCGCAGCGCGGCTTCCATCAACGGCACCGGTAATTCCATCGCCAACATCATCACTGGCAACAGTGGCAACAAC
Source organism: Mesorhizobium kowhaii (assembly GCF_042431665.1). Classification (NCBI taxonomy): domain Bacteria; kingdom Pseudomonadati; phylum Pseudomonadota; class Alphaproteobacteria; order Hyphomicrobiales; family Phyllobacteriaceae; genus Mesorhizobium; species Mesorhizobium kowhaii. The sequence continues at coordinate 157 of NZ_JBHLYT010000059.1, forward strand.
ATCATCAACGGTCTCCTCGGCAACGACACGCTGAGCGGCAGCACCGGCCATGACAGTTTCGTCTTCACCACGGCGCTGAACGCCTCCACTAATGTCGACCGCATCACCGACTTCTCCGTGGTCGAGGATACCATCCAGGTCGATAATGCGATCTTGGCAGCGCTTGGCGGCAACGGCACGCTGACGGCCGACCAGTTCATCAAGAACACCACCGGCCTTGCCGGTGACGGCAACGATCACATCATCTACGAGACCGGCACCGGCTGGCTCTACTATGACAGCGACGGCAATGCGGCGGGCAGTTCCACCCACTTCGCCACCCTCGCCGCCAATTTGGCGCTGACCAACGCCGATTTCGTCGTGGTGTGAAGGAAGGCTTTCAGGCCGGTTGGAGCGGTTCATCGTTTCACGGAAACGCAGAACCGCTCTTTCTCTTTGTTTGACGCAATTCCCTGAGGGAAAACGCTATGCGCTTTTCCCGGGAAAACCGTTTCACTCTTTTCCTGGAATTTCTCCAGGCGGACACCGTTGTCGGACGGTGGGTACACATTGCTTTGGTTTGTCCCGATTTATTCCCCAATCGCCAACCGGAACACCATCGGAGCACTCCAGTTCAATCGCCTAGTCGTCGTCAATCCGGCGCCTTCGAAACTCGACGTTACCGGGCGTAGGATGCAAACCTGCGAACGGTCCTTGCCGCCCGTCAACTTTTTTTCGGGCAATCTATGATCCATATTGTCGCCGGATATATTATCGTCCAACAACCATGGGGGGGGCGCGATGACTTTGACAAATGTAACCGTGGCACAGGCTCGGAATGGGCTTGTTGACCAGGACGGTGCGAAGTGGTTCGGCCCGACGATCACTTACTCAATTCCGGGTGCCGGTTCACTCTGGGAGACAGATTATGGGTCGGGAGAGCCCTTCGACGCTCAGTCCGGAGCTTTCAACGGCACCCAGGCGGCGAATTTTCGGGCCGTCTTGTCTCTTTGGGACGCTTTGATCGCGCCTTCGATAACTGAGGTATCGGACACAACCCCCGGGCAAATCCGCGTCGCCTCACCGACGTCACAGCGCGCCAGGGCTCAAGCACAGCCGCCTATGCCTATGGCCCGCCCTCGCCCGGCTTCACAACAATTGCCGAAAACGGCGACATCTGGGTCGGCGAGAGCTACAAGTCATCCAATTTCACCCAGCATACCTCTGATTTCCAGATTCTCATCCACGAATCCGGGCATTCCCTGGGACTGAAGCACCCCTTCGAGGCGCCGACTGTGCCCGCGGCGTACGACAGCACAACTTACACGGTGATGAGCTACACGTCGGAAGACAATGTCTTCACTTGGTCAGACAGCGGGGGCGGCATCTCTTATAGCGTCGAGGGAACGTCGTCCTTTACGCCAATGGTGCTCGATATCATGGCGATTCAGGATCATTACGGGGCAGATCCGACCACTGCCACCGGCAACACCGTTTATGCTTTTACAGACAGCGACCTGAATGGCAGGCAGGCGATCTACGATGCTGGCGGCACGGATACCGTAGACCTGTCCGCGCTTTCCCGAGGCTCGACCGTCGATTTGCGCCCCGGCGCCTATTCGGACCTCGACTACTACAATGTCGAGGATCAGATTGCTGACCTCACCGCGCAATATGGCTTTGCAGACTTTATTCGAAGCACCCTGACAGATCCGAGCACCCCGGCCTATGAATGGGAGCGAAATCTGGGCCTCGCGTTCTCGACAACAATCGAAAACGTAATCGGCAGCGCACATGCCGATACTGTCATAGGAAATAATGCCGCCAACGTCATCGACGGCCGCATTGGCGCCGACATCATGCAGGGCGGCATCGGCAACGACACCTACTATGTCGACAATGCCGGCGACCATGTCATCGAAGCGAACGGCCAGGGCACCGACAATGTGCAGGCCTATGTCTCCTTCAACCTCTCCGGTCAGGAGCTGGAGAACCTGCAACTGCGCAGCGGGGCTTCCATCAACGG
>NZ_JBHLYT010000060.1:0-33197 GCF_042431665.1 Mesorhizobium kowhaii
GAGAAAGCCAGAACCTTGACCCTCAACCCCGAACCGAAACATACATGAAAGGCGGGTCAAATCTCGGTGGAAATGCCGGGTCAGTTCTCAGTGAAAATCAACAGACACAACGTCATCATGTCGGAAAAACCCAGAAAGGGCCTCGATCGCCGCGATCTGTTGGTAGCCTCCATTGCCACGTTCGGAGCGGCGGCCGCCCTCGCGGCCAACGGTGGCGCTGCGAATGCCCAAAACACAGCGGCTCCCACCACCGACGCGGCATCGGGTGCGCCATCAGGGACGGTCTATACCGGCGATGTGATCCAGGGGAAGAAGGTCGTCAGCGCGCTCGACGTCAACGACCTGGAGCCCGGCAAGAAGCACCTTCTGTATTTTCAGGGCGTGCGGATGCCGACCGGACAGCATTGGTATGTGTCCGTAGCCGTCGCCAGGGGGGCGAAGCCGGGCAAGCGCGGCGTCCTGACCAGTGGTGTGCATGGCGACGAGATGAGTTCCATTCACACGGTCCAGACCGTGATGAACCAGCTCGATCCGGCGGAGATGTCGGGCACGGTGATGGCGGTCACGGACGTGTCGCGCCCGGCCCTCGAAAGCATGCAGCGCCGATGGCCCAATTCGGGCAGGGGCGCCGACCTGATCGACATGAACCGGGAATGGCCCGGCAACGAGAACGGCTTCACCGCGGCAAGCCGGCACGCCGGGCTGGTGTTCAACCGGCTGCTGCGGCCCAACGCCGACTTCGCGATCGACTTCCATACCGGAACGACCGGATTCGAGGTCACCGCATTCAATATTGCCGAGATGGACGTGCCCGAGATCAAGGCGATGGCGGAACTTTACCCCGTCGGCCAGATCTTCGACAATCCTACATATCCCAATGTCCTCCATAACGCGTTTAACGCCGCGGGCATCCCGTCCTTTTGCCCGGAGATCGGGGCTGCCCGCCACCTGGACCTCGAGATGATCGGGCTATTCGTGGAAGGCACGATGAACGTGCTCAAGCATCACGGCATCGTCGCCGGGCCGATGGGACGCACGGGCAAGGACGTGACCGTCTTTGTCGGCAACAGTTCATTCCCGATCCTGGCGACCGAGGGCGGGATCGTCGAGCATCTGGTCAAACTCAACGACAAGGTCGAGGCCGGACAGAAGGTGGCCATCCAGCGCAATAGCTTCGGCGAAGTGGTTGCGGAGTATACAAGCAGCGTGGCTGGAGAGATGACTGGCAAGCGCAGCGATGCAATGTCCGAGCCCGGCAACCCCTTGGCATTTATCCTTTTCCACAAGACGGCGACGGAGGGCGCCGAGACCTATCCCGAGTGAGCATCCGCCGATTTGGTGTTCAACCGATGATGAATTTGATGTCACGCGGAGCACGTTGATACGGAGAATGGTTATGCGCCTGCTTCTTTTCGCTTACTTTGGTCTGGCTCTCACCCCTGTAGTGCCTGTGGCTTCGTCAACGCCCGCCTATGCCGTCACAATCAACATCAATATCGGCAGCAGCCTGAACAATGGCAGAGCGATCACTTGCCGAGATGGCGAGCGAATCCTGCGCAATCGCGGTTTTCGGGACATTCGACGCGAGGATTGCCGCGGGCGGTTCTTCGTCTATCACGCTCGGCGCGGCGGCAGCCGCTTCGAAATTGCAGTGAGCGCACACAATGGCCGCGTCGTCGATTTCCGTCGCCTCAGAAGATGATGCCCGCTCGTCGGCAAAGCCGTCTGGTCAAGCGGCTTCAGCTGCACGAGTCGACCGTCGAGGCTTATGGCGAACCACCACGTCGACCTTGTAGTCGAGCCGGTCCAGACAGCGAACCAGCCTGTCTATTGAAAACTTGCCCGTTCGCCCGGTGACGATCGCTGAGACGTCCGGCTGTTTCATCCCGAGCAGTTCGGCCGACTTCGCCTGGGTCAGGCGCCGGCGCCTGATAATGGCGCGGATCTCGCGGGCCAACTTGGCCTTGAGCAATTCCTCTTCGGGATTGTCAAAGCCGAGGTCCGCAAACACGTTGCCGCTGCTCACTTCGGCGGTGATGTCTTCAGTCATGACTTTGTTCCTTTCCCATAGTTTTCGCGGTAGTGCGCCTCGGCCGCCTTCAATCGCGCCGTAACGAGATCGATTTCGTGCTTGGGTGTCTCTCTGCCCCTCTTCGACTTCTTCTGGAAGCAATGAAGGACGTAGATCACCCCGGCAAAGCGCACCGTATAGACGGCCGGTAGGTATCTCCGTCGAAGTCGTCGACCACCTCGAGGATGCTGCGGCCCCCAAACCCTTTCAGGGCTTTGACAGCCGGGTGCTCCTCACCATTCTGGGCGTCGTTGATTGCGACACCCATCAACCGGCGAACATCGACCGGAAACTCGCGCAGGTCATCCTTCGACGATCCCATCCATACCGTGGGCCTTTGGGTTTTCATTCGCCCTTACCTTATAGCATACAGACTATAATTTCTCAAAGAAAATCCTGACACCGCCTAGCCTGAAAAATAACAGATTCGGGTCAAACAGCCATTTTTGCCAAGTGATCATATTTTCGTATAACGCATTTTGGAGCGCACCGACCGCTTCCAATGCCACGGTCATTCGGCTGCATTCTTCTGAAGCTTCTCGAACACAAACAGCTTGCCCTTGCGTACGCTGTCTTCAAGGGGCTGCGCGTTCGCCAGGTGCGTTGCGATCGCGCTGGCCAACATGCATCCCGTCCCGCGCATTGATCCGGCAAGACGTAGTGCGTCAAACCACAAAGGCAGGCAGCTCGGGCGCAACAGGAGATCTCTCGACATAATCCCCTTTGCATGGCCGCCCTTGATTAGCAGGGCCTGCGCTCCGGCGGCCAGCAATTCCTGGCCTTGCAACAGTGCGCCGTCCTCATCCGCGGCCAGTTCCGAGCCAACCAGGAGCGCAAGCTCGATGAGGTTGGGTGTGACGAGACGGCAAAGCGGCATCAGATTGCGCTTCATGACGGCGATGGCACCTGCTTCCAGCAGCGCCCGGCCTGAGGTCGAGGCGAGCACGGGGTCGAGGATTGCCGGCACCTGCGGATTCTCGCGCAGCACGGCGGCAACGGCAACGATGATCTCGGCGGTTGCGAGCATGCCGATCTTGATGGCCGCCACCTTGTTGGCCTGCAGCGCCGCGCGCATCTGATCTGCCACCAGGTCGGGTTGCAGTGGATGGATTTCCATGACGGCTTCGTGCGTCTGCACCGTCAGCGCGGTGACAGCAAGGCAGGTGCGCACGCCAATGGAAGAGATCGTCTCGATGTCGCGCGCAATTCCGGCACCACCGCTGGAGTCCGATCCACCGACGACAAGCACATGCGGTTCCCGCCTCAGCGCCATTGGTCCGTCTTTTCGATCCATTTCCGCGCGCGCGCTTCGGGATCGGCATTCAATGTGATGTCGGTGACCACCGCCGCGCTGTCCGCACCAGCCGCGAAGACTCCGTCGAGCCGGTCAGGGTTGAGGCCGCCTATGGCGACCAATGGGATCGGCGCGACCCGGCGCTTCCACTCGCTGATCCGTTCGACGCCTTGCGGCGCCCATTTCATCTTCTTCAGGATGGTCGGGTAGATGGGGCCGAGCGCGATGTAGTCTGGCTCGGCGGCCTTGGCCGTTTCCAGTTCGAGATGATCATGGGTGCTCAGTCCGAGCCTCACGCCGGCTGCCCGTATCCGCGCGAGGTCGGCGGTCCGCAAATCCTCCTGGCCGAGATGCACGAAGTCGCAGCCTTCCTCGATTGCCAGGCGCCAGTGGTCGTTGACGATGAGCTGGCATCGGTGTCGAGCACACAAGGCCTTCGCTTTCCGGATTTCGGTGCGCAACCCGGCTTCATGCATGGTCTTGATGCGGAGTTGCACCAGCTTGAGGCCAAGCGGCACCAGCCGCTCGATCCAGGCAGCGCTGTCGACGATCAGGTAGAAGGGATCGAGCTTCATGAAAAAACTGCCCTGCCGATCGTCGGTGTCGATGGCACGGCAACGTCGCGCGGTTCGAGCATTCCCGAGCTGAAGGCTTCACGACCGGCCTCGACCGCTTTGCCGAACGCACGCGCCATGCCGACCGGATCGGCCGCCTTGGCGACAGCCGTGTTCAGGAGCACGGCATCAAAGCCGAGTTCCATGACGGTGGCCGCGTGCGACGGTCGCCCGAGCCCCGCATCCACAATCAGCGGGACGCCAGGGAAATGTCCGCGCATCGAGCGCAGCGCTGTGATGTTGACCGGGCCGAGGGCGGAGCCGATCGGCGCGCACCATGGCATCAAGATCTCGCAGCCCGCCTCCAGCAGCCGCTCGGCGACGACAAGGTCGTCGGTGGTATAGGGGAATACCGCAAAACCGTCCTCGCACAGGATACGGGCGGATTCGACCAGGCCGAACACGTCCGGCTGCAGCGTATCGTGATTGCCGATCACTTCGAGCTTGATCCAGCTCGTGCCGAAGACTTCGCGCGCCATTTTCGCGGTCGTGACCGCTTCCTTGACGGAGTGGCAGCCGGCAGTGTTGGGCAGGATACTGACGCCGAGCGAGCGGATCAACGACCAGAATTGTTCGCCGGCCCTGCCGCCTGCCATTTCACGGCGCAACGAGACCGTCACCACCGACGTGCCCGAGGCCTTGACCGCATCGGCAAGGATGGCAGGCGAAGGATATTGAGCCGTGCCGAGAAGCAGCCTGGAGGCAAGCGTCGTCCCGAGAAGGTCGAACATGCTAGCCTCCCTGCATGGGTGAGAGGATTTCGATCCGGTCGCCGTCGCTCAACTGGAACTCCGCCCGGTTGGCTTTGTGCACGAGATCGCTGTTGACGGCCGTTGCCAGCCAATCGCCCTCATAGTCGAGCGCGGCAAGCAGCTCGGCCAGTGTGGTGGCGGCAACCTCATGCGCTTCTCCGTTGACGGTCAGTTTCATGAGCAAGCTCCTTGTTTCTGTCTTGACTGAAAAAACAGGTCGGCAGCCTGGCGCGCCATGGCGGGGGCGAGGAGAAAACCGTGGCGATAGAGCCCATTGATCGCGACGCTGTCTCCGCTCGTTTCGACGCGCGGCAGGTTGTCGGGAAAGGCCGGACGAACGCCGACACCGGTTTCAACGATCTCGGCCTCGCCAAAGGCCGGATGGAGGGCATAGGCGGCCCCCAGCAGCTCCATCATGGAACGCGCCGTGACCGGTCTGGCGGACTGGCTCTCAATCATCGTCGCGCCGATCATGAACTGCATGTCGGCACGCGGCACCGCATAAAGCGGAAAGCGCGGATGCAGCAGCCTGACCGGGCGCGACAGCGAGATATCAAGCGTGCGCAGGATCAGCATTTCGCCGCGAACGCCGCGCAGCCTGTCATCGACAGCGGCCATTCCAGTGCAGTCGATCTGACGATCGAAACCGGAAGCACGCCGGGCGTCGGCGCCGAAGTGGAATTCGACACCCATTGCCGCGAGCTTGCCTTGAAGTGCCGCCATCGCCTGGCGCGGGTCGAGATGAGCCTCATCGGGAAACAGCAATCCGCGCCGGAAGCGGCCGGCGAGGCCGGGCTCCAGGATCGCAATTTCGTTCTCCTCGACACGCCGATACCCCGACGTGCGACTGGCGAACCGGTCGAGCTCGCCAGTATCACGCGGCATAGCCACGACCAGTGTTCCGGCCCGTGTCACCTGGCCGGGCAGCACCGCATCCCACCAGTCGGCGGCGTCACGTCCGAGATCGAGCACCGGCTGCTCCGCGCTTTCACGCTCGCACCATGGCGCCAGCATGCCGCCGGCGAACCACGATGCATTGCCACCAAGGCCATGCCGGATCTCGGCGACTGTGACCGTCGCACCGCGGGCGGCGAGTTCGAAGGCGGCGGTGAGGCCGGCGACGCCGGCCCCTTTGACCAGCACCCTCATGACCGTTCCGGCGCCTCTGGCATGAGCGGTACGCCGGTCTCGTCAGCCGGCATGTAGAGATCGCCACCCTCGCGGTATTTCGCCGCCATTGCCGCCATGCCCTCCTTCTGGGCTTCGGCGCGAATGTCGTGGGAGATACGCATGGAGCAGAATTTCGGCCCGCACATCGAGCAGAAATGTGCCACCTTGTGCGCCTCCTTGGGCAAGGTCTGGTCGTGGAAGGACCGCGCCGTTTCGGGGTCGAGCGACAGGTTGAACTGGTCTTCCCAGCGGAACTCGAAGCGCGCGCGGGAAAGGGCATCATCCCTGACTTTCGCTGCCGGATGGCCCTTAGCCAGATCGGCGGCATGAGCGGCGATTTTGTAGGTGATCACGCCAATCTTGACGTCGTTGCGATCGGGAAGGCCGAGATGCTCCTTGGGCGTGACATAGCAGAGCATGGCGGTGCCGAACCAGCCGATCATGGCAGCACCAATGCCTGAGGTGATATGGTCATAGCCCGGTGCGATGTCGGTCGTCAGTGGTCCAAGCGTATAGAAGGGTGCTTCGCCGCACGCGGCGAGCTGCTTGTCCATGTTCTCCTTGATCTTGTGCATCGGAACGTGGCCGGGCCCCTCGATCATCACCTGGCAATCCTTCGCCCAGGCGATCTTCGTCAACTCGCCGAGTGTTTCCAACTCGGCGAACTGCGCCGCGTCATTGGCATCGGCGATCGAGCCGGGACGAAGGCCGTCGCCGAGCGAAAAGGAGACGTCATAGGCGCGGCAGATGTCGCAGATCTCCGCGAAATGCTCGTAGAGGAAGCTTTCCCGGTGATGGTGCAAGCACCATTTGGCCATGATCGAGCCTCCGCGCGAAACGATGCCCGTGACCCGGTCAACGGTCAGCGGGATGTAGTGCAGCCGCACGCCGGCGTGGATGGTGAAATAGTCGACGCCCTGTTCGGCCTGCTCGATCAGCGTGTCGCGGTAGACCTCCCAGGTCAGGTCCTCGGCGACACCGCCGACCTTTTCGAGCGCCTGGTAAAGCGGCACCGTGCCGATAGGCACCGGCGAATTGCGGATGATCCAGTCGCGGATGTTGTGGATGTTGCGCCCGGTCGACAGGTCCATCACCGTGTCCGCGCCCCAGCGGGTCGCCCAGACCATTTTCTCGACCTCTTCGGCCATCGACGATGTGACGGCGGAGTTGCCGATATTGGCGTTGATCTTGACCAGGAAATTGCGGCCGATGATCATCGGTTCGCTCTCGGGATGATTGATGTTGGCTGGAATGATCGCCCGCCCGCGCGCCACCTCTTCGCGGACGAATTCGGGCGTGACGAAATCGGGAATGGCCGCGCCGAAGCTTTCGCCGTCGCGCGGCAGCTTGCCACGGGTGATCTCCCGGCCGAGGTTTTCGCGGATTGCGACGAACTCCATCTCGGGCGTGATGATGCCGGCGCGCGCGTAGGCAAGCTGAGTCACCGCCTTGCCGGCCCTTGCCCTGAGCGGTCGGTTGCGAACGGGAAATTCCGGTGTCAGGCGCTCGCCCGCCGCGAATCCGTTGTCTTCCGGCCGGACATGACGGCCGTCATAGGTTTCGACATCGCCGCGTGCCGTAATCCATTCATGGCGAAGCCGGGCGAGGCCTTTTTCGATGCTGGTTTCGACAGTCGGGTCCGTATAGGGGCCGGACGGATCATAGACGATGACAGGCGGTTCGCCCGCCGTTGGATGGACGGAGATTTCTCGCATCGGCACTTTGATGTGCGGATAGAGGACGCCGGACTTGTGGATTTTCCGTGAGGCAGGCAGCGGTCCCGTCGAGACGGCTGGGGTGAGGGCATTCATCGTGAGGCTCCTTTGCTCATGCATTGGAGACCCAGTTCTGTGCCGGAAGGATGAAAAGACGCTTCTGTAGACCTGCCGAAACAGGACCTCGGGCGTGAACTCCCGCAAAGCGCTTGCACCGTCCCTACGCCAGTATGAACTGGATCAGGTTCAACGGGTCACTGCGCCGCGAAAGCCAGCAGTATCTCAGCCCCTTGCCGGGACTCCCCTGGTGAATGCATCGAATTGAACGGGCCGGCGCTATCTTGTCAAGCGCATTCGACCGGCCATCCAACTCAACTGGCTGGTCTTGATGTCTGCTGCGCGGGGCGCCCCGCTAAATTCCGACGACGAGCGCACCGCCGCTGAGGCCCGCACCCGCTGCCGCCAGAAGAATTCTCTCGCCCGGCCGAAACGTGTCCATCTGATGGGCCAACGACAGGGAGAGTGGGATTGTCGCGGCAGAAGAGTTGCCATACTCCGCGATCGTCTTGACGATTGCTTGATCTGCTATTCCAAGGTTCCTCCCGACCGCATCGAAAATGCGAGCATTCGCCTGATGCGGCACGAACCGGCCGACATCCTGTGGTCGCACTCCGGCAGCGGCAAGCGCGCTTGTCGAGCAATCGGTCATCATCTCGACAGCCTTGGCGAACACTTCGCGGCCGTTGGTCATCGTCATGCGGGTTCGCCCGAGATCCAGGCCACTTTGGAACGGGATGTTGCTTCCGCCCGCCGGGATCTGGATCAGCTCGTAGCGCGAGCCGTCCGAATCCACCGACGCGCCGAGGATGCCCCGGTCGGCGTCCTCGCAAGGGCAAATCACCAGGGCGCCGGCGGCATCGGCAAACACCACGCCGCTGGCGCGCTCGGCCGGATTGATGCGGCGGCTGAGGATGTTGGCGGCAATGACAAGGCTCGCTTTGCCGTGCAGACGCGTGAATCCGTCGGCGAACATCAACGCATAGATGAAGCCGGCGCAGGCGCCGGTTAGATCGACCGCGCCTGCGCGGCCAAGGCCGAGCTTGTGCGCGACCAAGGGTGCACTGGGCGGCAGAAGGTGGTCGGGCGTCGAGGTGGCAAGCAACAGCAGACCGATGTCGCTGCGGTCAATACCGGCATTCGCCAGCGCCATGTCGCCCGCATGCGTGGCAAGACCAGACAGCGTATCTTCGTCCGTTGCCCAGAAGCGCGAACGAATTCCGGTACGCCTTTCGATCCAGCCCGGCTCGAGGCCGAGATTGTTCTCGATCTCGGCATTTGCCACCTTGCGCCCAGGCGCGTGATGGCCAAATCCGAGAATGCGCGACGATCTGCTCATAGCCTAGACCCGAAGCGTTCGCCGGCCTCCTCGATGGCGTCATAGAGCCGATCGAGCTCGTCGCTGGTGATGCAATAGGGTGGGAGAAGATAGAGGACGTTGCCGAGCGGGCGCACAAGCAGCCCTCGGTCGAGGAAGAACGCGCGCAGCTTCGGACCGATCTCGGCGAGATAACCAGCTGAACCGGCGTGCAGATCGAGCGCTGCGATCGTGCCGGTTGTCCGGCTGTCGGTGAAGAACGGATTGTCGCGAAAGCGCCGAAGCCCGGCGGCCTGCATCGCACTCAAGGCCGCGACCCGCTCTGCCACCGGCTCATCCTGCCAGATCTCGACATTGGCGAGCGCAGCCGCGCAGGCAATCGGATTGGCGGTGTAGGAACTCGAGTGGAAAAAGGTCTTCTTCCGGTCCTCAGAATAATGAGCCTGGAAGATTGCATCAGTGGCGAGCGTGGCCGCCAGCGGGATGGCACCACCTGTCAGGCCCTTCGAGGTGCACAATATGTCCGGAGAGATGGACGCCTGCTCGCAGGCGAACATGGTCCCGGTGCGTCCCCAGCCCGTCATCACTTCGTCGGCGATCAGCAGTGTGCCCGAGGCTTCGGCGATCTTCTTCAATTCGGTCAGAACCCAGGCCGGGTACATCAGCATGCCGCCGGCGCCAAGCACGAGCGGCTCGACGATCAGCGCGGCGGCGCGCCGGTCGCGGCTGACGGCCTCGAACCGATCCAGCGTGTCCTGCTCGTGCCCGGCGACCGGGAAGGGGATAGTGTCGACCTCGAACAGCAAGGGTTCGTAGGCGGCGTTGAACACGCCGCGAGCACCGACGCTCATCGTGCCGATGGTGTCGCCATGATAGCTGTGCTGCATGACGACGATGCGCGAACGCGGCGCGCCGATGTTGCGGAAATAGCCAAGCGCCATCTTCAGCGCGACCTCGACGGAGGTCGAGCCGCTGTCGGAATAGAACACCCAGTCGAGTCCGGGCGGAGCGAGGCCGACAAGCGCCTTGGCCAGGCGTTCGGCCGGCTCGTGGGTGAAGCCTGCGAAGATGATCTGGTCGAGGCTCGACGCGGTTGCCTCGATAGCCTTCATGATGCGGGGATGGCGATGGCCATGCGTGACGACCCACCAGGATGAAATGGCGTCCAGGATGCGCGCGCCGTCGGCCTTGTGAAGGTAGGCGCCTTCGGTTCGGACGATTTCGGGGATCGAATGCTCGAGCGCGTGCTGGGTGAAGGGGTGCCAAACTTGGGACTGCGGCATCATTCGCCTCCGGCAATCAAAGCGAGGTCAAACCCGGCGACCATCGCGTCTCTCAGGGTTTTGCCGGTCAGCGGATCAAGGTGCGGCAGCCTGCCGAGCTGTGGCACGCCGCTGAATTCCACGATTGTCCTTTGCGTGTCTGCCACCTCGTCGCCGATAAAAGCGACGCCGATCATGGGGATAGAGCGGGCCCGCAGAGCTTCGATTGAGAGGAGCGTGTGGTTGATCGTGCCGAGCGCGGTGCGGGCGCACAGAATGACCGGCAGCCGCCACTGCGCGAATATGTCAATGAACCTTGTCTGTCGGTTGAGTGGCACCATCAGCCCGCCAGCGCCTTCGATGACAAGCGGACCCGGCAAGGCTGGAAGCGAGAGCTTTGCCGCCTCGATCGCGACGCCGTCGATTTCGGCTGAACGATGCGGCGACAGGGGCTTGCTCAAGCGGTAGACCTCCGGCAGCACGCGCCCTGACGGCAGGCCGGCAAGCCGCGCAACCACCTCGCTGTCGGTCTCGTCGTCGAGACCTGATTGCACCGGTTTCCAGTAGAAGCCGTCGAGCAGGCCGGCGAGCCCGGCCGAAAACACTGTCTTGCCAATTCCGGTGTCTGTTCCGGTGACGACGATGCGCTTGGTCATGGCGACGCCAACACTTCGGCGAGCGCCTCGACCATGGCCGAAATGTCGGCTTCGTCGACGTTGAGCGTCAGCGAAATGCGCAGCCGCGACGTGCCCTCGGGCACCGTCGGCGGGCGGATGCCGCGTATGTCGAAACCGCGAGCCTGCAATGCCGTCGCCACCGCCATGGTGCGCCTGACGTCGCCGATGACGAATGGCTGGATCTGCGATCCGCTCGACGTCACGCCACAGCGTTCGGCCAATTGGCGGCCGGCGAAAGCAACGTGTTCATGCAGCCGAACCCGGCGCAGGGGCTCGTCTGACAGTATGGCGAGCGCTTCGCGCGCCGCGACCGCCATCAGCGGCGATGGCGCGGTGGCGTAGATAAATGGCCGGCAACGGTTGACGAGATAATCGCACAGCGTTCCCGATCCGGTAACCAGTGCGCCGGACGCGCCGAGCGCCTTGCCGCAAGTATGGAGCGCAATGATGTTGTCGCGGCCCTCGAATGCGGCCGCCAGCCCCCGGCCGTCCGGTCCCCAAACGCCGGTGGCATGCGCCTCGTCGACGACGAGGAATGCGTCGTGCCGATCGGCTAGCTCGACGAGGCTCTCCATCGGCGCGCGGTCGCCATCCATGCTGTAGAGGCTTTCGACCGCGATCCACACGCGCCCCATGCCGCCCTCGACGCGCCAGTTGTTGATCTCATCCTCGATTGCACCAATGTCGTTGTGCGCAGCCAGCTTGAACTCGGCGCGCCCGGCCTGCGCGCCCTCATGCATGCTGGCATGGGCGAGTTCGTCGAGGACCAGCAGGTCGCCCTTTTGCGGCAGCGCGGTCAGCAGAGCGAAGTTGGCGATGTAGCCGCTGCCGAAGAACAGCGCGCGGTCGGTCCCGAAGAACGCCGCTGCGTCCGCCTCCAGTTGCTCATGCTCCGGCGCGTTGCCGCGCAACAGCCTCGACCCGGTGGCACCGACCGGCGTGCCCTGCGCGATCGCCGCCGCAACCGCGCCGCCAAGCCTCCTCGATGCGGCGAGCCCGAGATAGTCGTTCGACGAGAAGTCGAGCCCGGTGCGCGGCGACAGCGTCCGCAGCCGGTCCTTGCGCGCCAGCCCCTGCAAGGTCGCGTCATAGCGGGCGAGGGGCGCCCCTTTCATTGCGCCTCGAGGCCCATAGGCTCGATGCCAAGGCGCCGGAACAGAAGGGTATCCTTGTCTTCGCCGGGATTGTCCGCCGTCAGCAGCGTGTCGCCGACGAAGATCGAGTTGGCGCCGGCAAAGAAGCACAGTGCCTGCATCTCGTCGGTCATGGCGGTGCGGCCGGCGGAAAGACGCACATGCGATTTCGGCATCATGATGCGCGCCAGCGCGATCACGCGCACAAATTCTATCGGTTCGATGGGCTTGGCTTCGGCAAGCGGGGTGCCGGCGATCGGGATCAGCATGTTGATCGGAACGCTTTGGGGATGCTCCGGCAGATTGGCCAGCGTCACCAGCATGTCGATCCGGTCCACCGGCTCCTCGCCCATGCCGACAATGCCGCCACAGCAGACCTTGATGCCGGATTGGCGAACCAACTCAAGCGTATCGATCCGGTCGGCAAAGCTGCGCGTGCTGATGATCTCGCTGTAGTAGCGTTCCGACGTATCGATGTTGTGGTTGTAATAGTCGAGACCAGCCTGTTTCAGCTGAGCGGCCTGCTCAAGATCGAGCATGCCCAGCGTCATGCAGGTCTCCATGCCCAGCGCCTTGACGCCTTCGACCATCGCCACCACCGCATCCATGTCGCGCGTCTTGGGATTTCGCCAGGCCGCACCCATGCAATAGCGGGTGGCGCCGGCATCGCGCGCCTTGGTCGCTTCGGCGATGACGCGCCTGACTTCCATCAGCTTCGACGCCTTCAGGCCGGTTTCGTGATGGGCCGACTGGCTGCAATAGCCACAATCCTCCGGACATCCGCCGGTCTTGATGCTGAGAAGCCGGCTGAGCTGGACCTTGTTGGGATCGAAATTCTGGCGGTGCACGGTCTGCGCCTGAAACAGCAGGTCGTTGAAGGGCGCATCGTGGAGGGCCTGGGCTTCTTCCAGGGTCCACATCCGGCTGCCGTCGAAGGATTGAACTTCAGGCTGGGTCTTTTCCGAAATCGCTGCGTGCATTTCCATCCTGTTCCTTGCGTTATGCGACACAGGCGCCTTTGAAATGGCGGACACGGTCGAAAGAAGCTGGGTAGGCTAGATGGTCAGCCTCGAGGGTTAAGGCTGACGGTAGTCGAGGCCGATATCGAGGATCGGCGCGCTGTGAGTCAACCAGCCGATGGAAATCAGATCGATACCAGTTGCGGCAACGGCTGGCGCAATCGCGGCGGTGATCCTGCCCGACGCCTCGGTTGTGGCGCGGCCGGCAACCATGGCCACCGCCTGGCGAAGCTCGTCGACCGACATGTTGTCGAGCAGGACGGCGTCGGGGGTGAGGGCCATGGCCTCTTCCAGTTGGGCCAGTGTGTCGACCTCGACTTCGATCTTGACGAGATGGCCGACGCTGCTTCGCGCGCGCTCCAGCGCGGGGCGAATTCCGCCGGCGATGGCGATGTGGTTGTCCTTGATCAGGATGGCGTCATCGAGGCCGAAACGGTGATTAGAGCCGCCACCGGCGCGCACGGCGTATTTTTCGACGGCCCGTAATCCAGGCGTTGTCTTGCGCGTGCAGACGATTTTTGCGCCGTGGCCGCGGACCGCCGCGACGACCGATGCCGTCGCCGTGGCGATGCCGCTCAAATGGCAGAGAAAATTGAGCGCCGTCCGTTCCGCGGTGAGTATGGCCCGGGCCGGACCGCTGACCGATGCGATGGTCTCACCTTGCGCGATGTTGCTGCCGTCCGCTCGCTCCACTGTCATCTCGACATTCTGGTCGATCAGCCTGAAAGCGAGCATCGCCATATCGAGACCGGCTACAGTTCCGGCCTCGCGCGCAGTCAGCACCGTTGTCGCATGATGGTCCTTCGGTACGATGGCATCGGTGGTCAAATCACCGGCCCTGCCAAGGTCCTCGAGCAGAGCTGCCCGCACCAGAGGCTCGAGCATGATCGTTGGAAGGGGGGATAGGTTCATCAAGCGACGCTTTCCAGCATTGGAGAGTTGGCGAGTTCCCGCGCCGCAAACATGGCCGCGTCGAGCGTGATTTCGGAACGGCGGGCGACGGCCGCTTGATGGGGAAAGTCGGTCCGGTAGTGAGCGCCACGGCTTTCGCGGCGCAGCAAGGCGGCAACCGCGATCATCAGCCCCACGGCGGCGGGATCGGACGCTGCGTCGTGCCGCTGCAACAGCAGCAACAAGGCGCGCGCAGCCTCTTTCAAACCTTCACCATCCCGCGTTACGCCGAGAGCATGTGACAGGAGAGGGCGCACACGCCTTGGATCCGGCGCGGGCAGGTCAGAGGCCATCGCTGGCTTTCCGCGGTGCTCAGGCGAAGCGGCTACACTCTCGGCAACCCAGCGCGCGCAGACGACGGCCTCGGTCAGCGAGTTGCTGGCAAGCCGGTTGGCGCCGTGCAGCCCGGTCGAGGCGACCTCTCCACAGGCCCAAAGTCCCGGAACGGAAGTACGCCCGGCCAGATCTGCGGCGACGCCACCCATGTGATAGTGCTGCGCCGGCCGGATGGGAATGAGGTCATGGGCCGGATCGATGCCGGCCTTGTTGCAGGCTGACGCGATCGTTGGAAAATGCTGCGCGAATGTCGCGCCTGGCTTTTCGCGTACGTCGAGGAAAACGCGATGGCCGTTCGCAAGATGCCTCCATACGGCGCGTGCGACGATATCGCGCGGCGCGAGCTCGGCACCCCGCACGCCGTCGAGGAAACGCCGGCCTGTCTCGTCGACAAGTGTTGCGCCTTCGCCGCGAACCGCCTCGCTGATAAGCGGCATCGGACGGTCCGGCCCGTCAAGCGCGGTCGGGTGGAACTGGATGAACTCCAGGTCGGCAAGCACAGCACCCGCGCGCGCTGCGAGCGCCAGCCCCTGTCCGCAACTGCCGAGCGGGTTTGTCGTGTCGTGGAACAAGCCACCGATCCCGCCTGTGGCGAGAACGACCCGTCCTGTGGCGAAGAACACCGGACCCGTCGAACAGCTCGCCAGCACCCCGGTGATCCTGCCGTCCTCCACAGCCAATCGACGCGCTTCCACGCCTTCCACGACCACAATCGACGGGGTGGAACGCACGGCAGCAACAAGTGCGCGCATGACCTCCCGTCCGCTCCCGTCGCCGTCGGCATGAACGATGCGCCGTCGGCTGTGCGCGGCTTCCAACCCGAGGCGCAGCGCTCCTTCGGGTGTCCGATCGAAGCGAACCCCAAGGCGCGCCAGATCCTCGATCGCCGCGGGCGCCGCGTACACGATGCGCCTTGCTGTATCCGCATCGCAAAGGCCGTCGCCTGCAGCGAGCGTGTCGGCAAGATGGAGCGCCGGTTCATCATTGTCGCCTAGGCTGGCGGCAAGTCCGCCCTGCGCCCAAGCGCTCGACGCATCCGCGCCTAGCGGCGATCTCGACAGGAGAAACACCGGCTCAGGCGCCATGTGCAGCGCAGTCATCAGTCCGGCTATGCCGCCGCCGATGATGACCGGGCGGCGGGCGAGATCGCGGACGTCCACGCTCATACAGCCAGCATCCGCTCGACAGCCAGCCGCGCGCGACCGGCGATCTCGGGTGCGATGGTCACGACGTGGCGGTTCTGTTCGAGCGCCTCACGGATGTTGGCGAGCGTTATCCGCTTCATGTGAGGGCACAGATTGCAGGGCCGGATGAACTCGACCTCGGGATGCTCGACCGCGACATTGTCGCTCATCGAGCACTCCGTCATCAGCACGACCCGCGCCGGCTTTTGCTGCCCGACATAGTCGGACATGGCAGCCGTCGAACCGGAGAAGTCAGCCTCGGCCACCACTTCAGGCGGACATTCGGGATGGGCCAGCACCGTCACACCGGGATGGTCCTCGCGAAGCTGGCGGATGTCGGCAGGCGTGAAGCGCTCATGCACCTCGCAATGCCCTTTCCAGGCGATGATCTGCACGTCGGTCTGGGCGGCGATGTTCTGGGCCAGATACTCGTCCGGCAACATGATCACCCGGGGAACGCCAAGAGACTCCACTACGGCTTTCGCATTGCCGGAGGTACAGCAGATATCGGACTCGGCTTTCACGTCGGCTGACGTGTTGACATAGGTGACGACCGGTACGCCGGGATAGCGCTGCCGAAGCAGGCGAATGTCTTCGGCAGTAATCGAGTCGGCCAGCGAACAGCCTGCGCGCAGGTCGGGAATGAGTACCGTCTTTTGCGGATTGAGCAGCTTAGCCGTCTCGGCCATGAAATGCACGCCTGCCAGCACGATGACATCGGCTTCGGCCGTCATCGCCTTGCGGGCAAGCGCCAGGCTGTCGCCGACGATGTCGGCGACACAGTGGAAGATCTCCGGCGTCTGGTAGTTGTGCGCCAGGATGACGGCGTTTCGCTGCCGTTTCAGATCGAGAATGGCCTCGATATCGTCGGCGAAGGTCGGCCATTCGATGGGCGGGATGACCCGCCGCACGCGATCATAGAGCGCGGCCGTGCGCGTGGAGACGTTGAGCATGCCCGGCGTTCCTTATGCTCTATGTGAGTATAACTATGGCATATACTTAGCTTGAGTATAAGCAATGTCAAGCGCGCGAAAGTGGCAATTTCGTCCCTGCGACTGCTCGTTCCGCCAGAACCGTCTGGCGGAAGCGGAAACGCTTGGCCGGGCGCCCGCCTGTATCCGCCACCGTCTCGCCTGTCTCCTCGACCAGGTCCTGCTGTTCGATGAGACGCCGGAAATTCGGCTTGTGCACGAGCCTGCCGGCGAGCGCTTCGACGGTGCGCTGCAACTGCAGCAGCGTGAATGCCGGTGGCATCAGTTCGAAGACGACGGGCCGGTATTTGATCTTGGTTCGAAGCCTGGCGATTCCGGTCGCCAGAATACGGCGATGGTCGGCGATCATCGGTCGACCGGAGACAGATAGCGGGCTGCCATCGTCCGAGTGACGGGTGGCTTCGGCAACCAGCGCGGCTTCATAGAGCAGTTCGTATCGCTGCAGGACGAGTTCCTCGTTCCAGTCGCGATCATCCAGGCCGAAGGCATATGCCACGCGCTGCCGGCGATCACGGCGCATGTTCATGTCTTCGGCTTCATCGGTCCAGACCAAAAGTCGGGGCATGAGGATATCAGGCAGGACGGACGGCACGCCCGCACGGTGATCTTCCCACGGAAAATAGTCGTACCAGCCGCGCCAGCCATGCGTTGGAGACCTCTCGGCCTGCTCTTCCCGCGTCAGGCCGAGATAGCTGATCGAGATCTGCACGCGCTCGTCGCCGATCCGGTCTCGGTCGGCGAAAGTATAGAGTTGTTCGATATAGCCCAGCGGATGACCGGTCTGCCGCTCTACCCACGCCCGCAGACCCGACTGCAAGGAGCGATGGCCGAGCTCAAAAGGGCCAGACGGCAAAGCGTCCGCCTGTCCGATGGTCAGAACGCGTGGTTCACCATTCGTCACGGCAATGACAACAGCGATCAGGTCCGCACTGACGGCCCGGCTGCGGTTGGTTGTTGCGGCGCGCTTCGTCGCCTGTGTCGTCGTGTCTTGCATTTGGGTCCGATGGAGTTCCGAAAATCGTGGCGCCCCGAAGGAACCAACGTGAGCGAAGGGTGGACTGCCGCCTGCTGCCCGTCAACGTTCGCGCGGAACGGCACAGTGCAGTCACTGCAGGTCTTTGCCCTTCGCATCCGCACAAATCTATGCCAAATGCGAGCGCCGGGTGGCTTACGTAAGGGAAGGATGCCATGAGCGCGACGCACCATGTGAGGGCGGTGACGCCGCCGGGGGTCGCTTTACGCCAAGAAGGCACTGGACATTCCAATCGCCGTCGTCGGCTGCTCGACGGTGCGCGAGGCTGACAGGCTGGCTCTCTCGTCGCGCAATGTCCGCCTCACGCCCGCCGAGCGACAGGCCGCGCCGAAACTTGCATCGGTGCTGTTCGACGCGGCGGAGCAACTCGCGCGCGGGGCGCCGGTTGGCCCAAAGCTTGTTGAGGCGCGGGCGGCGATCCTTGCCGCCGGCTACGCGCAAGTCGAATATCTGGAGCTGCGGGTGGAGGAGGATTTGCGGCCCGCTGCACGACCTCGACCGGCCTGCGCGACTGCTTTTTGCGGCGTGGCTTGGCGAGACGCGGCTGATCGACAATGTTAGGGTCTTGCCCCGGTCGAGCGTACGCCAAGCTGCGACATAACTCGAAGGGATGTCCGTTCTTCCAAAACCGGCTGAATGCTCAAAATTAAGCCGGTGCCGCAGCCGGTTGATTGTAAAAAATGTTAACGATTTCGATTAGATGGAATGGCGCGCCCGAAGAGATTCGAACTCCTGACCCCCAGATTCGTAGTCTGGTGCTCTATCCAGCTGAGCTACGGGCGCGCAATGGGCCATGCTTTCCATGCCCCCGCGATCTGATCGTGAACGACCGGCCGCGACGAGACGTGTTCCCTAGCGACTGAATTTCCGAAAAGCAAGCCGATCCGGCAAAAGTTTTGTCGCAGGGGCCCTGGTCGGCGATCACAGCCCGGATTCCGGCGCTTCGAAACGGCCTCGAAGTCGAGGGCCCGATCTCAATCCTTGAAGGGAAAAGCACCGATCCCTGAGAAATGGGCGGGGGCCTGAGGGGAGAGCATCGGGCGAAACAGCGCCCGAACACGATCATGCCGGGCGGCGCAGGCCGTTGCTGCGGGCCTGGTCGAGCCGGACCGGCTGGTCGGGAATGCTGACCGCGAATGTGGTGCGCCCGCCAATGCTCTCGACCAGCTCCACCGTGCCGCCATGCGCACGGATCAGTTCATGCGCGATCGCCAGGCCAAGGCCGGTGCCGCCGCTGCGGGCCGAGCCGCGAAAGGCCGCGAACAGGTTTTCCCGCGCCTTGGGTGGCAGGCCGGGGCCGGTGTCGGTGACGGCGATGCGGCTGACGCTGCCCAGGCGCACGGCCGACACCGCCAGGCGGCGGACCAGCGCGCTTTCATTGTCCGACGCCATGGCCTGCACGGAATTCCGGCAGAGATTGGTGAGCACGCGGAACAGCTGATCGGAATCGGCATCCACCTCGAAGGACGGCTCGATGGCGTTGACGAACTCGATGCCCTGCTCGATGTCGAGCAGGCCGTGCACGTCCTCGACCAGCTGGCGCAGCCTGAGCCTGCGGCGCGAAGGCGGCGGCTCCTGTGTGCGGCCATAGGCCAGCACGCCTTCGGAGTAGGACACGGCGCGGTCGAGCGCGCGCAGGAGTTTCGGCGCGAAGGCCTGCACGGTTGGGTCCTTGACCTGGCGCAGACGGTCCGACATCAGCTGCGCCGAGGCCAGGATGTTGCGCATGTCATGGTTGATCTTCGACACGGCCAGGCCGAGGTCGGCAAGGTGCTTCTGCTCGGAGAGCATCTTTTGCAGCCGCTCCTGCATCTGTGACAGCTCGCGCTCGGCAACGCCGATCTCGTCGGCGCGGGCAGCGGGATGGATGATGCGTCCGGGATCGTCGGGAGCCTCCGAGAAGGACAGCATCGAGCGCGTCATCGTCCGGATCGGCCCGATCATGATCAGGTCGATCGCGGCATAGACCAGCATTGCGGTGAACAGCGAGATCAGCAGCGAGACGAAGGCGACATTGCGCGAATATCGGAGCATGGCATTGCGCAGACTGTTGTCTGGCATGATCAGCTCGAACTCCTTGTCGCTGTCGCCGACCGGGCCGAAAACGCGCAGCATGCGGTTGCCGCCGAAAAACAGCGTGTCGAGCGCGCCGGTCATGCCCTTGATCATGCCGATCGAGGCGATGTCGACATGTTCGTCGACCTTCGGCGGCATCTCGGCCACCACAAGCAGCCGCGAGACGCCGCCGTCACGCACCGCGATCGCCTTGGCGCCGATCGCCATCAGCACGTCGTTCTGGGCCGTACGCGACAGCGAGGTGGATTCACCTTGCACCAGCACGATCGACACCGCTGCCGCCGTGCTCAGCCGCTCCTTCAGCCAGTTCAGCCGGTAGCTGGCGATCCACGGCAGGAAGATCAGCACTTCGGCCAGAAGCACAAAGACGATGGTCAGGAGCAGCAGCTTGGTCGACAGGCCGCGCGACAGCGGTACCGTGCGCACGGTGGCTGGCGCCGCCGTGTCGATCCTTTCCTCCGCTTGTATGGTTTCGCTCATGCGACTCTATCTTCACAATCACTTGATCAACGCAGATTAGGCGATTACGGCTTTTTTGCCAATTTCATCCTTGATCGGAAACATAAACTGGCCTGAACGACGACCGGCTTCGGCCTGACGACGCCGGATTGACTTCCAAAACCCTTCTTTCTATAAGCCCGCTCACGCTCGGGCCATTCGTCCCGGCGCGGTTTCGATCGCGCCAAAGCCGGCCCGGCAAAGCTCCTGTTACACAGTGACAGAATCAAGAAGGGCCGCACCCCGCGGTATTAAAACAAATGAAGCGTACCTACCAACCGTCTAAACTCGTCCGCAAACGTCGGCACGGCTTCCGTGCCCGCATGGCCACCAAGGGTGGTCGCGGCGTCGTCGCAGCTCGCCGCAACCGCGGTCGCAAGCGGCTTAGCGCCTGAACGGAAGACGAGATCGTTGCCCGCATCCGGCAAGCCAGTGGGACCAAATCCCAAGCGGCTTCTGAAGCGCGCGGAATTCCTGGCTGTCCGTCGTGGTGAAAAGCGACGCGGGCGGCTTTTTCTCGTTGAGGTTCTCGATCGCGGCGACGGCCTGTCGCCGCGCGTCGGCTATACCGTCACCAAGAAGGTCGGCAATGCGGTTGTCCGCAACCGCGTCCGGCGGCGGCTGCGAGAAGCCGTCCGTACGCATGCGGCAAGTGACATGGCGCCTGGCAATGACTATGTCATCGTCGGGCGCGAAGACGTGCTTA
This sequence comes from Mesorhizobium kowhaii, assembly GCF_042431665.1. Classification (NCBI taxonomy): domain Bacteria; kingdom Pseudomonadati; phylum Pseudomonadota; class Alphaproteobacteria; order Hyphomicrobiales; family Phyllobacteriaceae; genus Mesorhizobium; species Mesorhizobium kowhaii. The sequence continues at coordinate 20,859 of NZ_JBHLYT010000060.1, forward strand.
CCATTCCGTTCGGCCAGTTGAAGGCCGAACTCTCCCGCCGATTGCGCGGAACACGATAGGCCAAGGGCTTTCGATGGAAAACAACCGGAACTTCTTCATCACCATCGCGCTGTCGGTGCTGATCCTGGCGGTGTGGCAATATTTTTATGTGCTGCCGCGCAGCGAGCAGCAGCGCGAGGCGGCCCGCATCGAGCAGCAGCGCGTCGAAGAGCAGAAGAAGGCCGCCGATGCCGCCAATCCCGGCGCCGATACCGGAACGCCCGTCGCACCTGGCGCCATTCCCAACGCACCCGGCACCGACGCCGTGACGCCGGCCGGCCGCGAACAGGCGCTGGAGACCAGCAAGCGCGTCAAGATCGACACACCGAGCCTCGAGGGCTCGATCAACCTCACCGGTGCCCGTCTCGACGACCTCAAGCTCAAGCACTACACCGAGACGGTCGACAAGAATTCGCCCGAGATCAGCCTGCTCAACCCGGCGGCACTGCCCAATGGCTATTATGCCGAGATCGGCTTTGTCGGCAACGACAAGACCGGCGCGGTGCCCGGTCCCGAGACGGTGTGGACCGTCGATGGCAATGCGACGCTGACCGCGACAACGCCGGTCACGCTGACCTATTCGAACGACAAGGGCCTGACCTTCAAGCGCACCTTTTCCGTCGACACCAACTACATGTTCACGGTTTCCGACACGATCCAGAATTCGGGCGCGGCTGCCGTCTCCTTGTCCAATTACGGCCGTGTCACCCGTTTCGACAAGCCGGCCGTCGCCAGCACCTACGTGCTTCATGAAGGCCTGATCGGCTTCACCGGCACGGAAGGCCTGCAGGAACACAAATACGCGTCGATCGAGAAGGACAAGCAGGCGACGCCCGGCAAGTCGACCGACGGCTGGCTCGGCATCACCGACAAATACTGGGCGGTGACGCTGGTGCCGAGCGAGAAGCAGCCGTTCCAGCCGCGCTTTGCTTATTTCGAGGACGGCCGCCATCGCTACCAATCCGACTTCCTGACCGACCCGATCACCGTCGATGCGGGTCAGTCGGCGACGCTGGAGAGCGAAATCTTCGCCGGCGCCAAGGAGGTCGGCAAGATCAACGCCTACGCGGAAGACCGCCACATCAAGCGGTTCGACCTCTTGATCGACTGGGGCTGGTTCCACTTCATCACCAAGCCGATGTTCTGGCTGATCGACACGCTCTACAAATTCTTCGGCAATTTCGGCCTGGCGATCCTCGCCACCACCGTCATCGTCAAGGCCATTTTCTTCCCGCTCGCCAACAAGTCCTACGCGTCGATGGCGAACATGAAGAAGGTGCAGCCCAAGATGCTGGAGATCCGCGAGAAATACGCGGACGACAAGATGAAGCAGCAGCAGGCGATGATGGAGCTGTACAAGACCGAGAAGATCAATCCGCTGGCCGGCTGCTGGCCGGTGGCGTTGCAGATCCCGGTCTTCTTCTCGCTCTACAAGGTGCTCTACATCACCATCGAGATGCGCCATGCGCCGTTCTTCGGCTGGATCCAGGATCTGGCGGCACCGGATCCGACGTCGATCTTCAACCTGTTCGGCCTCGTTCCGCTCACTCTGCCGCACATGCTGATGATCGGCGTCTGGCCGCTGATCATGGGCGTTACCATGTTCCTGCAGATGCGCATGAACCCGACGCCGCCGGATCCGACGCAGGCCGCGATCTTCACCTGGATGCCGGTCATCTTCACCTTCATGATGGCGGGTTTCCCGGCCGGTCTGGTCATCTACTGGGCCTGGAACAACACGCTGTCGATCCTCCAGCAAGGCGTGATCATGAAGCGCCAGGGCGCCAAGATCGAACTGTGGGACAATCTGGTCGCACTGTTTCGAAAGAAACCGTCGCCGGCGGAATAGCAGACCTCTCTTTCAAAGAGCCCCGGCTGGTCCGGGGCTTTTTTTGTTCGGGCTGGGGTCGGCTCACGTTCCTGTGATCGGCGAAACTGAACGCGGTCTCGGGGCGGCCTCGACCGTTGCCAACGCATCACTCCATGACGGCGCTGTGGTCGACCTTGGCCGGCGTCACCGGCTTGCGCAGCAATAGAACCAGCGGAACGGCGGCAAGCGACAGGATCATCATCAGCTTGAAGTCGTTCATGTAGCTGATGATCGTCGCCTGCAACGTCACCACGCCGTCGAGCGCGGCACGGCCGGCGGCACTGTAAGGGTTCATCGCCTGGAAGATCGCCGGGTTGCTGAACGCCTGGTTGTAGGGCGTCACGTAGGTGGCGATGTTGGCGTGGTTGACCTGCACGTTCTGCGTCAACAGCGCGGTGACGACCGATATGCCGACGCTGGAGCCGATGTTTCGCGACAGATTGTACAGTCCGGTGCCTTCCGCGCGCCGCTCCGGCGCCAGCGTGGCGAAGGTGATGGTGGTCAGCGGAACGAACAGGAAGCCGAGCCCCGCACCCTGGATGAAGCCGGTGCTGATGATCGTCCATTGCGAGACATCAGGGGTCCAGCCTGTCATGTCGTACATCGCCCAGGCGGTGATCAGCAGGCCGGTCAGGAGAAGCCAGCGCGTATCCACCTTGCCGATCAGCCTGCCGACGAGGAACATGCAAGCCATGGTGCCAAGGCCGCGCGGCCCCATGACGATGCCGGCCGTCACCACCGGATAGCCCATCAGCGTCTGCAGATAGGGCGTCATCAGGGCCAGCGAGGCGAGATAGGTGATGCCGACGATGAAAATGAAGACCATGCCGACGGCGAAATTCCGGTCAAGGAAGAGCCTTGGGTTCACGAACGAGTTGCGGGCGGTGAAGGTGTGGACGAGGAAGATGTAGAAGGCCGACGCGCAGATCAGCGCCTCGACGATGATCTCGGATGACGAGAACCAGTTGAGCTGCTCGCCGCGATCGAGAAACATCTGCAGCGATGCGATGGTGAGGCTGAGCATGCCGAATCCCAGCCAGTCCAGCCTTGCCTTGAGGTCGGTCTTGGTTTCCTGGACGAACATCGACACGCCGGCGAAAGCCAGCATGCCGATCGGGACGTTGATGTAGAACACCCAGCGCCAGCTGACATTTTCGGTCAGCCAGCCGCCGATGACCGGCCCGAGCACCGGCCCGACCATGATGGAAACGCCGAACAGCGCCATGGCCGAGCCGCGCTCTTCCACGCTGTAGATGTCGAGCAGGATGCTCTGCGACAGTGGCACCAAAGCCGCACCGAACAGACCTTGCAGCAGGCGGAAGCCGACGATCTGCGGCAGCGATTGCGCGAAGCCGCAAAGCACCGAAGCGACGACGAAGCCGGTGATGGCGGTCAGCAGGACGCGTTTGCGGCCGAAACGATTGGCAAGGTAACCCGAGGGCGGCGTCATGACGGCCGCGGCGACGATGTAGGACGTCAGCACCCAGTTGATCTGGTCGGCGCTCGCCGAAACGCTGCCCTGGATATAGGGAAGCGCCACGTTGGCGATGGTCGTATCCAGCGCCTGCATGATGGTGGCCAGGATCACGCAAGCGGTGATGGCGCCGCGATTGGCGATCACCGATGTGCCACCTGTCGCGGACGCGCCGGTCATGACTTCTGCTCGAACCGGTTGATGAGATCCGTGACGAAGTCCGGCAGGCCGCGCGCATGGCCGGTATCGATGCCGACCTCGACGCTCATCCCGCCGCGCAGCGGCGGCTCGCCCTGCGGATCGTCGACCGTCACGCGCATCGGGATGCGCTGCACGACCTTGACCCAGTTGCCGGTGGTGTTCTGCGCCGGAAGCAGCGAGAAGCTCGACGACGAGGCCGGGCTGATGGAGGCGACCGTGCCATGCCAGACGCTACCTGGATAGCTGTCGACGCTGATCGTCGCCGTCTGCCCTGGCCGCACATAGGTCAGTTCGGTTTCCTTCGGCTCCGCCGCGATCCAAAGGTCGGTCGCCGACACCAGGCTGAACGCCGGCTGCGACGCCGGCAGATACTTGCCGACTTGAAGCATATCCACATTGGTGACGATGCCGTCGAACGGCGCCTTGACGACGGCATCGTCGAGGTTGCGCTGGGCGTCGTCCACGGCCGACTGGGCCTGCAGGTAGAAGGGGTTCTTCTCGACCGGCTGGTTGGCGTCGCCACCCAGCTGGGCAAGCGTCGCCTGTGCCTGCGCCTTGGCGACGGACACTTTCTGGCGGGCGGCATCGAGGTCGTGCTGAGCGCTGTCGAAAGTCGCCTTGGAGGCAGTGGAGGTCTCGAGCAGATCCTGCTGGCGTTTGAAAGCGGCCTCAAAATAGGGAATATCGGCCTGCGCCTGCTCGATCTGCGCCAGCGACTGCTGGTAACTTGCCTGCAAGGTCAGCACCTGGTTGCGCACCGTCCCGAGCTGGGCCTGGGCCGCGGCGAGAGCGGTATCGAAGGAGGCCGGCCTCAAGCGGAAAAGCACGTCGCCCTTCTTCACCGCCTCGTTCTCGTGCACGTCGATCTCGGAGACGGTGCCGGAGACGTCGGTGGAAACCCCGAGCGACTGCGCCTGGATGTAGGCATTGTCCGATGTCATGACCTGGCCGCCGACGACATAGGAATAGCCGCCGACAACCAGCGCGACCGGAAGCAGGGCGAAGAGGATCGGCCGTGTCAGGCTGCGCCTGGGCTTGACCGGCGCCGGGGGTGCAACGGCAACCGCGGCTTGCGGCTGCGGCTCCTTGGAGGGAGCCTCCAGCGCCGCCGGCGCGAGGGCAACCGGTGCTTCCAGTTCGTCACCGGCGATGACGGTGTTGGCTCGCCTCTGTTCGCGTTCGCTATCCAGCCGGATGATCTGGTCGCTCTTCCGATCCGAAGCTTCGTCCTTGGCGGGCTGTTTGGGTGAGGTTGAATCAGCCATGTACTTTCTCCCGGTCGACGGCTGGCTGGGCGCAAGCCTCGAGCAGATTGGATTTGATTAGGGATAGGGTTTGCAGCAGATGCCGCTGGGCATCCGCGGAAAGGCCGACAATGGCCTCGTCACGCGTTTTCTGGCCGTTGCTGCGCATGATTTCGAGCAACGGATGGGCTTGCGGCGTCAGGTAAAGCAGCCATGCCCGGCGATCGGCAGGATTGGGCCGGCGCTCGATGAAGCCGCGCGCCTCCATCTTGTCGAGCAGCCGGGCGGGCGTGATCGGCATGATCTCGATCAGGTCGGCCAGTCTGTTCTGGTGGATGCCTTCGTGCAGGGACAGATAGGCCAGCACTTGCCACTGGGCGCGGGTCAGCCCCGACGCCCGCGAACGCTGCTCGAACCGCTTTCGAAGCAGACGCGCGACATCGTGCAGCACGAAGCTGATGTTGGGTGACGATGGCATGGGAGGGGCTGGATTTCTGGGTGCGACTTTTAGTGAGCATGCTTATTATCATCATGCACATAATCCCGCTGGACGCGGTGCACAAGACGCACTAAGTCCGCTCGGAAAAAATGTCGCACGCGCTGCGGCGCAACAGAAAGGTCCCGCGACAGGCAGTTGCCGGACGAGGATATGACGATGAATTGGCTCAAGATCGCGACCGTGGCGGCCCTCGCAGGATGGCCTGGCATTGCGCTCGCAAAGGAGGCGGTCAGCTGCGGCGGCGCCGCCATGCTGGGTGGGGCGCAATTGAACTGCAGCCACGTCGAACCCCAGGCGCCGCCTCAGTTTTGCACGTATAGCTGGGCTCTGCACACGCCGGCCGGCGATCAGAAAATCGCCGAAGGCACCTTCATGCTGCCGCCCGGGGCTTCGAACGTCACCGTCTACCAGGGCAGCGGTTTCGACAGCGCTCTCTCCGATCCGATCGTGATCTGCCGCGGCAGCAAATGAGCAACGCCGCCACGCAAGGCTAGCTCGTCAGCCGATTGGTGCTATAGGGCGGATCACGCTATTTTGAACCGGCGCATGCGAACTTCGCTGTGCCTGGCGGCCAATTGATCGACGGACCTCGACATGGACGGACCCAACCCTGACATCAAGCATCCGATCCCGATGCACACCCGCGTCGGCTTCCTCAAGGGACTGGTGAGCGCGCCGAACATCGAGATCGGCGATTTCACCTATTATGACGATCCGGACGGGCCGGACAAATTCGCCGAGAAATGCGTGCTGCATCATTATCCGTTCATTGGCGACAAGCTCATCATCGGCAGGTTCTGCGCCATCGCCGAGGGCGCGCGCTTCATCATGAACGGCGCCAATCACGCCATGTCCGGTTTTTCGACCTATCCGTTCAATATTTTCGGCCATGGCTGGGAAAAGGGTTTTGACCCGGCGACCTGGTCGAAGGAAGTGCGCGGCGACACCGTGCTCGGCAACGATGTCTGGATCGGCATGGACGCGGTGATCCTGCCCGGCGTGACGATCGGCGATGGCGCCATCATTGCCGCGAAATCGGTGGTGACGCACGACGTGCCGCCCTATGCGATTGTCGCCGGCAACGCGGCCAAAATGGTGAAGTTGCGTTTCGACAACCGGACGATCAGGCGGCTGCTGGCGGTGGCGTGGTGGGACTGGCCGGTGGACAAGATCAGCCGCAACCTCGATGCTATCAGGGGTGCCGATATTTCTCTTCTGGAGGCAGCAGCTTGAACGCTCTGAACAACACCGTGATCGGCACCGAACTGTTTACGCGTGGGTGGATATTCATCCGCGGCGTGCCGGCAATGAAGTTCCTTCCGCCGGAAGGGCCGCCGGAAATCGCCTTTGCCGGCCGCTCGAATGTCGGCAAGTCGTCGCTGATCAACGCGCTGGTCAATCAGAAGGGGCTGGCGCGCACCTCCAACACGCCTGGGCGCACGCAGGAGCTCAACTATTTCGTGCCGGATGGATTTTCCGGCGAGGGCGCCGACCTGCCGCCCTTGGCGCTGGTCGACATGCCGGGCTATGGCTACGCCACCGCGCCTAAGGAGAAGGTCGACGAGTGGACCAAGCTGGTCTTCGACTATCTCAAGGGCCGCGTCACGCTGAAGCGGGTCTATGTGCTGATCGACGCCCGCCACGGCATCAAGGCCAAGGACGACGAAGTGCTGTCGCTGCTCGACAAGGCGGCGGTGTCCTACCAGATCGTGCTGACCAAGACCGACAAGATCAAGGCTGCCGGCGTGCCGCGGCTGATCGAGGAGACGCTGGCAAAGATCAAGAAGCGGCCGGCGGCATTTCCGTTCGTCCTGGCCACGTCTTCGGAAAAGGCCGAGGGCCTTGAGGAATTGCAGGCCGCGATCGTGTTGGCCGCCAATGGTGGCTAGAGCATGATCCCGAAAAGTGGAATCCGGTTTTCGGAAAAGATCATGCTCAACAGACAAGCAATTCGAGGAAAAGTGTGTAACGGTTTTCCCGGGAAAAGCGCATAGCGCTTTCCCTTGGGAATTGCGTAAAAACAAATACCTAGGGCTTAGCCTCGATTGCAATCGTCTGGTGGCTTTCTTCCGCAGCAAGGCTTTCGGTGCCGTAGGTCTTCAGGAACATGCCGACGCCGGACCTGACGATGTGGTCGATTTCTTCCTGGCTCGGGGCTTTGGTGCGGTAGGCGAAGATGCACTGCCTGAAAAGACCGGCCAGGCACAGTTCGGTGAACTGATAGGCGGCAAGATCGACATCCTCGATCCGCAGCAAGCCGCGCTCGATGGCGGCATCGAGAAAGGCCGCGACCTTGTCATGACCGCGTTTGGGGCCGCGTTCGTAAAAACGCGCGCCAAGCTCGGGAATCCGGTCGGATGCGCCGATCACCGTGCGCTGCGCCTGGATAACCTTGGCCGAGGTGATCTTGAGGGCAAGAACCTTGCCGAACTTCACCAGCGTCTCGCGCAGGTCGTCGGCGTTATCAAGCACGTCATACATGTTCTTGAAGATCGTGCCGCGCTCTTCCTCGATCAGCGCTTCAAACAGCTCTTCCTTGTTGGCGAAGTAGACATAGATGGTGCCTTTGGAGACACCGGCCTCGCGTGTGATGTCATTCATGGAGGCGGCCTCGAAGCCCTTGTCGATGAACACACGACGGGCGCCCTCGATGATCTGGCTGCGCTTGACCGGATCCTGACCCGCTGCCGGGCGCCCACGACGCAGGCTCTCCGGCAAATCGCACAGGTCCGTGTCAACTTTGGGTAAGGCTTCGGCCATAAAAGTCACACCTCGAAAATAATTCGAACCAACCGGTTCGATTGCCCTTGATATGGTCCTGTTTCCGCGCTATGTCAACGGTCGGATCGAACCGAACGGTTCAGTATTATAGCTTTATTTTAGAGAGATGTCATGTCCTCGAACGCGCCAACCACCGCCGAAGTCCGTCCTTTCCCCAATGCCAAGGTCGCCCCGGCGACGGAAGCACCCGAAGTGCCTTTCCAGCCTGCCGTCAACACGCCGGTGGAAGCACCAGCCAAGAAGAAGCGCTCGGTGCGCTCCTTGCTGCTGCCGATCATCGGCGTCGCCTTGCTGAGCGCCGGCGCCTGGTACGGTTACAATTACTGGACCACGGGCCGCTTCATGATTTCGACGGACGACGCTTATGTCCAGGCCGACATGGCGTTCATCTCACCCAAGATTTCCGGCTATGTCGATCAGGTCAAGGTGAGCGAGAACCAGCAGGTCAAGGCTGGCGACCCGCTGCTCGTCGTCGATGACGGCGACTACAAGATCGCCGTCGCCCAGGCTGAGGCGCAGATCGCCACCTTGAGCAAGACGCTCGACCGTATCGACGCCCAGACGCAAGCGGCGCGCGCCTCGCTTCAGCAGGCGCAGGCACAGAAAGTCGCTGACCAGGCCGCAGCCGACAATGCGGCGAAGGTCGCGGCGCGCGCCTCGCAACTGCTCAAGACGCATGTCGGCACGCAGGCACAGCTGGACGATGCCCAGACTGCGGTCCAGCAGGCCAATGCCGCCCTTGTCGGTGCCGACGCGCAGATCGCCGCGGCACAGGCCAATATCGGTGTGCTGCAGGCGCAGCGCGCCGAATCGGCAAGCACGCTGGCATCGCTGCAGCTCGGCCACGACAAGGCCGTGCGCGATCTTTCCTTCACCGTGCTCAAGGCGCCTTATGACGGCGTCGTCGGCAACCGCTCGGTCGAGCAGGGCGATCTCGTCAGCCCCGGCCAGAAGCTCGCCGTCATCGTGCCGATGGACAAGCTCTACATCGTCGCCAACTTCAAGGAGACGCAGCTTGCCCGGCTGGTTCCCGGCGAGAAGGTCAAGATCGCGGTCGACGCGACCGACGGCCAGGATTTCGAGGGAACCGTCTCGTCGCTGGCGCCGGCTTCGGGTGCAGTGTTCTCGCTGCTGCCGCCCGAAAACGCTACCGGCAATTTCACCAAGGTCGTGCAGCGCGTCCCGGTCCGCATCGATGTGCCGGCCGACGTGCTGAAGAGCGGCAGGCTGCGCGCCGGCCTGAGTGTCGTCGTCGCCGTCGACAGCCGTACCGCGCCCTCGGCCTCGAACTGAGCGGCCGCCGGGGAGCAATGCCATGGCTACCGCAACCCTGACAGCAGGAGCGCCGCCGGCGAGGCCGGCTGTGCCTGACACCATCTCGACGCGGCGCGTCATCGCCTTCCTGGCGATGGTGTTCGGCATGTTCATGGCCATCCTGGACATCCAGATCGTCTCGGCTTCGCTGGCCGAGATCCAGGCCGGCCTGAGTGCCAGTTCCGACGAGATTCCGTGGGTGCAGACCGCCTATCTGATCGCCGAGGTGGTGATGATCCCGCTGTCGGGTTTCCTCAGCCGGATGCTGTCGACACGCGTGCTGTTCACGATCTCGGCGGCTGGCTTCACCGCGGCCAGCGCGCTGGCCGCGACCGCGACCAACATCGACCAGATGATCGTCTACCGTGCCGTCCAGGGCTTCATCGGCGGTGGCATGATCCCGAGCGTCTTTGCCGCTGCCTTCACCATTTTCCCGCCATCGCGCCGCGCCGTGGTCTCGCCGATGATCGGCCTGGTGGCGACGCTGGCGCCGACCATCGGCCCGACCGTCGGCGGCTATATCAGCCATGCCATGTCCTGGCATTGGCTGTTCCTCATCAATGTCGTGCCCGGCATCCTGGTGACGACGGCGGCCTGGTCGCTGATCGACTTCGACAAGCCCAATCTCAAGCTGTTCAGCAAGTTCGACTGGTGGGGCCTCGCCGGCATGGCAGCGTTCCTGGGCTGCATGGAGTATGTGCTCGAGGAAGGCCCCAACAATGACTGGCTGCAGGATCAGGGCGTGTTCATCTGCGCCGTTGTCATGACCGTGGGCGGCGTGCTGTTCTTCTGGCGTGTGTTCACCGCCGAGGAGCCGATCGTCGACCTGAAGGCGTTCAGCAACGTCAACTTTGCCTTCGGCTCGCTGTTCTCCTTCGTCATCGGCATCGGCCTCTACGGCCTGACCTATCTCTATCCGGTGTTCCTCGGGCGCATCCGCGGCTACGATTCGATGATGATCGGCGAGGCGCTGTTCGTCAGCGGCCTGGCCATGTTCGTCACCGCCCCGATCTCGGGCATCCTGTCGAGCAAGATGGACCCGCGCCTGATGATGATGATCGGCTTCTTTGGCTTCGCCACCGGAACCTGGTGGATGACGCATCTGACCGCCGACTGGGATTTTTATGAGCTGCTCATCCCGCAGATCCTGCGCGGCTGTTCGATGATGCTGTGCATGGTACCGATCAACAACCTGGCGCTCGGCACCTTGCCGCCCGACCGGTTGAAGAATGCGTCCGGTCTGTTCAATCTCACCCGCAACCTCGGTGGCGCCGTCGGCCTGGCCGTCATCAACACCGTGCTGATCGACCGCAACGCGTTCCACTACGCAAGGCTCTCCGAGCACGTGCAGTGGGGCAGTGCCGCCGCGCAGCAAAAGCTGCAGAACATGACGCTCAATTTCGAGCAGACCGCCGGCCTCGACGCGACCAGCGCTGCGATCTCCAAGCTGTCGGGCATGGTGCAGCAGCAGGCCGCGCTGCTGTCCTTCATGGACGTGTTCTTTCTGCTGACGGTGCTGTTTGCGACGCTCGGGCTGTTCACCGTGCTGATCCGCAAGCCGGCAGCGGTCGGTGGCGGTGGTGGTGGCGGCCACTGATACCCAAACGTGGACAGCAGTTTCGGGAAGCTCCTCCAGTCCACGCCCGAAAGCTCTGACCGCGCAAAAAAACTCCGGGCCGCAAGCCCGGAGTTTTTTCGTATCCCGATTGGACCTAAACCGCCGTTACGAACCGGCTGCAATGGGGCCGGCTGCACGAATGATTAAAACATCTCGCGATACCTTATTTTAATGGAGACTTGGGTTCTTGCCGTCCTGCTGGTGGCGTGTGTGATCGGCTGTCCATTGTGGGTTCGCATTTGTTTGGCGAACTTGCGCCGATGGTCTGCGGCCGGTGTTGTCAGCCAACGCACCGGCAACGTTTCCCGAGATACCCAGCCCGTCCGGTTCTACTACATCCTTGCCATGATGGCGCTAGGCGCTGTGTTGCCACTTGTCGTAACAATCGCTTTGACCGTTCGACTCATCTTCGAGTAACTAGGCCAGCAATAGAGCGGTTCTGCGTGTCCGCGAACCGATGAACTATTCTAGGCCGTGGCGGGCTTAAAGGTCAGCGCCACGCCGTTGATGCAGTGCCGCAGGCCGGTCGGCGCCGGGCCGTCATCGAAGACGTGGCCGAGATGGCCGCCGCAACGGCGGCAATGTGCCTCGGTGCGGGTCATGCCGAGCGACCTGTCCACAGTCGTGCCGATGCCCTTGGGTATCTCCTGCCAGAAGCTCGGCCAGCCGGTGCCGGAATCGAATTTCGTCTCGGAAGAATAGACCGGCAGATCGCAGCCGGCACAGGCAAAGATGCCCTTGCGGTGTTCGTTGAGCAGCGGGCTGGTGCCGGGATATTCCGTGCCTTCCTTGCGCAGCACATCAAAAGCGGCCGGCGACAGGATGGCTTTCCACTCGGCGTCGGTCTTGGTGACCTCGAAGGTTTCGGCAGCCTGTGCGGGCTGCGGATTGCCCATGCGAAGCATTGTTGCGGCAGCCCCGACGATGCCGATGGCGGCGGCACCGCTCAAAAGAAAGTCGCGACGGTTCATGACCAGTTCCTCCTGTCGTCTCTTTTGCCAAACTATACCGCCCCGCGGAAATCAAAAGCCGGTGACGGTGGCCCCTCGAACGAACACTCCGCGCCGTTCCACATCTGAACGTGGGCGGCGCGGAGTGCGCGGGTCAATTGCGGGTCACGGGAGCGAGACCATGCAATCGGCAGAGAGCCCTTGCTGCAATTTCGTCGGCAGCAAGCCCTTTGTTACATCTTCGCCCCCCTCATATGAGGCTCGTTGTGTCAATAGTAGCGGCGGCGGCGAAATCACTTCGGACGCTGTCGGGATCGGCCTCGCGGCGAATTGCGGAACAAGTCCACAT
>NZ_JBHLYT010000061.1:0-29542 GCF_042431665.1 Mesorhizobium kowhaii
CCTGATGAAGACCTGCACCAAGCTCGGCGTCTCCTTCTTCGCCTACCTCGGCGACCGCCTTGGTATCCCCACACAAACCGCCGTTCTGCCGCTTCCCGATCTCGCCAGCCAAGCCGCTCCAGCCTGATCGCCCGGAAATCTGCCCCGGTTACTCTGTCGGATTGCTGAGATTCGACGGAGATCATGATGCCCTGGACCGAAACCACTCGCCCTCACTATGAACGGCGCTGCCCGCGCTACGCAAGCGACCTGACGGACGCGGAGTGGGCGCTGATCGAGCCGCTGATGCCGGCGCCGAACCGGATCGGCCGGCCCCGCAAGACGGACCTGCGCGAGGTTGTGAACGCGCTGCTTTACATGGCGTCGTCGGGCGGAGCATGGCGGCTTCTGCCGAAGGACTTCCCACCGTTCTCGACGGTGCAGAAATACTTCTGGCGCTGGCGGGACGAAGGATTGCTGCGCGCCATCAACAATGAACTCGTCATGGCGGCGCGCGAACGGGAAGGCCGGGAAGCGAGCCCGTCCGCCGGCGTCATCGACAGTCAGTCGGTCAAGACCACCGAAAGCGGCGGAATACGAGGCTTCGACGCCGGCAAGAAGATCATGGGCCGCAAGCGGCACATCGTCGTCGACACGCTGGGCCTGCTGGTCGGCGTCGTCGTTCACGCCGCCGACATTCAAGACCGCGACGGCGCGCCGGCCGTCCTGAAATCCATACTCAAGCGCTGGCCGTGGCTGCGCCATGTCTTCGCCGACGGCGGCTATGCAGGGCCGAAACTGCGGGGTGTCCTGCAAAAGATCGGCAAGTTCACGATGGAGATCATCAAGCGATCGGACAGCGCCAAAGGCTTCGAGATTCTGCCACGCCGATGGGTCGTTGAGCGGACCTTCGCATGGCTGGGTAGGTGCCGTAGGCTGGCCAAGGACTTCGAGCGATCCATCGAATCCGCACAGGCCTGGGTCCTCATCGCAAACATCCGCATGCTTACCCGACGGCTCGCAAGGGCCTGAAAACACGGCGGTCATTCCGATTCAGACACTCAGAGATTTCCGCCGTTTATCCGGCAGAACGGGACTGTCGAGCCTTCATCCTTTCTTGGTCGTGGTTTGGCCAGCGAAACGACCCTCGTAACCGCGAACCGGGGTACCAAGGGTCTGCTCGAAAATGAGCGCTCACTGGCAGCCATCACCGGCAGTTGCGAACGCTTTACGAATTTCGGTGTGATCTTACCGCGTGAGCATGGCGGAAATGCCATGGCGGACGAAGGGGAGATATTGGGCAAAGCGAAGCCCGACATGTCTTGCAACCCGTGCCGCTGGGTGCTCGCCTGAGTATAGTCCGATAAGGATATTCGTGGCATGATAGAGCGGTGCCGCCGATAGGCGCAGGCAGCTTTCGTATTTGTGAAGCAAATCGGGATCACCAATGTCGCGACGGTCGCGACATGCCGTCAGGATTCCATTTGAGAGTTGCTTCTGCCCGCTGATGCCGATGTTGAAGCCATGCGCGGTCACCGGGTGCATGCCGATTGCGGCATCGCCAACAAGTGCGGCGCTTGGAGCGCAGAACTTGTGCGCCCACGTCGTGACCAGCGCATAGCTGTGGCGGGTGCTTGCCAGGCTCATTTTTCCGAGGCGCCCTCGACACCGGTCCGTCAATTCCTTCAGGAACAAATCGTCGTCGAAAGCAATCAGTTTGTCGGCCTGGTTTGAGGGCAAGGTGAGAAGCAGCGACGACACGCCTTGGGTGAGCGGCAACATCGCTATCGTCTGATGGTGATCGAACCATTCGACTGCGATCTGGTGATGGAGGCGCTCGTGCCTCACCCGGCAAATCAGCATCGATTTGCCGAGCTGGTTGATATCGGCGCCGATGCCGAGCAGGTCGCGCGTGGCGGACAAACGCGAATCCGCGGCAACGAGAAGCCGAGCGGCCAATTGCCTGCCGTCAGAGAGCGTTATGACCGCACCTTCGTGGCTGTTTGTTGCATGGACGACCGCGTGGCCGCACAGCAGCTGGGCATGATCCTGCAAGCGAATGATCTTGAACAGGGCGTCGCGGATCCGACAATTTGGCACCAGAATCCCGAGCGGCTCGCGAGATCGGATGGGCGAATCGAAGCGCAGCGTGAAGGGGCTCGAACCATTGAGCACGCGCGCGCCTTGAAGGGGTGATTTGTCCGAAGCGGGGATGGCATCCCAGGCGCCGAGCTCGCGAAGGATTGCAATCGAAGCGTTGGTCAGCGCGATCTCGCGACCGTCGAAAGCCGGATTGGCCAGCCTTTCCAGGGGCTGCTGTTCGACGACGGCCACCTTGAGTTGGCTCCGGGCAAGCGATGCGGCGAAGGAAAGTCCGACCGGCCCGGCTCCGATGACAACGATGTCAAATGTCTCGTGGGAGCCAGCCATCAGCATGCCGCCATCGCGTCGGCCGTCCCGGCGAGATGCTGCCTGGGGAGAGCCGCAAGCGCGGCTCGATTGAGCTGCTTTTCCAATGCCCGCCCCAGCCATTTGGTCAAAATGCCAAGTCTGCGGATGTGGTAGGCTGAGCCTTGGCCGTCGCGCGCGTATCTGCAATGGCGCGTTGCAGTCTGACAAGGTCGACCACCCCGGGGATCACTTCGTCGCCGACCACCAACGCCGGCGTGCCGGTGATATGCAGACCGCTGGCGAGCGCGCGATTGCGCGCGATGGCGTCTGCGATCGCCGGATCCTCCATGTCCCGCTTGAGCTGCTCAACGTCTAGGCCCACACGGCCTGCGATGGTCAAGGTGGTTCTTTTGTTGACCACGCCGGGAAAATTCATAAGGGCGAGGTGGAACGCCTCATACTTTCGCTGTTGGCGGGAGGCGAGCGCCGCCCCCGCGGCGAATTCGGAATTCGATCCCAGGACCGGGAACTCCTTGAACACAAGCTTCACATTGGCATCGTCCCTGATGGCTTGCTGGATATTGAGGCCTGCCGCCCGGCAAGGCAGACAGTTGTAGTCGAAGAAAGAGACCAGAGCGACATCGGCTTCGGGATTGCCGGCGATTGGCGAAGCGAGGTCGTTGAGGAGTGCGTCGCGCCGCTTGAGAATGAGGATGCGCAGCTCCGCTGCGAGCTGGCGATGGTCTCCCAGCAGGCTCAGGTCATCTGGATATTGCTTTAGCGCCGCCAGCGCCGAAAGAAGCAGCGCGACCAGAATAGCGATCGCGGCGACGAGGGTGGTACTTTGCTTAAACATGAGGCGGGCTCCAATCAGCGGTGAACGGTCGGGCAGCAACGGCTGGCCTTTTGGCGCAAAGCGGTCATCGCTTTGGATCGGCGGCCGAGGGGGTCGCGCAGCACGGGGAGCTACTGGAACCCGTAGCCATCGAGCCGGTGCCATCTGGCGGTGCGTCCATGACGGCTTCGTGCCAACGAGCCGACCCCAATATCTGGGAAGCGTTCGCGCGAGCTGGCCAGACGCAAGTGCCGTTCGCCACGCCGGCCGACCTTCTGGAGATCGTTCCCTTCTGGAGATCGTTCATAGCGGCGATGCCGGTCGAATTGTCAGAAAGATGACAGGCGCGATGACCATCTTGACGAACTTGATGAAGGCATCGTCCAGCCGCTTCATGCTCTCGCAGACCTGGCGGATAGAAGCAAACATGGGTGATGCCATGGGCGATGGCGGCAAGCACCTGCGCGTAAAGCCGGGCGTAGCAAAGCTTGCGGGGCGCGGGACGTGGGCTGCGAATTGGCCGGTTTCAAGATAGTTGTCTCCCTGCGCGGATCGAGGTGGGTTCCTCCCTTTGGGGGGCTTCTCCCATCACGGCGTTCCGGTCGAACGCCGCACCAACGACGTTGCAAGTTTCGTGCCGACTAGCGGCCGCGCGAAACGCGCGGGATCTCTCATAGCGATCCTGGGCACATTTGTGCACTCGCCGCTGGCGCCTGCCCAGCACCGAAAGGCCGACTGCGGGATTGAGCTTCGCGGAGCGGCTGGAAGGCCGTCGACGCGACGTCTTTGCCTTAAGGGCTGCGATCGGCGTGGTCGATATCGTGGTACGGCTATGCCCCGGGGCCCGTAGCCCGGCGGTCTGATCATACCGGGTGATCGAATATCGAACGCCGCGGTTGGCACCGATTGTCTCTGCAGCCACCCTATGGTCGGGTGCTGAGCAGGCGGCGGGGTCGACCACCGCGTTACGACATAGCGCAAGTGCGCACCTGGCGCGCAATCGTTGCACTGGCCACACCGCCCGGACGGCTACGTCGGATGCGCAGTCGGTGCCGGTGCGGACTTCGGAATGAACAGCGAGGCGATCCTGCGATCGACCGGGTGCGGCCTTGACCTCAGACACATCGCCCGATGGCTGCAAGTCTCAAACCTCGCCGCCATTCAATCCCTTGACGGTTTGGGCAAGGCGAGCATCAGCAATACCGTGGATGGGGTTGGCGGCTTGCCCGTTGACAAGTTGAACATAACCACGCTGCGCCCAGTGTCGTGCTTGCAGCGAACCCATCAGGGGGCGTTTGTCGCCCTCCGGCTGACTGACAACGGGTCCGCTCAAACAAGAGTCATCGAATCCAGGTCAGATGGGAAATCGGTCAGCTTCCGATAGCCGTCCGCAGTGATCAGAACTGTATCGGAATGGCGGTAGCCACCTTGGCCGTGCCAGTAGATGCCCGGTTCGACACTGATCAACATGTTCTCCTGCAGGATGTCGTCGCTCCCCTCGGCGAGCCACGGTCCTTCGTGTCCGGCCATGCCGATACCGTGACCGGTCCGGTGCAGCAGATTTCCGCCGAATCCTTCAGAACGCAGGAACGACTTGACCTTGTGATCGACTTCGTGGCCGCTGACACCGGGCCGAAGCATGTCATATGCGATGTTGCGGGCCGCGAGCATCGTCGCGAAGACCGCGGCTTGGTCGCCCGAGGTGCGGTGCAGGAAGAAGGTGCGCTCGGTCTCCGCCGAATAGCCGTTCACCCGCAGAAACGACAAGCCGACATTGGGACCTTCGCCGAATATGTCCGCCGGTTCGGGAAAGCGATGCGGCTGGGCGCTGAAGGGTGCAGCCCAGACACCGAGCCAGATCGAGCTGGTGTGCTGGTCGAATTTTCCTTCGCCCTCGACGATGGCATTGCGAAGCTCCGGGATGCGGTCATACCCGCCTTGGATGGAGGTGCCGATACGCGCTGCATCCATCACCATCCGCAGGCCGAGGTCACAAAAGCGCGCGGCCCGTTCGATCCGACTGATCTCGTAGGGCGACTTGACCAGTCGCAAGCGCTCCACCAGTGGCTCCACCATCGGGAAAAAGTGCTCAAGTGCTCGCATGAGTTCGGCAGGCATGGACGGCTCCACTGCGATCACATCATGCTCCCCGATCACCTGGGCAAGCGCGTCGAGAAATGTTTCGCCTTTGGGCGCCGGGTACTCGGTGTATTCCAAGATGCGATGCAGCAGCGGGATCGCCGCGACGTTCTCGGCCTCCAGCCGCGGTGTCACAAAGACGAGATCGCCCTCGGGGCGTACGACGAGGAAAAACGGGCGCTCGAATGGCTGATAGCGGAAGCCGGTCAGATAAAAGATGCTGTCTGTAGAGGTTATCAGCGCAGCATCCAGCTCCTTGTTCTCGATCAAGCGTCTTAATTTATTAAGCCGCAGTTCGTATTCGTCCAGTATTCCTGTCTCCATGACAAGCCGTCTCCTTGTTGTTCCAGGTTAATCGGCCCCGCCGAACACGACATCGAAATTCATCCAACCCGCGGCAGCACATTTCGAAAAAGCCGAGGCACTAAGTCGTTGCACAGTCACGAACGGAGTGAAGTGAGCACAGTTGGCGCGGTTACGACCTGCGGCTGTCGCCGATGAACGCCAGTCCCTGTCGATCTTGAGGCGATCCATGTCAGAGACGCGGAGGCTGGCCAGCTGTTGACGTCCCGCCTTGCCGAACAAGTCAACCGGCGGCACGGTCTGCTCCGGGTAACGGTCGAACGCCGCTGCGATCCCGTCTTCATCATAGTGCACAACCGGACGTGAACAGCAGCTGGCGGACATGGAAACGTTCCCTTTTGCGGCATGATGTGGTGGAAGCGCGCCACCTGCTGAGCTGCACCGAAACCGCGTCGTCGCGGATAATTGCCGGGGCGGCGGTGACTGCGACCGCGTTGGAAGGTCGATCGCAGGATCCAGGACGGCCGGCGCGTCGATGCGCTTTTCGTAGAAGCGCCGGACCGAATCCGATGCAAGGTCGACGATGTGGGAAGATCTCATTGCCTTGAGACCCTGCGAAACGGAACATGTGAAGTTCGGCTTGCGCGTTTGTCATTGGGTTGCCTTCGACGCCGGCTGTGGCCTGGTTTTGGCGTCGACGCCCTCCGGCTTGGCGCTGTCGATGGCCCCGTCCCAGCTGCCGCCGAGCGCCTTGTTGAGCGCGATGTAGTCGATGGCGATCGAGACGCGACTTTGCAGGAGAGTGTCCTCGGCCGTATCGAGCGAGCGCTCCGCGTCCAGCACGTCGAGCAGGCTCGCCGCACCGGATTGGTAGAGTATCCGCACCTGGCGTGCGGCATCGCGGGCCGATTTCGCCGACGAGGCAAGCTTTCCGTTCCTGATGCGCTCCTGTGTCAGCGAGACGCTGGCGTTTTCCACATCTTGGAGCGCCGTCAGCACGGATGCCTTGTAGGCGATGAAATGTTGGTCGCGCTCGGCCTTGGCGACGTCGACGGCGGCCTGCAGCTTTCCGGCGTTGAACAGCGGCACGCTGAGCTTCGGCCCAAAAGAGAAGCCGATGGTGGAGTTCTTGCCGAGGTCGCCAAGCTCGAGGGCCGACGTGTCGATATTTCCAGTCAGGTTGACGCTTGGATAGCGCGCTGCCTCGGCCTGGCCGATCCTGGCGGTGTACTGAGCATATTGCCGCTCCGCCATGCGTATGTCGGGGCGGGCGAGCAGGATGTCGGCGGGAATGCCGGTCGGCACCGGTAGGTGTGGTGCCGGGATGGGCGCGCCGCGCTTCAGCCTGTCGTTCAGCGCGTCCGGCGACCGTCCGGTGACCACGGCAAGACGGTCCACCGTCTCCGCATAGCTAGCCTCCAGCGTCGGCACCTCGGCCTCCGTGCTGCTTGCCTGTGCCTTGGCTTTTGCCACGTCGGCCGCTGTCACCAGGCCGGCCTTGGCCCTTGTGCGGGTGATGGCGACGGTCTGCTCTTGGGAGGCGACTGAGCGGCGCGCGAGTTGAATGCGCGCCTGATAGCCGCGCGCCTGAGCGTAGTTGGCGGCGACATCGCCGATCAGGGTCAGCAGCCTGGAGCGTAGTTCTTCCTCGGCGGCGTCCAGTCCATAGCGGGCCGCCTCGACGCTCCGGTGGTTGGCGCCGAACAGATCCAGCTCCCATGTGGCGTCGAAACCGGACCGGAACGCGCCAGAGGAATCGCCGCCAGATCCCGACGTGATCGCGGCAGTCGTGCCGCGGTTGGCCGATAGGGAGCCGTCGGCGGACGGGAACAAGGTCGCTGCGCTCTGGCGATAACTCGCGTGAGCCTCGCGTATCTTGGCTCTGGCGGAGGCGACCTCGAGATTGCCGGCAACCGCTTCCTCGACAAGCGCGTTCAGCTCGGGGTCGCGCAGCCGCTGCCACCATTTCGACAATTGAGCCGGTAAGGCGGTCATTGTTGGGTTTTGGCCGCTCCAGTGTGCCGGCGTGGGCAAAATTGGCGTCCGATAATCCGGGCCGACGATACATCCCGCCAGCAGGACAACGGTGGAAATAGGCACGATGAGCCGCCCCGCGGCAATCGAGCCGCGTTCGAAACCTTGCATATAAAAAGCCCTTATTGCTCATTGACTGTCGCTGGCGTCTTGCCCGTGTTCCTGTCTGGCCGCCTTGCCATTGAAAAGTTGCGCCGCACCCGAACAGCGGCACACTGCGATCTCGCCCACCCTGACAGGTGATAATGACATGGTGGGTTTTGTCTTTCCTTATTGGGTTCTTCCAATCAAAATAATGCCGCTGGAAGACAGAAGATGTGACGGTCCTGTGACCATCATCAGCTCGGCAATTGGTCCTTCCTCCGGCGGGCGCGACCTGTCTCATGCCACCTCCTTCTTTGGTTTTCGTCGAGCAATTTCAAACTCGGCATCGTCGACAGGGCACTTCCTGGGGCCGTGCGATGAAAGCCCGCAAGAAGCGCGCCAGCTGCAGGAGGCGTCGACAGATCGCACGCGTTCAAATAATCGCACGGTTCAAATAATTGTGTTGCGTCAACCTTTTGGTGGGGCGCAGGGCCGTCTCGAGTTCTGTCAATTGCGGATGGCGAGACAATTGCGGCGCTCACGCCATCGGGCGCCAACCAACATGCAGTCTTTCCAGGTTCGATAGCAGAATGTTTTCGACGGCGGCGCTGCGTTCATGCTTGCCGTCATGAGCATGGTGGCGTTTGGTGCCGTTGAACATTGCCATGGCCGCCCCATTTTTGCAGAACTTGACGCACACAACCCTCAAGCCGCAATCCTTAAGGAGCCTCAACGCAAATGGGCACCGCTGCCGCGTCAGCCTCCATACGTCCGAGGCGTAGCCGCAAGCCTTGAGCGCCCCTGTGGTGGGCTTCCACTGCTAGACGCCTTCGCTCGGCCGCGGCTGAACAGGGTCCAAATGGACGTCCATTTTGCCGTCGGTCTCCATGCAGACACCTCCCTCCAAAGCGGAGGCTTCTTCGCATGATCAGCCCAGGCTGGGCAGGAGGGAATCGGGTGCGCGCTTGCCGACCAGCAGGGCCGACACTCGTCGATATCGCCAGCAGTCCGAATCGAGGAAAGGTCATCGTTGCGGCGTGGTCAGCCCTTGGCGCTGATACCCGAAACAACAGCACCGTCAAATGTGGGCCAACGCGAACCTAAGACCCGCAGGCGCAGTTCCAGTGAAAGGCGGGCAGGCTAGACGCCTCTCTTGTTACCCCAGAGCATAACGTGCAACTGCGGCAGCACGCGGGCTTCGAACCACCTGTCGCGGGTCACGCTTTCAACCAGCCACTCCATGCGTTTCGTTATTCCGTCAAGGTCGACAGCGGAGTCTGCATTTCCGGGGCGCGGCGGCGTGTGATTGCCGGGTTGCAGATAGATCGGCAATCGTGGAAATCTCGCGGCGGCGTCCTTCGCGTAGGCGTAGTCGCTTTCGTCGAACACAACGAGCTTGAGCACGACTTGCGGCTTCTCGTTTGCCGCCTGGACGCATGCCTCGATAGCGGCCCAATCGGTCGTCATTTCGCTTGACGGCGGCTTTGGGCTCAGAACCAGTACGTCAAGCTCGGCAAACCAGTCCCTGACCACCGAACCTTGGGTTTCCAGCGCAAAACGGTATCCTTCCCGGTGGCCCCGTTCGATAAGCGCACCGAGCGGCTGGATGGCCGGATTGCCGCCCGACAGCGACACCATAACCGGGCGGCCACCGGAAAGCCCAACCACGCTTTGCCAGACTGCGTCAACGGACATCATTTCCCATTCATGGCGGTATTGATTGTCCACCGCATGCAGGCTGTCGCACCAGGAACAGCGATAGTCACACCCGCCGGTTCTGACGAAGACCGTAGGCAAACCGATGAGCACGCCTTCGCCCTGGATCGTCGGCCCGAAAATCTCACTGACGCGGATTGCGGGATGCGTCATGGCCGCCATTCCGCCCATATTTTCGGTGTTTCGCTCACCCGCACGGCCGAAGTTTCCGGCAGGCGTGCCTTGCACCATTCATAAAAATGTCTTGCCAGGTATTCCGCCGTGACTTGCTCATGTCCCAGCACATCGTTGAGATGTCGGTGGTCGAAACTCTGGTCGATATAGCGTTTGAGCGGTGCCAAATCGTGATAGTCGCGTACGAACCCGTGCTCGTTCAGTTCCTTCGCCGAAAGCTCTACTTCGACGATGTAATTATGTCCGTGCAGGCGCGCGCACTGGTGGTCGGGAGGCAAGGAGGTCAGCTGATGCGAGGCTGAGAAGTGGAATTCCTTGGTGATGCGGAACATTACACGTTCCTCCTATGCAGCGCCTCGAGCCAGAAGTCGGCATCCTCGTAGTTGGTAGGGTCAGGGTGCTGCGCGAGATGGAACGCTTCGCGTCGCTCGACGCAGGTCCCGCACCGCCCGCAGTGTCGCTCACCGCCCTTGTAGCAAGACCAGGTCTCCGCAAATTGCGTGCCGTATCGTGCTCCATCCTCAACGATGTCCGCCTTGGTGAGATTCACGTAAGGCGCATGAAGGCGAATGTTCGCGTAGCCGTCGAGGGCGCGGTCTTGCATCATCTGGAAGGCATCAATGAAGGCCGGACGGCAATCTGGATAGATGAAATGATCCCCACCATGCACGGCCGTCGCCACCGCTTCGGCCCCCTGCGCGGCCGCGAATCCAAAGGCGGTAGCTAACATGATGGCGTTCCGGTTCGGCACCACCGTG
Source organism: Mesorhizobium kowhaii (assembly GCF_042431665.1). Lineage (NCBI taxonomy): Bacteria > Pseudomonadati > Pseudomonadota > Alphaproteobacteria > Hyphomicrobiales > Phyllobacteriaceae > Mesorhizobium > Mesorhizobium kowhaii. Next base: position 10,414 of record NZ_JBHLYT010000061.1, read on the forward strand.
ACCTTCATCCTGTCTTCGGCGTAGTGCCCGTCCGGCACGTCCACACTATCGGTCAGGGCGGAGCCGGAAAGGCCGCGGCCGATTTCGCGGATATCGATGATCCGATGCAGCACGTTTAGTCGCTCCGCGCAAAGGGCGGCGAAGCCCAATTCCTTCCTGTGCCGTTGGCCATAATCGAAAGATAGCAGGCTGGCGAGTTGGTGCTCCGCTGCCACCTTGTGAGCAAGCGAAACGGAATCCAATCCGCCGGAGCAGATGACGAGAGTCTTCATCGTTGGGTTCCTTGTTTTGACCGGGTAGGCTGCGACCGGAGTTTTATGTGGGTCCCCAGTACTCCAGGGATTCCATTTTGTGAATGAGGCGACGAGTTGCATGCGCCGACGTGTCGCTGTGCGCCATCGGGCGGAGCTGAACCTGCAAGAAGGCGCGGATCGTTTTTTGATCAAACGGCCGACCTCGCGCCATCTCTGCGACTACTGGCAGGGCAAAGGCCGCCACCTTATCTGAGGAGGCGATTGAGACTTTTCAGCGCCTACAGCTTGCGTTCGAGAGCATCGACTCTATTGGTGAAAATTTGCCCTCAATGCGGCCAAGAGATCCATCTATTGAAGTCTGAAGGTCGGCAAACCGCCGCCGAAATTGATCGTGAGTTCGAGATCATCGCGCAGCTCATTGTCGACGTTTTCGGCAATGAGCGGCACCTTCATAGACTTCTCCAACAAAACAGGGACGCGTGATACAATTGGGAGATTTCCTCCCGACCTGGCGCTCCCAACAAATTAAATTGAACGGCTCGATTTCGGCCGGATCGGCCTCGTCCACCGACTGGCCCAGCTTACCGCGGCAGCCAGGATGGAATATGGCGGTTCACTTGGGTTCTGATCAAGTCCAAGAGCCTGCTCGCCGATAGCGCTTCTTGTCCTATTCCCTGCTGCTCATCATCACTGATGGACTTCCTGGACGGAAGTCGAACTCGCGAAAGCGGTCGCATCCATCGGGGGGACACCCAACCAAGCCCTGGTCAATTTATTGCAGGGCCCCCATAAAAGAAAGCGCTGTTAACCAAATTTTTCAACGCGCCAATTCTTATTCGCCAAACTGAAGGGGTGAGGTGATCGATGTGTGATTCAAACATAAGCGTGTTCCCGCTGCATCGTCGGCGGAAATTGGTCGAAGGGATCGCCCGGGTCTTGGAATCCAAAAACGGGAAGGATGCGAATACGTTCTGGCGCAGCACCGTCACGACAATTCTCGTTCAACTGTCAGAATCGGGAATTGCACCCAGGCTCGCCGAACAAGAGGTTCGAACGCTTCTTCATGCCGTCATAGGCGATATAGCGACCCGGAATGCTGCGAAGTTTGCCCAATAGAACGCCAACAGATCATCGGTCGCCACCCCCCTTTGTATGGACGTGGTGAGAGCATGGAAGAGGCCGCCCCTATAGGAACGATCGATGCTTCAAATTCGTTGGAGATCGGAATTTGAACGCATCGACAGTCGGGGCGAATAACAGAACTCTATGCGGGCCATTGTGGATCTCGCCGGATACATCCGTCCCGGCTGCGGCCTGGATGAATAGCAAGGGCTAGGAGAAGGGTGTTCTGGAGCATAATCCCCTAACCGGCTTTACAAGCAAATCGGCAAACCTCTTCATCCCGTGTCCATTGAGTTCGTCCAGGCGAGCAGCGAGGATCTAACGCGATTTCCTCGCAGTAGCGCCCTCGGATGCGCGGCGCCGTGCTGCGCCGCTGTCAATTCCTATGATGCGAAGTTTTCCGCTGAGATGAAAGATTGCTTCCGTAACGGACCAGGCTGACCAAACGCACGCTCGAAGTAAAGCACTCGAGCCATGTCGATCTGACAGCTGCGGGAGGCCTATCGGGCCGTGTTGCCGAAAGCGCGGCACGGCAACCGATTCGCACACGCGATCGAGAGGCGTTTGCCTGTCGCCAGGCGGCCCCTCTGGCGACAGCTCGAAACCGACCTGCACAAAACGCTTTGGGCCAATCATCCGGAGATGGCGCCATTGCCCTTATCTCAGTTGGGAAGGTTGTTTCGGGAATTTTCGAAATCAGCGAATGACCGGCTCGCCATGGAAGCGTCGCCGCGAGGGCGGGGACACGCCGAAACCGACTTCCATCATCAAGCGTGGCCTACGCGCCGGCACAGTGCCCATATGGAAGCCGAACGGATCCTCAACGAAACCGAGACCGGCTTCGCCGGTCAGTGTAATGGGGCTCTGCTGGCCGTAGACGTCCAGAACCTCTTGGGCCGGATGGTCGACGAGAAGCGTCAGCTGGTGCTTGAAGGTCCGGCGGTTATGGCTGCCGCGGACATAGACGTGCGGGCCGGTGCCTTCGTCGACTGGCACCAGATAGAAGAAGAACTTCAGCATCCGCCAGTCATCGACATCGAAGTGGTATTTGCCGAGCGAAGCGAGGTTCTTGTCGGCGTCGGAGGCCTGTTCGGTGGGGAAGCTCCACCAGACGCGCGTGGTAATCAGTTTCGCCTGGCCTCCGAGATAGTGCGCAGCGACATCCATGAGCAGCGGATCGCTCTGTATGGCGAGTGCGGCCTTACAACCGAGAATGCGCTCGAAATAGTGGCCGCTGAGCAACGGACGGCCGAGCCGGGCCTCAGCTTCCGCATGCTCCATCGGCATGAATTCGAGACGGCGATCGAAATTGCCAAAGCAAGGCGTGCACCGGGCGAAGGCGGCGATCTCCTGGTGGATAAATGGCGGCAGGACGAGCCCGGAAAAGAGCCCCTGCGACCGCAGCGCGTTGACGACGTCCTGTCGATTTACACCCATGAACATCGTGGCCAGGGCTTTCTGTGACTCTTGAACAGGCTTTGCACCACGCCAGTGCATTCTGCGCGCCGGCATGGTGCGGGCGAGTACGAACATCGGCAGCCATGCAGGGTTCTCGCGAATATCCGACAAATAAGTCGGAATGCGCACGGCAATGCGATGCAGCATGCTGCCGTTTCGCGCGACGGCCTCAAGGCTTGCAGGGCTGGATTTGTCAGGGCTTGTACAGGTCATCAGGATCCTCATGCACTTTCAACGAAGCGAGGCTCTCACCGCTTCGTCATTATTATCCAAACCCCGATTCCCGCACCGAAAGGACGCTGACCACGCGTCAAGTTCTTGTGCAATGCACAAAAACCTCGCGCCGTATTAGCTGCATTCAGATCCTGGCGTTTCGAATAAGCCAGCTATCAGGCAAACGGCCGCGGAAGGAAACCCCAGCGGCACGCAAACCACGTGCCATGCAATATTCTATCTAACCGCGTCCCCTTCCCCGCTGCCTGACCCAGAGAATTTGCCGGTCTCTAACCGAAACGACAGCCCATCTGACAATAAATGTCCACGCGACAACCATTGGTAGCGGCGCTTCATGCCTAGCGAGGACGACAGTGTCGGGTTTACGACGCAGGTCGGAGACCAGACATAGATGGGGTGGCTCACCACGTTGTAACTGAAAGCTCTAGTCCTTTGGCACGACTAGTGAGGCGGACGATCCGCAAACGTTGCACGGAACCGATGGCAATGGAGAGGTGAGCGTCATCCAGATACTTGCGTTAACGGCCCACGGAGTCGCAGCCGCGCAGGCGCTGGCGGTGCGAAAGTGTTGATGCCGTCGATCTGCGTGAGGCAATGGCATCCACCGCAGCCGGCTTCGACTTTCCGCCTGACAAGCTGAAGCTGCTGGAAATCTTTTTCGCCGAAAATGGCGACATCAGCGCCGGTCTGCAGGAAGAGCTTGGCAACGACAGTCGCCACCCCATCGAAATGACCTGGCCGGAACGCGCCGCACAGGCCTTCGCCGATGCGGGAGACTGAAACGGTCGTGGTAAAAGCCTGCCGGATACATCTCCGCTACGCCCGGCACATAGAGCAGATGCGCGCCCAGAGACGCGAGCTTTGCAGCATCTTCCTTTTCCGTCCGGGGATAGGCGGCAAGGTCGGCAGCACTGTTGAACTGCTTCGGATTGACGAAGAGCGTCACGACAACCCGATCGGCCCTGTGAAGCGCCGCACGCACGAGGCTCAGATGCCCTTCGTGCAACGCCCCCATGGTCGGCACCACTGCGATGGTGGCGCCAGAACGGCGCCATCCCGTGGCGATGGAGCGAAGTTCGGCAATGGTATGGACAACCGGCACGTTCATGCCACATCTCCGTCCTTCGCCTGGTCGTAAACATGTTCGGCCGCCGCAAAGCGCCCTTCCCGAACATCAGCCGCGTATCTGGCAATGGCAGCTTCTGCCGCTGAAGCAAGTTCGCCGTAGCGCTTGACGAATTTCGGGCGAAAACCGGTGAACATGCTCAACATGTCGTCGACCACCAAGATCTGCCCGTCGCAGGCGGCCGAGGCGCCGATTCCAATCGTTGGAATTGCGATTTCCGCTGTGATCCGGCTGGCGAGCGCCTCGGGCACCTTTTCGAGCACGAATGCGAATGCTCCCGCCTCGGCCACTGCGTGGGCGTCGCGCCGGATGCGCTCGCCATTCTCGCCCCTGCCCTGGACAAGATATCCGCCGAACGCGTTGACCGCCTGCGGGGTCAGCCCACATGGGCCATCACCGGGATGCCGCGACAGGCGAGGAAGCGGATTGTCTCGGCCATTGTCTCGCCGCCCTCGAGCTTGACGGCTGAGCAACCGGTCTCGGCCATGACGCGCGCGGCATTGCGAAAGGCCTGGTCCCGGCTTTCCTCATAGGAGCCAAATGGCATATCCACGACCATCAGCGCCCGCTCAAGGCCGCGGCGCACAGCTTGGCCATGCATGATCATCATGTCGAGCGTAACCCCAAGCGTGGTCGGCAACCCGTGGAGAACCATACCGACGCTGTCGCCGACCAGCACGACATCGCAATGGGAATCCACTAGCCGGGCAACCGGGGTCGTGTAGGCGGTAAGGCAGACGAGCGGCGTGCCAGCCTTTCGCGAACGAATATCCGGCGAGGTGATCGCCTTGGTGTTAGCAACCGAAATCAACGAGGACTCCTTCCCTTGCGTTACCAACCGCGAGTGTCGCGTTTGGCATATTTTTGTGCACGTGCGAAGAGCAAAATCGCGACGGTGCGCGATGTTGACGCGCGGACAGTTATCGTAGAAAACCAATTTAAATCGGTTCAGCCGCCTTCTTGGCAGGGCTCTGCCAACCAGTTCAGGGATCATGGAGCACCAGGCAAAGGTAACCGGGAAAGGCAGAGCTGCAGGCAGGGCCAATGCCGTCAAAGCGGACCTTATCGCCGTGGTCGTCGCCGTGAAAAGCAGCGACCCTTACGTTCTCACCATCGGGCAGGCAAGCGCATTGCCGTCGGGTCCGTTCGAGCAGGATCACCGCTCCCTGCAGTCGGGTCTCAGAGGATGGGTGGAACAACAGACCGGCCAGCCGCTGGGCTATATCGAACAGCTTTACACCTTCGCCGATCGCGATCGGGTCGGCGCTGAGGAGCGTGTAATCTCGATCAGCTACCTCGCACTGACGCGAGACGAAGATCCGGCTGCCTCGGCCAAACGCTGCTGGGCAAGTTGGTACGACTATTTTCCGTGGGAGGATCATCGCTCCGGCATGCCGGCGGTTGTGCTGGAAAAACTGCGACCGCGATTGAGGGAATGGGCGGACAGCGCTGACGATACCGCCGTGCGGCTCGATCGTCGGCGGCGTGCGGCGGTCACCTTCGGCTTCGACGACCGAGCATGGAACGAAGAGCTCGTATTGCAGCGCTATGAGCTTCTCTACGAGGCAGCGCTGGTGGAGGAAGCGACCCGCAGCGGGGATTCAGCCGCGCCCACTCCCGTGCCGGGCACATCCATGGTCGCCGATCACCGCCGCATCCTGGCAACGGCTATTGCGCGGCTGCGCTCAAAGATCAAATACCGACCCGTCGTGTTCGAACTGATGCCGCCGCTCTTCACACTTCTGCAGTTGCAGCGAACCGTGGAGGCGCTCTCAGGCAGGCTCATTAACAAGCCGAACTTTCGCCGGCTTATAGAGCAGCAGGATCTGGTTGAGAAGACCGGCGAGGCCACCGCCGAAACCGGCGGCCGGCCGGCGCAACTCTACCGCTTCCGCCACGCCATTATCGACGAGAGGCCTGGGGCTGGGACAAAATTGCCGCTCGCGCGGGCTTGACATTGCTTATAGTCATAACGAATATAAATGTCTTATAATCATGTAGACTATAATTGGAGGCTCGATGAGCACCATCCTGCCTTCGGCCGCATCCCTGTACGACCGCGTTCGGCGCGTTATTCCTCCGATCGAATGGCCGAGCTTTTCGGACGACATCGAGGCAATTCTGGCGCTGAAGCGGGAGCGCAACGCCGTCATCCTGGCGCATAATTATCAGACGCCGGAGATCTTCCACTGCGTGGCCGACATCGTCGGCGACAGTCTGGCGCTTGCCCGTAAGGCAATGTCGACCGAAGCCGACGTCATCGTGCTTGCCGGCGTGCATTTCATGGCTGAAACGGCGAAGCTGCTCAATCCGCAAAAGACGGTACTCATTCCCGATTTGCGAGCAGGCTGTTCACTGGCCGACTCGATCACCGCCAAGGACATTCGCCTGCTGCGGCAGCGCTATCCGGGTGTGCCGGTTGTCACCTATGTCAACACCTCGGCTGACGTGAAAGCAGAGTCCGATATCTGCTGCACGTCCGGCAACGCAAAGGCCGTCGTCGAGTCCCTCGGGGTTCCCAAGGTGATCATGCTGCCGGACGAATATCTGGCCCAGAACATCGCGGCTCAGACCGAGGTGCAGATCACCGCCTGGAAGGGTCATTGCGAAGTGCACGAGCGCTTCACGCCAGCCGACATCCGTCAGTTGCGCGAAAGCCATCCCGGCGTGATGGTGCTCGCGCATCCCGAATGCCCGCCCGACGTTGTAGCCGAAGCCGATTTTTCTGGCTCGACAGCCGCCATGTCCGACTATGTCGAAAGGCAAAAGCCGCCACGCGTCGTGCTGATGACGGAATGCTCGATGAGCGACAATGTCGCGCTCCAGCATCCCGAGATCGAATTCATCCGGCCCTGCAATCTATGCCCGCACATGAAGCGCATCACGCTCGCCAACATCCGCTCTGCGCTCGAGCAGAACCGGCATGAGGTGATGATTGAACCCGACATTGCAGCACGAGCACGGCTAGCGGTAGAGCGGATGCTCGCCATATGAGCGAGGAGGTCCGCAGTTTCCTTGGCCGCCCGATTATCATAGGCGGCGGTATTGCCGGGCTTTTGACTGCGCTTCATCTGGCGCCAGAACCGGTGCTTATTCTGTCCAGGACGCCGCTTGGATCTGAGGCATCAAGCGCATGGGCACAGGGCGGGCTGGCTGCCAGCCTTGGCGTGGACGACGATCCTGCGCTGCATGTCGCCGACACGCTCGCCGCCGGCGATGGCCTGTGCGACGCAGAAATCGCAACCCGCATCCTTCATGCGGCTCCTAACGCGATCGAGACCCTGGCGACCCTTGGGGTTCGCTTCGATCGGACGCCTGAAGGAGCCCTGCGCCTGGGATTGGAGGCCGCGCACGGCCGCCGGCGCATCGTTCATGCCGGCGGCGATGGCAGCGGACAGGAAATCATGCGTGTGCTGGTCGAAGCTGTGCGTTCTACTTCATCGATCGTGGTCGTCGAGGGTGTAGAGGCGCGGCGGCTGGCGGTGGAGGACAATACGGTCCGAGGTGTCTGGGCAAGCTGTTCGATGAGTCCTGTGTTCTTCGGTACGGGACGGGTCGTCCTCGCCACGGGTGGGATTGGCGGACTGTTCCTCGACAGCACCAACCCTTTGGGCAGTTGCGGACAGGGCCTGGCGCTTGCGGCGCGCGCCGGTGCTGTGGTTGCCGACCTGGAATTCATCCAGTTCCACCCGACCGCGCTTGATGGGCCGGCGCGCCCGATGACGCTGATCAGTGAAGCGGTTCGCGGTGAAGGCGCGATGATCATCGACGAGACGGGCCGACGCTTCCTCGACAGCTTGCCGGGCGCGGAACTCGCGCCGCGCGATGTGGTGGCGCGCGCCATCTGGACGCATCTTTCGAACGGCCACCGCGTCTTTCTCGATGGACGAGAAAAGCCCGGCCCGACATTTGCGCGGCAATTTCCGACAATCGCATCAGCCTGCCGGGGCGCGGGCATCGATCCCGTGCGCGACCTCATCCCCATACGGCCGGCCCAGCACTATCACATGGGCGGCGTCGCGGTGGATCGGGATGGACGTACCTCGGTTGCCGGACTATGGGCGTGCGGCGAAGTCGCCTCCACTGGACTGCATGGCGCCAATCGGCTTGCCAGCAACTCGCTGACCGAGGCGATCGTATGCGCGCGCTGGGTCGCCGAAAGCGTGGCGGGATCTCCGATCGGCATCAGAACACGCTCGACGGCACGGGAAATTCCGGCTCCCGATCCACTCTCGTTGCGCCCTCTCCTGTCACGCAGCCTTGGCGTGAAACGAGATGGCGAGGTCTTGCGCGAGGCCGTGAGCACATTGCTTCCGCTGGCCAAACGCCACGATGCAGCGTCCGATCCTGCGATAGCGGGACTGATGATCGCGGTTGCCGCCTTGCTGCGAGAAGAAAGCCGCGGCGCTCACTACCGGACCGACTGTCCAGATTGTGCGGTTGCCGCCCGCCGCTCCAGGCTCACGCTCGATGAAGCCTTAGCGACAGCTGAGGAACTCGCATCTTCGTCTACGCTTGAAGAGACCGAGCAATGAACCTCTCGCCGCTGCCCCCAGTCATGCTCGAGCCTCTGGTACGGACTGCTCTGCTCGAAGACCTCGGCAGGGCCGGTGACGTATCCACGGACGCCATTGTGACACCCTACCACTATACAAGGACCGTGCTTGTGGGGCGTCAGCACGGGATTGTCGCGGGGCTCGATCTAGCCATGCTCGCCTTCCGCCTGATCAGCCCCGATGTTGAAATCTCGGTGGAGCGGCCAGACGGCCGTGGTGTCGTGGAAGGCCAGGTCATCGCATCGGTGAGCGGTCCGGCCCGGGCCATACTCACAGCGGAACGGACGGCGCTGAATTTTCTCTGTCACTTGAGCGGCATCGCCACGGCGACGGCATCCGTCGTCGCGGCGGTCCGCGGGCACAGCGCGAAGATCGTCTGCACGCGCAAGACGACGCCCGGTTTACGAGCCGTCGAAAAATATGCCGTGCGCGCCGGTGGCGGCGCCAATCACCGCTTTGGCCTCGACGATGCGCTCCTGATCAAGGACAACCACATCGCCATCGCCGGCGGGATCCGTGCGGCCATCAAGCGCGCGCGAGCAAGTGCAGGTCATCTCGTCAAGATCGAAGTCGAGGTCGATACGCTGACCCAGTTGGAAGAGGCCTTGACGCTCGCCCCCGACGCCGTTCTGCTTGACAACATGTCGGTTGACCAATTGCGAGAGGCAGTGCTGATGGTCGCCGGCCGGGCGATCACCGAGGCGTCCGGCAGGATCACCGCCGCGTCAGCGCCGGCCATCGCGGCCACCGGTGTCGACCTGATTTCTATCGGCTGGTTGACTCACAGCGCGCCGATCCTCGATATCGGCCTTGACTGTCGGGCGCCCTGACGACCCACGAGCAAACATATGGGTCAATCGGGCATTCGAACCCCAGGACTCGTAAGACGAAGATAGCGCAAGCGTAGACTAGGAAACAGGATGGACATGCACGCCACCAATCCGACGAAGACAATGCCACAGGCTCAAGCCCCAGACGCCACGACGTGGACGCTAGAGAAGGCTCGGGCACTTCATGACGCGCCCTTCAACAATCTGCTCTTCCTGGCGCAAACCGTGCACCGCCAGAATTTCGATCCCAACAAGGTCCAGCTTAGCCGGCTCCTCAGCATCAAGACCGGCGGCTGCCCGGAGGATTGCGGCTATTGCAGCCAGTCGGCGCATCACGAAAGCGGGTTGAAAGCGTCGAAACTGATGGAGGTCCGGCGCGTCATCGCCGAGGCGACCAAGGCGCGTGACGCCGGTGCCACCCGCTATTGCATGGGCGCGGCATGGCGAAATCCCAAGGCGCGCGACATGGATGCGGTCGTGGCGATGGTCGAAGGCGTCAAGGCGCTGGGCATGGAGACCTGCATGACGCTGGGCATGCTTGATCTGGACCAGGCGCAGCAACTGAAAATGGCCGGCCTCGACTATTACAACCACAACATCGACACTTCGGAGCGCTACTACAACGAGGTTATCTCGACACGCACGTTTGCCGATCGGCTGGACACGCTGGCCAATGTCCGCGACAGCGGCATCAAGGTCTGCTGCGGCGGCATTGTCGGTATGGGCGAAGAGCCTATGGATCGCGTCGACATGCTGGTGACGCTGGCCAATCTGCCGGAACATCCGGAAAGCGTTCCGATCAACATGCTGATACCGATCGCCGGCACGCCCCTTGCCGAAACAAGTCCGATCGAACCGATCGAATTCGTGCGCGTGATCGCGCTGGCACGCATCATGATGCCGAAATCGCATGTCCGGCTTTCAGCCGGCCGCACCGCCATGACCGACGAGATGCAGGCGCTGTGCTTCTTTGCCGGCGCCAACTCGATCTTCGTCGGCGACACGCTGCTGACGGCGGACAATCCCGGCGAGGACAAGGATAGTCTGCTGTTCCGGCGTCTCGGCATCGAGCCGATGGACCTCGAGACGCAATGAGCGGGGTACCGCTTGCCCGCTATGAGGCGACCTTGCAGGGGCTGGCGCGCAAGGACCGGCTGCGGACACTGTCGCCGCGCGCCGGCCTCGACTTCTCGTCGAACGACTATCTCGGGCTTGCCGCTTCGAGAAGACTAGGCGACGCGGTTGCGGCTGCGATCGCGCAGGGCACGCCGGTCGGCGCCACCGGGTCGCGGCTGCTGCGCGGCAACGCGCCGGAGCATGAGGCTCTGGAGGCGGACGCGGCGGCGTTTTTCGGAGCTGAACGCGCGCTGTTCTTCGGCAGCGGCTACATCGCCAACTTCGCTCTCCTGACAGCGCTGCCGCAGAAGGCCGACCTTTTGGTCCTCGACGAACTCGCCCATGCCAGCATGCATGAGGGGGCTCGCGCTGGCCGCGCTGAGTTCAAGCTCGCCGCGCACAACGACGTCGATTCTATCGAGGATGCGATCACGCGCTGGCGCGCCGAAGGCGGCACCGGGCGCGTCTGGATCGCGGTCGAAAGCCTTTACAGCATGGATGGCGACCGTGCGCCGATGGAGAGCCTGGTCGCGCTTGCCGATCGGCACCAGGCATTCATCGTCGTCGACGAGGCGCATGCCACCGGCGTTTGGGGACCGGAGGGCCGCGGCCTTGCCGCCGGTTTCGAGGGCCGCGACAACATCATCGCACTCCACACTTGCGGCAAGGCGCTCGGAGCGTCGGGCGCGCTTGTCACCGCTCCACGAACGCTGTGCGACTATCTCGTCAACCGGTGCCGGCCATTCATCTACGCCACCGCACCATCGCCGCTGATGGCCGTGGCCGCGCGCGAGGCGCTCGCCATTTTGTCCGAAGAACCGACGCGCCGTGACCGGCTGCAGGAAATCGTTGCCTGCACAGGCCGCCTGCTGGCCGGGCGCTGCGGCGTGATACCGAGCGGCTCACAGATCCAGCCCTTTGTCATCGGCGACGTCAGGCGCACCATGGCGGTGGCGGCAGCACTCCAGGCGCGCGGCTTCGACATCCGCGGCATTCGCCCGCCGACTGTGCCTGAAGGCATGTCGCGGCTGCGCATTTCGCTGACGCTCAACGTCGACGAAGCCGCCATTTCGGCCATGATCGAGGCGCTGGTCGAAGTGTTGGCCTCGGCATGACCAAGCGCATCGTCATCACCGGAACGGATACCGGCATCGGCAAGACGGTGTTTTCGGCGGGATTGGCCGGCCTTCTCGACGGTTCCTACTGGAAGCCGGTGCAATCGGGCCTCGACGGCGAAACCGACAGCGAGGTCGTTGAACGGCTCGCCGGTCTGCCGCCAGGGCGCGTGCTGCCGGAAGTCTACCGCCTGAAGAGCCCACTGTCGCCGCATCGTTCAGCCGAACTCGACGGCGTCGCGATCGAGGCGGCAAAGCTCTCGCTTCCAGCCTTGCCGGGTCCGCTCGTCATCGAAGGCGCCGGCGGACTGATGGTGCCGCTCAACCGGCAGACAAAGTTGATCGACATATTCGCGCAATGGCAGCTGCCGGTCATCCTGTGCGCCCGCACCGCGCTCGGCACGATCAACCACACGCTGCTGTCGATCGAGGCCCTGCGGGCCCGCTCCATTCCGCTCATCGGCCTCGCCTTCATTGGCGACGAGGTGGCAGATACGCAAAGGACAATCGTGGAATTCAGCGGCGTGCCACAGCTCGGCAGGCTGCCGCACCTTGATCCGCTGACGGGCAAAACGCTGAGGGACGCGATGACTACCAGCTTTGACCTCGGATTGATTACGGGGGTCGAATGATGTCGCAGTCCAGCGTCTGGCATCCGTTCACGCAACATGCGCTCGAGCCGGCGATCCCTGAGATCGTCCTGACGGAGGGATCCTATCTCTATAAAGCCGACGGCACGCGCATTCTCGACGCCATTTCCTCCTGGTGGGTCGTCACCCATGGCCATCGCCACCCGCGGATCATGAAGGCGATCGAGACGACCGCGGCAACCCTCGACCAGATCATTTTCGCCGGCTTTACCCATGAGCCGGGCGAGCGCCTCGCCAAGGCCCTGGTGGAACTCGCACCGTCCGGGCTCGACTGGGTGTTCTATTCCGACAGCGGTTCGACCGCCGTCGAAGTTGCGCTGAAGATGGCGCTCGGCTATTTCCGCAACATCGGTGCGCCGCGTTCGCGTATCGTCGTCATGGAGCACAGCTATCATGGCGACACCATCGGCACGATGAGCGTCGGTGCCCGTGGCGTGTTCAACGCCGCCTACGAACCTTTGCTGTTCGAGGTCGATACCATCCCCTTCCCGGCCGCCGGGCGAGAGCAGGAGACGCTGGATCGGTTCGAGGCCGTCAGCCGCGACCGGCACGCCGCCGCGCTGATCGTCGAGCCGCTGGTGCTTGGCGCCGGCGGTATGCTGATGTATCCGGCCTCGGTTCTGACCGAACTGAAGAAGATCGCCGAAGCTTCGGGCACGCTGCTGATCGCCGACGAGGTGATGACCGGCTGGGGCCGCACCGGAACCATGTTCGCCTGCGAGCAGGCATCCATCTCTCCGGACATCCTGTGCACCTCGAAGGGCTTGACCGGAGGCGCCATCCCGCTGGCGGCGACGCTTGCCACCGACGCCATCTTCCGGGCCCATTTTTCCGACGACCGCAAGAAGACCTTCTTCCACTCGAGTTCCTACACCGCCAATCCGATTGCCTGCGCGGCCGCACTCGCCAATGTCGAGATCTGGCGCGACGAGCCGGTAGCCGAGCGGGTCGCGGCCCTGAGTGCAAAGCAGGCCGCCGGGCTTCAACGCTTTCGCGATAACCCTCGCTTCACCGATAGCCGGGCGACCGGGACGATCACGGCTCTCGATCTGCGCACCGGCTCCGCCGGCTATCTGGCCGAGATCGGGCCAAAACTGCGGGCTTTTTTTCTCGAGCGCGGCCTGCTCGTGCGTCCGCTTGGCAATGTCCTCTATCTTCTGCCGCCCTATTGCATCACCAGCGAGGAACTGGACGGTCTCTATGACGCCATCGAGGAGGCCAGCGAACGCTTCGGGTCGGGGCCATGAGCAGGTCGTCTCGCATTCTCGGGTTCGGCCATCATGCGCCGGCGCGCAAGGTCGAGAATCCGGAGATCGAAGATCGTCTCGGGCTCGAGCCAGGCTGGATCGAGCGGCGCACCGGAATTCGTTCGCGCTTCTGGGCGACAGGTGAAGACACGCTGTCCGGCCTTGCTGTGCGTGCAGGCGAGATGGCGCTGGCGAACGCCGCTATTGATCGCAGCGACATCGGTCTCCTGTTGCTTGCCACCTCGACGCCCGACCACCTTCTGCCGCCCAGCGCACCCCTCGTCGCGCACAAGCTGGGACTTGGACGAGCAGGTGCGATCGATCTGACCGGCGCCTGCGCCGGCTTTATCTATGCGCTTATGTTCGCCGACGGCTTCACCCGCCTGCATGGCAAGGCGACCCTTGTGATTGCCGCCAACATCCTCAGCCGCCGCATCAATCCGGCCGAGCGCGCAAGCTCGGTCCTTTTCGCCGATGCCGCCGGCGCCCTGGTGATCGGTCCCTGCGAGGATCCCGACCGGGGCATTCTCGGTGCCTCGGTGGATTCCGACGGCTCGCGCTACGGGCTGATCCAGATCCCGGCGGGCGGAAGCAACATCCCGTTCCAAAGTGGCCTGGATCTCGGGCAAACCCGAATGACGATGACCGACGGCCGCGAAGTGTTCGCCAGGGCCGTGGACATGATGACTGCATGTTCAAAGGACGCACTCGCCGCAGCCAGGATGCGACCGCAAGACATCCACCGGTTCGTGCCACATCAGGCCAATGCCCGCATTTTCGATGCCGTCGGCAAGAACCTGGGCATTGCAGATCAAGCAATCGTCAAGACGATCGCTGACTACGGAAACTCCTCCGCCGCGACGATCCCGCTATCCCTATCGTTGGCCAATCAGACAGAGCCATTGCGGCCTGGCGAAAAAGTCCTTCTGGCTGCCGCGGGGGCGGGCTTAAGCGGCGGGGCACTCGTCGTTGGAATTTAGCCGGCGCTCGTTGGCGCGAACGCTGCGTGCCTGACCGGCATGCAGCAGTCGCCTCTGGCCGGCTTTCGAGTCGCGAGCGCGAAAAGGAATTCGCCGCGCTGACCGATGACGAGGCAAGGCGGATCGAGGCGGTCTACGCGCAAATCTTTGGTGCCGATTGAAGAAATCATCTTTCGATCGGCGCTCCAGCTTTTCGGAAATGGCATTCAGAACCATCAGAGCGGGAAGAGCATCAGGTGTGGTCAACAGCGCGTTAACGCCGAAATTTTGCGACAGGCCCAGTTGATCTCAAGCAGGGAGACGTGCTGGAAGGCATTGTTGACGGCCTCGGCACCCTGCGCAACCAAGTTCTTCGCCGGACGTTCGAATAATTATTGAGAAGGAACTCCATGACCCGCCAAATCATCGATCTCTCCATCGCCCTCGACAATGAAACGCCAGCGGACCCGCCGCCGATCCGCCCCGTGATCAGCTATACTGGGCATCGCGAAAGCGCCGAAGGCATGGTGGCGTTCTTTCCCGGGCTCGGCGTGGATCAGCTGCCCGGTGGCTATGGCTGGGCAGTTGAAGAGTGCAAGGTCAACACGCACAACGGCACCCACCTTGATGCGCCATGGCACTATCACCCCACCATGAACGGTGGTGAACGGGCAATGACCATCGACGAAGTGCCGCTGGATTGGTGTATGCAGCCGGGTGTGAAGTTGGATTTCCGTCATCTGCCAGACGGTTATGTGGTGACGGCCGCCGACGTTGAGGCCGAGCTTGACCGCATAGACCACACGTTGAGCCCGCTGGAAATTGTGCTGGTCAACACTTCGGCCGCCGCCGCTTATGGCAGCCCGGCCTATCTGGGCAAGGGGTGCGGCATGGGCCGTGAGGCCACGCTTTTCCTGACCTCACACGGCGTGCGGGTGACCGGCACGGACGCATGGAGCTGGGATGCCCCCTTTCCCTTCACCGCCAAACGTTATGCTGAAACCGGCGACGCCAGCATCATCTGGGAAGGACATAAGGCGGGAGCCGAGATCGGTTATTGCCACCTCGAAAAACTGACCAACCTCGACCAGCTTCCGCCCAAGGGCTTTACGGTTACCTGCTTTCCGGTAAAGATCAAAGGCGCCTCTGCCGGATGGACGCGCGCAGTGGCCCTACTCCAAGAGGTTCCGGCCATGGCGCTGCAGCGCCTTCCGCAAGAGAATTCGAACGGGTGACGTTTGACCATGGCGTGAGGATGGAGTCCGCAAGCGCATCGCTGTTCACGACCGTATAGACGTGCGCTTCCCGCAGCCTCCGCTCCCTCCGGCGGCCGCCACGGGAACAGGGTTTTCGTGCTTGATGTGGCGGGTGAAGGAGCTGCAGAAGTCGCGTATCCAGGTCCTTGTAGGCATCGATGTGACCCGCGTTTCCGCCAATGCCGAGGTCGACGAACGGAGCGGCGCGACGTCCTTCACCGCGACTATCGAGGTGGTTGCCGACCAGTTCGAAGCTCTACCGTACGTGAAGCTCTATCCGGATATGCCCGTCGACGTGTCGATAGTGACGGGTGAGCGCAAGGGCATTGTGCGTGCTGCCACACTAGCCGCGGGACTGACGAGCGTTGGCATTGTGTAAAAGACATCGTCATAGCCCCTGCGGAACGACGCGATCGCAAGAGGATCGCCACTGCTTTTCGGCAGCGTCGATGAAAAAGGGTCTGTCAAGGCCGGTGAGATAGTTTGGCTATTCAGATAGTGCACATAGTCGGGACCTGTGGCCGCCCGCAGCAACAGGCTCGCTCGTCTCGACCTTCCTCCATCCCCTCATAGCTCGCATCGTCGGCACCTGCATCTAATCGGTAGGTCGTGAAGTGCTGGCTGTTCAAGAGGCGGATGGTTCGGCTCTGTACCGGAGCAAGGAATCAATCGTGTTCAAGCGCACCATTGTTTCCGGCCTGATCGTCGCCGCCGGTTCGCTGGCCGGAACCGTCCGGCCCTCGGCGGCCCATGGCTATCATCACCACCCGCGAAATCGGCATTGCCGCCGGCGTCGGCGGGTTCGTGCTTGGCGCCTGCTCGCCCAGCAGCCCCGGACCCTCTATCTCGACGAGTACAGCGGTTCCTGGTAGGTCCGCCGCTGCCTCGCCTGCTACGCCAGCCGATCCGGGCTTGGACACCTATATCGGCTATGACGGCTACCCCCTATCGCCGCCTTTAAGACGAGATGGACCGTTTCAGCAACATGAGGGCTTCCTCATGCCCCGTTTTTTCGTTGGTCTGAATGGTTCCAGCCCAGGCTGGCTTGTTCCGGCCCGGCTGCCTGGCCACGCATTTGGCGAGCGAAGCCGGTGGTGTACAGTGATTTCCAGACAGCCTAATCTCGACCACAAACGACCGGCTGATCGCCCCGAGGAGAGAGAAGGTTTGAACGAGCAGGATCCCAAGGAAGACTTGATCGACACGATTTTTCGCAATGGCACCATCACCGCCGTCGGCATCCTGCTGGCGTTCTCGCTCGGCTTCATCACGCATTGGGCCGCCAACCCAATACCGTGGCAGCTCCACCATTTGCTGGCCGCAGCGCCGATGCTGATCGGCATCGCGCTTCAGATGCGGGCCCTGTCGATGCTGCTCGACATTAGTTCCCTGCAACGGCGCATTTATGAGCGCGCCAACCGCATCTTCCTGACCGGGCTTATTCTGACTGCTAGTGGTGTCGGGCTGGCCATCTTGCTCGATGTCTTCGAGATGGCGCGCACGGGCGCGCTGCCTCTCGGCTAGCCGACAGCTACAGCGCCGTGGCCATCCCAACAGATGTCGCACCATTCGGCGCCGACCCGGCTGGCCATGCGCTCGCCGATCCTGACCGCCGGGTTGGTCGCGCAGGGCCATGCGCTTGGCGGCAGCGCGGGGTGGGGCTGGCTGCCGGGTGGTCCGGCCGGGCCTTGCAATTTTTTGTCTTTGCTGCGCGTAACGCCTCGGCTGTGAATCGAGTAGGCTTAATGGCCTACCCACGTTGCAATTATTAGAAAGGAATACGGATATGGCGACTGGAACGGTGAAGTGGTTCAACAGCACCAAGGGGTTTGGATTTGTCCCGCCTGACAATGGCGGTCAGGATGTGTTCGTCCACATTTCCGCTGTGGAACGTGCGGGTCTCTCGACTCTCATTGACGGCCAGAAGATCAACTATGAGATCGAACAGGACCGCCGTACTGGCAAGTCCTCCGCTGGCAGCCTCAGCAAAGCTGGCTGACTTTTCTCCTGCGGCCCGGCAAAAGCCTGCACGACGCGCCACGTCCCGATCGTACTGACCCGCTCGATAAGAGCGGGCGAGAACATTACCGCAGACCGGGACAGCAGATTGTTGCAAGCCGCGAGGATGTTTGCGAGTGGAGGGGGCTGGTCCGCGCCTTCTGATGTTCTGCGCAGACGCCGACAGCAGCTGCGCGCTTCAGAACGAACTTGATAGATAAGATCAAGCTGCGACCTTCTTGCGGGTCCGCTTCGCCGGCGCCGGCGTTTCCGGCTCTTTCGGCTTGCGGCCGAGCCCCATCGTCTTGGCCAACGCCGAGCGCGCCGCGGCGTAATTCGGCGCGACAATGGGATAATCCGCCGGCAGACCCCATTTGGCGCGATACTCATCCGGCGTCAGCCCATAGTGGGTCGACAGATGACGCTTCAGCGCTTTGAATTTCTTCCCGTCCTCAAGGCAGATGATGTAGTCCGGTGTCACCGACTTCCTGATCGGGACTGCAGGCTTGAGAGCCTGCGGCTCTTCTGCGGAGACACTTTCGGCCGTGCCCTTCAAAGCTGCGTGCACTTGTCCGATCAGGGCAGGGAGATCGCCCACCGGCACCGGATTGTTGGACACATAGGCTGAGACGACATCGGCGGTGAGCTCGATGAGGACGTCGATGTTGTCGTCGGCTTCTTCTGTCATGAAACTCTCCGGGTAGCGTGAAAACATAGTCGGTGAAGGATTGCTTCATTAGTGGTGGTTGCCGCGGAAAGCAATAAATCTCTCGCCAGGTTATTGCGATACTCGTCCAACATGAGGTCTAGTCAGGCTTCCGTCAGATACCACGAGTATGATGATACCCTCAGCGTGCAATGCGACAGGAATGACCGTGCGCAATTGTATTTTCATTTGCACTCGGGGTTGGCTATGACGGGTATTGGTCGACGTGGTGGCTTGTACAGTGGGCAAGTCAGAGCTGGGGGCGCGCAGGATATACGGGGGCCCCGCGATCCTGCCTCTGGACAAGGTGGCCAACAGTTCAATTCGCTCATGGAGCGGATGCGTTCCGACCATGAAAATCCAGAGGGCGGACCCGTCCGCACCAGTGATATCCTGCTGGACGCGTCTCCTCATCCATCAGTTGGCGCACGCGGGAGGCGGCGCGGGTTGGATAGGGAGGAAGGCTGGTCGCATTTCGAGGATGAACCCTGGCGCGGCGATC
>NZ_JBHLYT010000062.1:0-37905 GCF_042431665.1 Mesorhizobium kowhaii
TGCTCTGCCGCTGCCGAACCCCGCTCAATGCAGGCGCAACGACCGGTTCTTGATCTCTACCTCAACCGCAGGCGCCCTCCCGCGCAGCGGGTTCGTTCCCCGGCCCCAACCCCGCCAGTCGGCGTTGCACCAAGCAAGCTTTTCACCGTTGTCCAGCGGCACCGGCGAAGCCCAGCGGGATGTGTGATGAACCGAGCGGCCCGACCGGTCCGGGGTCGCAACTATTGTTTCGCTATCTACTCTCGCTTCCTCCCGCCTTCGATGTCTCTCGATTCACTGCGCTTAGAGCGGTTCACGACTTGATGGAATCGAAGGGGATTCCCGATTTGTCGGTTTTGTGATTCAAGATGCTGGCTGGAGTGGAGGCCAGCATCTGATGACTCGACCCCTTTCCAATGATCTTCGCGAGCGGGTTGTGGCGGCGGTTTTGAGTGGCGAGAGCCGCCGGTCGGCTGCGAAACGGTTCGGCATTTCGGTTTCGGCGGTTGTGAAGTTGTTGCAGCGCCATCGGGCGACGGGCTCGGTAGCCCCGGGCAAGATGGGTGGGCATCGCAAGAGGGTACTGGAGCCGCACCGTGCCTTCATCGAGGCGCGTATACGTGAGACGCCGCATTTGACACCGCACGGCCTGAAGGATGGCCGCGCGCGGGGTCAAAGTCTCGCACAATGCAGTGTGGCTGTTCTTGCGCCGCGAGGACCTGAGCTTCAAAAAAAACGCTGTTCGCCCTTGAGCAGGCGCGCGCTGATATTGCCCGCAGGCGCCAGCGATGGCGATCTTGGCAGACCGGTCTCGATCCACAGTGCCTGGTCTTCATCGATGAGACCTGGATCAAGACCAACGTGGCTCCGCTACGAGGTTGGGGGCCGAAGGGCAAGCGGCTGCGCGGCCTGGCTCCGCACGGCCACTGGCGCACGCTGACCTTCCTTGGCGCGCTGCGCTGGGATCGGCTTGCAGCACCTTGTGTCTTCGACGGACCGATCAACGGCCAATGCTTCCGCGCTTATGTCGAGCAGCAACTCGTCACCGTTCTGAAGCCCGGCGACATCGTCGTCATGGATAATCTGGGAAGTCATAAGTCGGCGGCCATCAGGCAGATGATCAAGGCTGCCGGCGCCAGGCTTTGGTACCTGCCGCCCTACTCTCCGGACCTCAATCCGATCGAGCAGGCCTTCGCCAAGATCAAACACTGGATGCGCCAGGCTCAGAAACGCACCGTCGAGGAAACTTGGCGCCACATCGGCCACCTCGTCGAAACGATCGAGGCAGCCGAATGCAAGAACTACTTCGAAAACGCCGGGTACGCTTCCGTCAAACCGTGAAAGGCTCTAGAAGCAGGTTACTTCGCGCCTTTCGCTTCCTGCCAGAGCGCTTCCATCTCGGCCAGGCTCGCCTTTTCCAGCGTCTTGCCCGACTTTTCCAGAGCCTGCTCGACATAGTGGAAGCGCGAGCGGAACTTCTCATTGGTGCCGCTCAGCGCGGCTTCCGAATCAAGCTTGAGATGCCTGCCGAGATTGACGACGGCAAACAGCATGTCGCCGAATTCGTCCTTGATCGATGCGGTGTCGCCCTTGGCCAGCGCCTCGCGCAACTCGCCAATCTCTTCCTCGATCTTGTCGAGGATGGGCGCTGCCTCGCTCCAGTCGAAGCCGACGCGGGCCGCCTTCCCCTGAAGTTTTAGCGCTCGCGTCAGCGCGGGCAGGGCGACCGGAACACTGTCCAGAAACCCCTTGCCATTGTCCTCGGGGTCGAGACCGCGGGCGAGGCGGGCGCTTCGTTTCTCCGCCTTTTCCTTGGCCTTGATCTTTTCCCACATGCCCTTGGCCATGCCGGCGCTGCGGGCCTTCTCGTCGCCGAAGACATGCGGGTGGCGGCGGATCATCTTCGTCGTGATGGCCTGGACCACATCGCCGAAGGCGAATTCACCGGCCTCCTCGGCCATTTGCGCGTGGTAGACGACCTGCAGCAGCAGGTCGCCGAGTTCGTCGCGCAGATCGTCGAGGTCGCCGCGCGCGATGGCATCCGCCACCTCATAGGCTTCCTCGATCGTATAGGGCGCGATGGTCGAGAAATCCTGTTCGATGTCCCATGGACAACCGGTCTTCGGCGCTCGCAGCGCCGCCATGATCTCGATCAGGCGCGAAATGTCTTTCGATGGCGTCATCTAAAGCTATTCCAGGAAAAGTGTGAAACGGTTTTCTGTCCGGAATTGCGTCAAAACAGAGAGCTTTGTCGGATGCTATCGCGCGGCCGCTCGCGCGGCCAACGCTGTCAACCGGCGAGGGGGCCTTGTCCACAGCTGCTGGGTACCCAGCCTATCAATCCAGAACGGAAACGATCGCCTTGGCGAGTTCGTCCATCCCGTCCTCGGGCAGACCGGCGACGTTGATGCGGCTGTCGCCGACCATGTAGATGCCGTGCTCGGCACGCAGCCGCTCGACCTGCGCTTCCGTGAGACCAAGGCGGGAGAACATGCCGCGGTGGCTGGCGACGAAATCGAAGCGATCGGAATTGGACTGCCGGCGCAGTGCCTCGGCGAACTGCACCCGAAGCCTGAGCATGCGCAGTCGCATCTCCTCGAGTTCGGCCTCCCAGTCGGCGCGCAAGGCGGCGTCTTCGAGCACGATCCGCACCGCGGCAGCACCATGATCCGGCGGCATCGAATACATGGCGCGCGCTGCCGACAGCATCTGACCCATCGCCACATCGGCCTGGGCACCGTCCTTGGCCAGGATCATCGCCGCGCCGACGCGGTCGCGGTAGACGGCGAAGTTCTTCGAGCAGCTCGACGCAACGACCATTTCTGGAACCTTCGCGGCCAGCAGGCGCAAGCCGACAGCATCGGCCTCGAGGCCATCGCCAAAGCCCTGATAGGCGATGTCGACAAACGGCAGCAGGCCGCGCTCGACGACCAGATCGGCAACGGCGGCCCATTGGACGCTATCCAGATTGGCGCCGGTCGGGTTGTGGCAGCAGCCATGCAGCAGCACCACGTCACCGCTCTTTGCCGTCCGCAGCGCTGCCAGCATGTCGTCGAAGCGAACAGCGCCGGAAGCCGCATCGAAATAGGGGTATTCGCGGATACTCAGCCCAGCCGCGCGCATCACCGGCATGTGGTTCGGCCAGGTCGGGTCCGAAAGCCAGATCGTCGCGTCCGAACGTGTCCGCTTCAGCAATTCCGCCACCAGCCGCAGCGCGCCGGAGCCGCCGGGCGCCTGTGCCGCGCGGATGCGCGTCATGTCGGCGCCTGGACCGAAGGCAAGCTTGGCCATCACGGCGTTGAAGCCGACATCGCCGGCCAGGCCGAGATAGGTCTTGGTGTCCTGGCCCTGCAGCAGGCGCTTTTCGGCCTCGCGCACGGCGCGCATGACCGGCGTCTTGCCATTGCGATCCTTGTAGACGCCGACACCGAGATCGACCTTGTCGGGACGCGGATCGGCGCGATAGAGGCCGATCAGGGCAAGGATCTTGTCGGCGGGGGCGGGCTGCAGATCTTCAAACATTGGCAATGGTTCCATTGGCGCGGCGGAGTGATACGCAAATCGAGCGCATTTCGCCAGCGCTTTTCCTGCCACTTCAGGCCGCGCAAAGCTGATCGGCAACCCATGCCAGCATCATCTACGCCGCGACCCTCATATTCTCGGCGCTCAGCTCGCCGCCTGTTGGAAAGCCGAAGCGGCATCGCGGGATTGCCCGGTTGGGCCTGCGAGGCGAGGGCAGCTACGAACGATGTCCTCCGGCGAACCCAGCGAAAAAAATGGCAGGGCAGGGATTAAAATCCCCACATGCTCCGTAAACAGGACATGAAACGGTCGATGCTGCGCTTTGACATCATAGGACAGCTCGGGTCGCTGCGCCGCTATGCGCGCTCGCTGACCCGTGACGGCACTGACGCCGAGGATCTCGTGCATGACGCGCTGGTGCGCGCCTATGAGCGGCGCGGCACCTTCCGCTCCGGCGGCAACCTGCGTGCCTGGCTGCTGTCGATCGTCCACAACACCTTCATCGACAAAATGCGGTCCCGCAGGTCTGAAGCGGCGCGCGTCGAACAGGCCGGATATCTTGCCGATGACAGCACGCCGGCACCGCAGGAACATTCCGTGCGCCTGACGCAGGTGCGCGAAGCCTTTTTCAGCCTGCCGGAAGAACAGCGCTCGGCGCTGCATCTCGTCGCCATCGAGGGGCTTTCCTATCAACAGGCGGCCGATGCCAGCAGCGTACCGCTGGGAACGCTGATGTCGCGCATCGGCAGGGCGCGCGCCGCACTGCGCGAGATGGAGGACGCGGCGCCCTCGAAGGCGAAAACCCACCTCAGGATCGTTGGAGGACCGTCATGACTGGAACTGTCGATCCCGTGGCCGATACCGACCTCGACGCCTACGTCGATGACCAGCTCGACGTAACCCGCCGCATTGAGGTCGAGGCGTTTCTATCCGCCCGTCCGGAGGCAGCGGCGCGCGTGATGTCGGATCTGCGGACCCGCGACGAGCTGCGCGTGGCGCTTGCCGGCTCCAAGGGCATGGCCCGGCCGGCGACCGCCGACGCCGCGCGACGTCTGGAGAGGGGGCTTGCCCGTGGCCGCATCTTCGGCGTGTTGCAGCGCGCGGCGGCAGTGGCCGCCTTCGTCGCCGCCGGCTGGCTGGCGAACGGCATCATTGGGCCGATGTCGGTGACCAAGGTTGTCGCCTCGCCGCAGCCGCCCGCCTATGTCGACGAGGCGGTGCGGGCACACAGAACGACGCTGGTGCGCGAGACCATGCCGTCGCAGCCGGAATCGCCCAACTACAATGCCGGCGAAATCCGCGCCGCGACCGCCATCGTCATGCCGTCGCTGCCCAAGGACTGGAAGGTCCGCGACGTGCAGATCTATCCGTCACGCTTCGGCCCGAGCGTCGAGATGGCGGTCGAGACCAAGGACATGGGGCTGGTGTCGCTGTTTGCGATCCGGCCGGGAAATTTCGACGTCGTCAAGCCGACCGTCGCGCCATCGGGTGACATCTCCTCGGCCTATTTCCAGATCGGCGAGGTCGCCTATGCGGTGGTCGGACGAAGCGAGGTCCACGACCTCGACCGCGCCGCAGAGACGCTCGCCAACACGCTTTACTGACCGATCCACAAAGGAGAAGCCAAATGAACACCCCCAATCTGGGATACCGCGCCGGCGCAGGCGCCCAAACCGGAGCCGTCTATGACGAGGGCCTGCGTCAGCACATGCTGCGCGTCTACAACTATATGGGCGTTGGCCTCATGGTCACCGGTCTGGTCGCCTTCATGATCTCGTCGACGCCGGCGCTCTACGTGCCGATTTTCTCCAGCCCGCTGAAATGGGTGGTGATGCTGGCACCGCTCGCCTTCGTCATGCTGTTCTCGTTCAAGATGCAGACCATGTCGGCGGCCAGCGCCCAGGCGATGTTCTGGGCCTTCTGCGCGGTCATGGGCCTGTCGCTGGCCTCGGTGTTCCTGGTCTTCACCGGAACCAGCATCGCCCGCACCTTCTTCATCGCCGCCACCATGTTCGGCGCCACCAGTCTCTACGGCTACACGACAAGGCGCGACCTGACCCAGTTCTCGTCGTTCATGATCATGGGCCTGATCGGTGTGGTGATCGCCAGCATCGTCAACATCTTCCTCGGCTCGACCGCGCTGCAGTTTGCCATCTCGGTGATCGGTATCGCCGTCTTCATCGGCCTGACCGCCTGGGACACGCAGGCGATCAAGGAGCAGTATGCCGAGAATTTCGACGCGGAATCGCGCCAGAAGCTGGCCGTCTTCGGCGCCTTCTCGCTCTATCTGAACTTCATCAACATCTTCCAGCTGCTGCTGAACTTCACTGGCGAACGCGAGTAGCCGGGCAGGGGCTGGCAAGGGTTGCCGCCCAGACCTGGATATGGCGGCATCGCCGGAGGGGAGATCCTCCGGCCAACAATCGACCTGGCAAGGCCGACCACACCTTGAGTCCGCAAGGGCTTTTGCTAAGTTGCCCGCGGCATCAGCCTGCACACCGGCCGCGCGAGGACATATGGCACAAGACAGCCAAACGCTTCATGGCGACGGCATATCGGCGACCATCGTCGCACAGGGCGCCGAACTGGTTTCGCTGCAAGACAACAAGGGATTCGAGTTCCTGTGGCAGGCCGGGCCGGCCTGGCGGCGGCATTCGCCGGTGCTGTTTCCGATCGTCGGCCGGCTGAACGGAGACCAACTGCACCATCGCGGCCAGACCTATCCGATGACGCAACATGGGTTCGCGCGCGACAAACCGTTTGCCTGGGCGCAGAGCGGGCCTCGATCCTGCACGCTCGTTCTCGCCGACGACGCCGATACCCGCACGCACTATCCGTTCGCCTTCCGCCTCGCCGTGACCTACACGCTGGACCGCCAGCAGCTTGGCGTGACCTTCGACATCACCAACACCGGCGAAGAGCCGCTGCCGGCGTCCATTGGGGCGCATCCGGCATTCAATTGGCCATTGCTGCCGGATCTGGCCAAGACGGATTACCAGCTGACCTTTGCCGATGCCGAACCGGCTCCGATCCGCCGCTTGAAGGACGGCCTGCTGCTGAAAACGCCGCAGCCGACGCCTGTCGAAGGCAACATCCTCGCGCTCTCCGAGCGGCTATTCGACGAGGACGCGGTCATTCTCGACCAGTCCGCCAGCAGCAGCGTGCGTTATGCGGCCGAGCGTGGTCCTGCGATCGAGATGGCCTGGCAGGGATTTCAGGAATTGGGCGTCTGGTCGAAGCTGGGCGGCGCGCCGTTCCTCTGCATCGAGCCCTGGCACGGCATCGCAAGTCCGGTGGACTTCGACGGCGATTTTGTCGACAAGCCGGGCCTGATGCTGATCCCGCCCGCCGCGAAGCGCGTGCTGAGCTATCAGATACGGCTGCTGTGACGCCCGTGCTCGACAGATCAGCCATAGCGCTGGCCAGCCACACCGGCGGTGTCCCATGAAGCTTTACGTCAGCCGCAACCCCAATCCTCGGCTCGCGGTCGCGGTGGCACGCCATCTCGACGCGAATATCGAATTTGAGTTCGCCTCGCCATTCGCTCCTGGGCAAGCAGAGAAATATCGCCCGTTAAATCCCAATCTGTCATTGCCCATACTTGTAGAGGACGGCGGAAAAAGCCTCTGGGAGGCAGACGCCATAGCCTGCCGGCTCTCACGCGACGCACATTCGGATTTCTGGCGTACCGGCGATGACGAACCCGAGATGATCCGGTGGCTCAGTTGGGGCAAGGAGCACTTCGCCTTCGCTTGCGACACGGTGCATTTCGAACGTGGAACCAAACAGCGGTACGGCATCGGCCCGATTGATCAGGAGCGCGTGGAGGAGGGGCTGACACATTTCCGCACCGCTGCTGCAATCATCGAGGCCGTGCTTTGCGAGCGGGAATGGCTGGTCGGAAATTCGGTTTCCTACGCCGACTTCCGAATGGCGACCTTTCTGCCGTTCAACGACGTCGCCAGGCTGCCGCTCGACGATTATCCCTCTGTCGGCCGCTGGTATCTTAGGCTTGAAGAGATCGACGCCTGGCGCGATCCCTTCAAGGGACTGCATGCGCCTGAACTGCCGCCGGTCCCTCGAACGACGACAAATTAGCGGGCAGGGGCGGGTCTTGTTGGCAGTTTACTCACCGTTGGCGTCGCGCCACAATTCCATATAATCAATGCCGTCTTCTACAGCGACCAAGTCATTTCAGCGCCGTCGCCGCCTTGAATTCAGAACGAAACCGCGATCCGTTGGCCAACCAACGAATCTCTGCTTAGGTGTATCGTCGCGCGCAATCCAGTCAGGCCAAAGCCCAATGCGGTGAAAGTGCACTTTCCGGAGGCATTCGATGCGTCGTTTGGTTCTTGCCGCTCTGCTGCTTGCCGCGCCCAACGCCGGCATAGCCCAGGAAAGCCTGACCGCGCTCATGTGCCAGGCCAAGCCGACACAATCCTGCGCGCTCGACATGGCTGCGGACGCGATCCGCACTGCGGCACCGCTAACGACTGAGAACTTGCCCTACGGTGGCATGGTCGAGGCAGCATCTCGCGCCGGGCGACTCGATCTGGCGCTCGAATTCGCCGCCCAGTTGAAGAAGACGGACTCGATCGCGTCAGCCGACCTGATCGCCGCTTTTGCCCGCGCCGACCGTCTGGCCGATCTGCAAGCGATCCTTTCACGCCTCGAAACGTCGGAGACGAAATATGCCTTCGTCATCGGCCCGGTCCTTGTTGAACTGGGCCGCGAGGACAAACTCGCCGCCTTGCTGAAAGCCATCCAACCGCCGCCGGATCCGTTCCAGCTTAGCTATTGGCAGGTGCTCGGCCATTTGCGCGCCGGCCGTGCGGCGGAAGCGGTGAAGCATGTGGGCGACGTGCCGGAGACCGAGCGGGAGTTGTTGGCCGGACTGGCTGCGGAAACGCTCTATTTTGGCGGTGAGACCGAGCGCGCCAAACCGATGCTGCCTTACCTGACCTCATCCGATCCCAGCGCCGTTCGCCGCAAGGCCTACATTGCGACGAAAACGAAGGACAAGGCGGCTGCCGACGCGGTCCTTGTCTCATTGGCGCAGGTGCCGCCCGACGACTACCCCTACATCGCGCTGGAAGTGATCTATGCACTGGCCGCCACCGGGCAGTGGCAAAAGGCAATCGATCTTGCACAGACACTTCCTGCGTCCGACCGGGCCTATGCCTTCGTCAACGTTGCGGAACACGCCCGCCAGCCGGAAGTCTTCGCACTAATCGAGAGGGCGATGCGCGACGACCCTGCCAACTTCAACCGCGACCGTATCGCCAATGGCCTGGTTCGAGCGCTGACCTTGTCTGGCTACCTGCCGGTTGCGCAAACCCTCATCGATTCTGCGACGAACGACTACGACAAGGAAACGCTGATCACCTTCGCCGCCGCCGCGCTTGCGGAAATGGGCAAACCGTCCGAAGCGCTGCAATTTACGCAGGCGGTGGAGAACCCGCGCCGCAAAGCCTGGGCGCTTTGGGAAGTTGCTTCGAAGATGACGCCTTGAACCTATAGCCATCGTGCACAAGACAATTTGCCATCATGCTACGAGACAGATGAGGGGGTGTTCGAGATGAAGGGCGACGGCAAGCACATGCGCGAGAGTTACGTGCGCCTTCCGGGTAGCAGCGCTGCTGCGTGACAGCGCAGGTGTCGGTGCGACGAGTTTCGTGAATCGGCGCGGAGCGGAAACTGAGTCCGCGCAAAGGCTTGGCGACATAGATATTGTCCCATGTTTGTGAACTGATCCCAAAATGTGCGATGTTTGCGTACTGAGTCGTTTGAAGGTGGAGGCCGATGCGGCGGCGCATTCCCCTCAGCCGGCGGTCGCATGTGACCGGGTTCCAGGCCCTTGCGACGGGGGTGGCGGAGCACGAAAGCGCCCTCGAACGAGACTTCGTGACGCTTGTGAGCTGGACGGATGCGGGCGCGGTGGTGACCGAGCAGCCGGTCACGATCCGGTTCCGGCAGGGGCAGCGGTCGCGGCGATACACGCCTGACTTCCGCGTCGACTGGAGCGCCGGGGGCTCCGATATCGTCGAGATCAAATATCGCGCCGACCTTAGATCGGACTGGCACCGGCTGAGGCCGGCGTTCGCCGCCGCCCGGGCCTGGCCGGCGAGCATGGCGCCCGCTTCAGGATCGCCACGGAGCGCGGCATCCGCGGTCCGCGCCTTGATGCGGCGAAGAGGTTGCTGCCGCTCAGGAACGTGCCGATCGACACGGCGCTGGCGGAGTTGGCCGTGGTGCGGGCGCGCGCCGACGCCATCGACTTCATCGGGCTGGTCGACGCCTTGCCAACGACGCGCGAAGCCGGACTGGCCGTGGTCTGGCGCCTGATTGCGCGCGGCGCCCTTGTCGTCGATCTGTCGGCGCCAATCGTGCCGAGCACGCGCGTGGGTGCGGCGTGAGCGTGCCCGACATCGCGACCGTGAGCCCTACCGCTTGGGATGAAGCCCGCCGCTTCCTGCCGATCATCCGGCGCCTGGCGGACGATCC
Source organism: Mesorhizobium kowhaii (assembly GCF_042431665.1). Classification (NCBI taxonomy): domain Bacteria; kingdom Pseudomonadati; phylum Pseudomonadota; class Alphaproteobacteria; order Hyphomicrobiales; family Phyllobacteriaceae; genus Mesorhizobium; species Mesorhizobium kowhaii. Next base: position 10,006 of record NZ_JBHLYT010000062.1, read on the forward strand.
GACCCGAACCCGAGCGGACGTGGAAGCTGGCGCGGCGGAACTGGGCTGTGGGCCGACCCACGTCTATGCCCTGATCCGCCGCTACATCGCTGATCCACGACTGACGAGCTTGCTGCCGCGCAAGCGAGGGCCGAGCGCCGGCTTCTCCCGGCTCCAAAACGAGGTGGACGTGCTGGTCGAGGAGGCGATCGACGGCGTCTATCTCACGCGCCAGAAGCCCAAGATCATGCACCTGGTCGAGGAGGTGCTGCGCCAGTGCGCGGCGCGCGGACTCACCGCGCCGAGCCGGCGAACCATCACAGCCCGGCTTCGCGCCCGCCCGGGTCGGGAGGTGATCGCCAAGCGCCAAGGCGCCAAGGCGGCGCGCGACCGTTACGCTCCTGTCGTCGGTTCGCTGGAGGCTCACTGGCCGTTGTCGTTGATCCAGATCGACCACACGCTGGTCGACGTGGTCGTGGTCGACAGCGAGACGCGCGCACCGATCCAGCGCCCCTGGCTGACCCTGGCGATCGACGTCTGCACGCGCTGCGTCGCCGGCTTCCACCTGTCGCTGGAGCCGCCCTCGGCGACGCCCGTCGCGCTCTGCCTGACCCACGCAGCACTCGCCAAGGATAGCTGGCTCGCCGAGCGCGCCATCGACGCAGAGTGGCCGGTTCGCGGCATCCCGGAACGCCTGCACCTCGACAACGCCAAGGAGTTCCGGTCCGAGGCGCTGAAGCGCGGGTGCGAGCAGTATGGGATCGCGATCGACCATCGGCCGGTGCGCACGCCTCACTATGGCGGCCATATCGAGCGGCTGATCGGCACCATGATGGGCAAGGTCCACCTGCTGCCCGGCACGACGTTCTCCAGCGTCCAGGAGAAGGGCGACCTGAATCCCGAGAAGAGCGCCGCCATGACGATCGACGAGGTCGAGCGCTGGCTCGGCCATGCGATCGCCGGCGTCTATCACCGCGATCTGCATCGGGGCATCGGCATGACGCCCTTGGCGGCCTGGCAGCGGGGCATCGCCGGCGACGGCGCCACGCTCGGCCGTGGCGCGCCGGTCGCCGTGCCCGATCCTCGCCGCTTCCTGATCGACTTCCTGCCGATCGAGCGTCGCAGGGTCCGGCGTGATGGCGTGGCGCTGCACTCGATAGCCTACTGGGCTGACGTGCTCAGCACCTGGATCGGCCATCCCGAGCCGATGATCGTCCGCTATGATCCGCGCGACCTGAGCCGGATCTACCTGCTGGGGCCGGACGGCGCCTACTATGACCTGAGCTACCGCGATCTGCGGCGTCCACCGATCAGCCTGTGGGAGCATCGACTGGCGCTGAAGCGCTTGCGGGAGGAAGGGCGCTCGCATGTCGACGAAGCCGCGATCTTCCGGGCGGTCGAGACCATGCGCGCCATCGCCGATGACGCGGTCCACACCACCAAGACCGCACGCCGCCAGCGAGAACGCCGGCTCCGGGTCGTGTCGAGCAGCGCGCCCGACCCGGCGGTGGGTCCCGAACTGGGCAAGCCCGCTCGGCGCGCCGACGCCGACGTGCCGCTGGAGGATCGCATCTTCCCGTTCGAGGAATGGTCGTGAGCGGGGACTATCCGCACCTCCACCCTGCGGTCCGGCCGTTCGTGGACGAGGCGACAGAGGTGCGCGTCCGGCGCATCCGCACGGATCGTTGGATCGCCTATGCACGGGCGAACGCCGCCCTGGCGGCTATGGAGGACCTGCTGACGTTCCCGAAGCGGATGCGGATGCCGAATCTGCTGCTGGTCGGCCCGACGAACAACGGCAAGACCATGATCGTGGAGAAGTTCCGGCGTGCGCATCCGGCGCTCACTGCTGTCGAGGCGGCGGGCGGCGTTGCAGTCCTGCCGGTGTTGAGGGTGCAGATGCCGCCCGGACCGGACGAAGGGCGGCTGTTCGGCGCAATCCTCGACGGGCTTGGGGTGCCGTTCGGCCCCCGCGACCGCATTGCCGCCAAGCAGGATATCGCGGTGCGCATGATGCGCGCGACGGACACCCGCCTGCTGGTGATCGACGAGCTGCATAATCTGCTGTCGGGCACCTCGATGCAGCAGCGTCGGCTGCTCAACCTGCTGCGCTGGCTGGGCAACGAACTGCAAATACCGCTGGTCGGCGTCGGCACGGCCGAGGCGCTTCGGGCGATCCGCAGCGACGACCAGCTCGTAAATCGGTTCGAACCGTTCGCCTTGCCCGTGTGGGAAGATAACGAGGAATATCGGCGGCTTCTCGCGACACTCGAAGCGGCCTTGCCTCTGCGCAAGCCGTCGCACCTCGACGATCCGGTCATGGCCGGCCGCATTCTTGCGGCGGCGGAGGGCGTGCTGGGCGAGATTATCGCCGTCGTCGTGCGGGCGGCTGTGCTGGCGGTCGAGACCGGGACGGAGACCATCTCGGCACGCATGATCGAGGATGCAGGCTTCATTCGGCCCTCCGAGCGTCGGCGTGTTGCGGTCTGATCTGTTCGCCGTCTCGGCCATGCCCGAGGCGTTCCCGGCACGGGCGATGCTGCCCGTTCACATCGAGCCGGCGGCGGATGAGGCGCTCGTGTCGTGGCTCGTCCAGCTGAGTTGGGCGCTCCGACAGTCTCCGCTCATGTTCAGCCGGCACGGCTTCAAGGTGGATGCCGCGGGTGATCCCGAGTGGTGGCGTCGTCCGTCGGCAGGCCAGCTCGCAACGATCGCCGAACGGACCGGAGTCGAGCAGGCCCGGCTGAAAGCCATGACGCTCCTGGGCTGGTCGATCGCACGTGATGATGAGGGCGCGCAGCGCTTCACAAGCCGGCGCTGGACAAACCCGAAGCTGGGCCGCCGGAAAGGCCGGCGTGTCGATGTCTGCGGGCAATGTCTGGCGGAAGACGAGCGACCCTATCTGAGGCGGCTCTGGCTGCTGGGCTGGATCGGTGTCTGCCCGCGGCACCGGACCCAGCTGATCGGGGAATGCCCGGGATGCCGGTGTCCGATCCGGTTCAAAGGGCTGAACGCGAAGGCGCCAGTCGACCTGCTTGCGTGCCAGAAGTGCGGCCGAGGGTTGGCCTGCTTGCAGGGGCAACGGGCGAATGATCGGTCGGTCGATCTGCAATCGCTGCTTGTTGCGGGGAAGAAGACCGGCGTCGTACTCCTGCCAAGCGTGGGCGAGGTCGAGTGGGCCACGATGATGGCGGTTGCAGACATGCTGCTCGGCATGATCTGGACCGGTGTCGCCGCCCAGCACCGCGAGCAGCTGTTCAACCGGATCGCCCGCGAACTTGATCTGGGCTGGGAAGACCGGCTCTCGCTCTCGCTTGGCTCGAACTATGGAAGCCTGCTGATACTCGACTGGCTGGTGGCGGACCTGCCGCATCGCCTGCCTGCGGCGATCGGCATCCTGAAATCTGTCCGCTTCGAAGGTCTCCTGGGCCGCCACAACGACATCGACGACGATATAGCCGCACACCTGCGCACGATCCTGGCGGCGGCAATAGCCACGCCGGCGGTCGGACGAGGTGCGTGGCATCCCTGGATCGAAAGCTTGCCTGATAGCGCCTCCGAACTGCAGGAGCGAGCCGCCCGCGAACGCTACAAGCACCGGCGCCAGCGGCTGACGGCCTTTGCCGCACTCAAGGCGGGGGCGACTGTCGGGGAGGCGGCAGCGATAGCCCGTGTCCAGCCGATGAGCGTTTATCGCTGGCTCGACCGCGGGATCGAACATGGGCTCGAAGCGGCGCTCGAACGCCCGACCGGGAGGCCCGCTCTGACGTCGGCTCAATCCGAAGCGCTCGCGCAATGGATCCGTGCCGACCGCGCACACCAGAACCGTCATGCCATCGTTGCTCGCGCAAAGGCGCTGTTCGGGATCGAGCTGAGCCTCGACATCGCATCGAACCTGCTGAAGAAGCACCGCAGCAGGAGGCCAGGCAGCGTCCGCCGTCGCCGGCGTCTGTGGGGGCCGATGAAGCCAAGGGGACCACGCGCCAAGCCTACTCATGACCTGGCTCCCGGTTCGTGAATCGAGTCCGCGAAACTTCGCCCCGGTACACGAAACTCTGCGCCGGTTCGCGAAACTCGTCGCACCGACAGCAGGCGGCCAAATTGCGGCTACATCAGAAAGTCGCATAAGATAGATTATGGAACTGAAGTGTATGGCAGCGGACGGAGATTTTCTCGTATTATCAGCCGTTTGGCGCCCGTCTGGCTGTGGCTATAGATGATGCCCGCAACGCCGGGCTGCTCAATCGAAGAGATCTGAGGCCGCTGGTTGTCGTGACAACCGCTAGCGTCGTGTCGATCCAGCTTGCACGGCCGGTGAAATCCGCGTTGACCAGACGGTTTGGCCGCGCGTCATTCATTGTCGAAATTCCAGCGTGGCCGGCTTGAAGGATTGACTTCATCACTATGAATCACATGGAATTTCTATGACCATGCCGTCATAGGCTGGCTCGACGTTGGCTGGTGTCTCGGCCATCACCGTGGCGTAGTCGAGCGGTACATGCATATGCGTCAGCACGGAGTGCCGTGGCGCCAGCCGCTCGATCCATTCCAGCGCTTCGCCTAATGACAAATGACTGGGATGCGTCCTGTACTGCAACGCATCGATGATCAGCACGTCGAGGTCGCGCAGCCGCTCGGCGGTGGCCTCTGGAAAGTCGCTGACATCAGGGCAATAGGCGAGCGCGCCGATGCGGAAACCAAGCGATATGATGTCGCCATGGACCTGCGGCAAAGGTTCGAGGGTGAGGGCACCCCCCTCTCCTTTAATGACAACCGGCTTTGCGTGATCGATGATATGAGCGTCAACGATCGGCGGATAGGAACTGCCCGCCGGCGTCTCGAAACAATAGCCGAACGCCTGGCGCAGCCGCAGCATCGTCGCCTTGTCGGCATGAATATCGATCAGTTGGCGCTGCTCGAGCACGAAACCGCGCAGATCGTCGATACCGTGGATATGGTCGGCATGCGGGTGCGTATAGACAACCGCATCGATGCGCCTGACACAAGCCATCAGCATTTGCTGGCGAAAATCCGGTCCGGTGTCGATGACGACGCTGGTGCGGCTGCCATTCGCGGCAATCCGCTCGACAAGGGCGGCGGCGCGCGTGCGCCGGTTCTTGGGGTTATCCGGGTCGCAATTGCCCCAGTCGCCAGTGATGCGCGGCGTACCTGGCGACGAGCCGCAGCCGAGAATGGTAAGGCGCAGCCGGTCAGTCATCGTTCAGGCGCTTTGCTCGGCGGGTCGCGGCATCTTGCCGAACAGACGGAAGAAATTGTTCGTCGTCAGATCAGCGATTTCAGCCTCGCTGACGCCGATTGTTTCGGCCAGCACCTTTGCCGTATGCGCGACATAGGCCGGCTCGTTGCGCTTGCCGCGAAACGGTACGGGCGCCAGATAGGGTGCGTCGGTTTCAACCAGCAGCCGGTCATGCGGCACATCGGCGGCGATGGCGCGCAATTCCGCCGAGTTCTTGAAGGTCAGAATACCGGAGAACGACACGTAGCCGCCCAGTGCGACGCCGATTTCGGCCAGCCGGCGCCCGGACGAAAAACAGTGCAGGATGAAGGGGAAGGCACCCTTCCCTGTTTCGTCCTCGAGGATAGCTGCCATGTGGTCGTCGGCATCGCGCGAATGGATGACCAGCGGCAGCCGCGTTTCTCGTGCGGCCGCGATGTGGGCGCGAAACCCCTGCGCCTGCGCATCGCGCGGCGCCTTGTCGTAGAAGTAATCCAGCCCTGCCTCGCCGATTGCCACCACCTTCGGATGAGCTGACAGACGCACAAGGTCGGCGGCGGTGACGTCGAGTTCCTCGGCGGCGTTATGAGGATGGGTGCCGATCGAACAGTACACTTCGTCGAAAGTATCAGCGATTTCAAGAATTTGCTGAAACCGCTTTACGCGCGTTGAGATCGTTACCATGCGGCCGATACCGGCCGCTTTGGCGCGGGCGACAATGGCCGCCCGCTCCTCGGCGAAGTCTGGAAAATCCAGGTGGCAATGGCTGTCGACGAGCATCAGGCGTTCGCATCCGGCTGATCGATGTAACGCGGAAACACCCCTTCCGGCACCGGCAAGGCAACTCCGGGCACAAGCGCGTATTCGTCAGCGACATGCACGAAATCGCGGCTGTCCGCTGGCACCGCCAGCAGGTCGAGCAGTTTGCTGGCCGATCCCGGAATGAAGGGTTGGCACAACAGCGCCACGCGCCGGACGATTTCGGCGGTCGTCCACAGCACGGTTTCCATGCGCGCCGGATCGCTCTTCTTCAGCGCCCATGGCGCCTGGCCAGCGAAGTAGCGGTCGGCTTCCGCCACCACGCCGAAGATCGCCGCCAGCGCCAGATGGATGCCTTGCTCCGCCATGGTCTTGCGCGCCACGGCGAGCACGGCACCTGCCTGATCGAGGATCGCCTTGTCCTCATCCGCCAGGGTGCCGCGTTGCGGCACCTCACCGCCACAGTTCTTGGCGATCATCGACAGCGATCGCTGCGCCAGATTGCCGAGGCCATTGGCAAGATCGGCGTTGGTGCGGTTGACGATTGCTTCATGGCTGTAGCTGCCGTCCTGGCCGAACGGCACCTCGCGCAGGAAGAAGTAGCGCACCTGGTCGAGACCGTAATGCTCGATCATCGTGAACGGGTCGATGACGTTGCCGACCGATTTCGACATCTTCTCGCCGCGGTTGAACAGGAAGCCGTGGCCGAAGACACGTTTCGGCAGCGGGATGCCGGCAGACATCAGGAAGGCCGGCCAATACACCGCATGAAAGCGGACAATGTCCTTGCCGATGATGTGCGCGTCCGCAGGCCAGAAACGCCAATCATCAGCATTTTCATCGGGATAGCCGACACCAGTGATGTAATTGGTCAAGGCGTCGACCCACACATACATCACATGCTTCTCGTCGCCCGGCACCGGCACGCCCCAGTCGAAGGTGGTACGCGAGATCGACAGATCCTTCAGTCCCGATTTGACGAAGCTCATCACCTCGTTGCGACGCTCGGCCGGGCCGATGAAGTCGGGCTGGCTTTCATAGAGCGAGATAAGCTTGTCCTGATAGGCCGAGAGGCGGAAGAAATAACTCTCTTCCTCGACCCATTCGACCGGCGCTCCCTGCGGCCCGTAGCGGACATTGTCAGGACGGACCTCCGTCTCCTCCTCGCCGTAATAGGCTTCGTCGCGCACCGAGTACCAGCCGGCATAGCCACCCTTGTAGATGTCGCCATTGGCGGCCATTGCCTTCCAGATCGCCTGCGACGACGCGTAATGCCGCTCTTCCGTGGTGCGGATGAAGTCGTCATTGGAGGCGTTGAGCGCCTCCGCCATGCGCTTGAACTCGGCCGAATTGCGATCGGCCAGTTCGCGCGGCGAAATGCCTTCGCGCTTGGCGGTCTGCAGCATCTTGATGCCGTGTTCGTCGGTTCCGGTGAGGAAGAAGACTTGCCTGCCGTCGAGCCGCTGGAAGCGGGCAAGCGCGTCGGTGGCGATCAGTTCGTAGGCATGCCCGATATGCGGTTTGCCGTTCGGATAGGAAATCGCCGTGGTGATGTAGAATTTGTCGCGTGACATGAATGAACCGTCATGAATGTCTGAATGGAAAGGCGTGGCGGTGGATATCGCATCGGCGCGGCGATTGCCATCCCGAGGCCATGCATGCCGCCCAAAAGTGGCCCCGGTTTTGGGGCAACGGCATGCACAAAGAAACCGTCACATTCGCATTGCAGAATTCAGGCGGCCGATCATGGTCAAGGCGTGCTGCTTCTTGTCGAGATTGTCGGTGTCCGTCTCAGATATAGCGTCCAGCGCCTCATGCCAAGTCCCGGACCGCGTTCTGGCCTTGATGATGTTTCCAGCCAGCAGCGCTTCGCTGACACCCGCCGACCACCTCCAGTGGGACCCGTTGCAAAGAGAGGCTACGATCCCGTAGTTTCGTGGCGGTGCAAAGGCAGACCGGCATGGCCACGACCTCTCAATATGATCCGCGACAGAAGCTTGATTTGCGCTTGCGTCAGGCCGGCGCGAGCAAAACCGTCTACGCCCTCGTCACCCCCGAGATCGAAACAGCGAAGGCCGAGTTGTTCGGCAATAGCGGGGGAAATGGCCCCGATCCGATCCGCGCCGCCTATCTCGATCAGTTTCGCCATGCCTGGACTGGAAAGCAGAACGCGCTGCACAGACGGTTCTTCGACACATGGCTCGGCTGGTCGAAGCCGATGGTACCTCTGAACGCGACTGACTTTCCATTCACCTATCCGACCGCCGGTGCAAGCGAGCCGCTTTTTCACCTAATCGCCGACTACGGCAACCGCGCACGGGTCGAGAGGTTTTCACCTCGGCTTATGATCTTTCGTGGCGAGTATGAAGGCTACAAGGCTTACGCGGAAGCCTGCGGCGTTCCGGTGACGGAACATGAGCGCCACGCTTGGCGCGATGTCGCCGACACCATTGATTCCCAGGACCTGCTCTGTCTCAGCCAACCCTCGGCCATTGACGGCATGGTGTGGCCGGAGGCCAATGCCTTTCTGCGCCGGCTGAGCGAGCGCGCGAACCCGCCCCAAATTGTCCTCGATCTGACATATGTCGGGGCAACCGCCGAACCGCCGGCAGAGACGATCTTCGCCGACGCGCCTTGCGTGACCGCCGTGGTGATCAGCCTGTCCAAGCCGTTCGGCGCCTATTACGACCGCATAGGCGGGGTGTTCTGCCGATCTGAGAATCTCGGCCTTTTTGGCAATCAATGGTTCAAGAATCTGACATCGCTGCAATTGGGGATACAGCTCATGGAGCAGTTCGACGTCTTCGCCATGGCGCGCCGCTACGCCAGCATTCAACAGAGCGTAGCCGAACATGCCGGCCTGGCTCTCGGCCTTGCCTTGATGCCGGCGGACGTCTTCATTCTTGCCCAGGCGTCGGCAGGCGCGGACGTCGATCCGGAACTGGTCTCCTATCTCACGCGCGCGCCCGGCGCGATCGATGGCCGGCCACGCTTGTGCCTGACGCCAGGCATGGCGGAGCGGATCGGCATGGCCAGTCCGAATTCTGGGCCGTTTTCATGAAACATTTGATCCCGCTGGTGACGAGCGACGATGTCCACGCCCACTGCTTGGTGCACTGGAAAACAGAAGCATTCCGATCCTCGCATCGCGAAGGCGGCTATATCCACAGCATCGTCGATCAGTATGCCCGCCTGCCGCGCTTCAGCTGCGAGACCACCAACGACCGCCTGGAGCGCGCGCACTTCTGCACCTGGTGGGGGCTGACAATGCGCCGGGATGACTATGCGGCTCCGGCCATCGAGGATCTCTACCTTCTGCACGAAATCTGGCACGCCGCGCACATGCCCTTCATTCCGGGTATCGGATTCGAGGCTTTCCACGGCAAGATGGAGCGCAACGAACTCGAAGCGAGCGTGGCTTCCGAACTGCTGGTCTATTTCAAGATCGATGGGCTGAGGGAAAGCGCGTTTCCTCATCCCATTTACGCAGACCGATTTCTGAACGATCCGGCCATGCGGCTTCTGTGGCGCGAAAATGAAGTCGTCGCCACCAACACATTGCTCGAAGCGCGCCGGAACGTCATGTATTCCAAACCCGAAGGGGACATGGACCTGAGCGAGCGCTGGATTCGCAGATTCACCATGCAAAACCGGCAATGGTCGATCGTCTGGGCCGATCGCTATCTCGATATCGAGGACCACATGTATCGCTTCCAGCAGATGGCTCTCGGCGGCGACAGGATGGGAGCCTCCGACTTTCACGCCGACTGGATCGAAGCCGAAGCCGCCACGGATACGGTGGACCACGTTCCGTTCCGCGACCAGGCGCTGCTGTTCGCCACCATCTATTGGGCCAATCGCGCAAGGTATGATGCCGCGCTCGCGGTGCAGCGAGCGAGCCAGCACGCACGGCGCCCCGAATAGCCGCGATCCGACTGCTGGAGGAGAACACGACCGGCACCTGAAAGCGGACGGCGCACGCCGATAGCCTCCCTGGAATAGCGATTGCCATCCCGAGGCCATGCATGTCGCCCAAAAGTGGCCCCGGTTTTGGGGCAACGGCATGCACAAAGAAACCGTCACATCCGCATTGCGGAATTCAGGCGCTCGATCATGGTCAGGGCGTGCTGCTTCTTGTCGAGATTGTAGGTGTCGGTCTCGGATATAGCGTCCAGCGCCTCATGCCAGGTGTCCGACAGCGTTTTGGCCCGGGCGAGGTCGCCCGCCAGCGCTGCCTGGCTTGCCGCGTCCGACAGCAGCTCCAGCGCCCGGCGGTTGAAGATGTCGAACTGGATCGCCTGGTCACGGCCGGCGACAGCCTCGGCAAGGCGAAACGCGCCGCCGACATCGTTCTTTCTTACCGCCACCAGGGCGTCGAGCGTCGAGGCGATTTCCAGCCCGCCATATTGCGTCAACAGGATGGCGCTGCGCGCGCTGCCCCCTGCCCGCTCGGCCAGCGCCGCGCGCGCGGCAGGATCGTGCGGCGGTGGCGGTTCGGCGGTTTCCAGCACCGCCATCAGGTCGTCGGCATCGAGCGGTGTCAGTCGCACCACCTGGCAGCGCGACCGGATCGTCGGCAGCAGGCTGCCCGGCGCATGGACGATCAGGATGAACAGCGTTCGTGCCGGCGGCTCTTCGAGATTCTTCAGCAAGGCATTGGCGGCATTGGCGTTCATGTCGTCGGCCGGGTCCACGATGACGACCCGGTAGCTGCCGTCATGCGAGGTCAGCGACAGGAAGCGGCTGACCTTGCGGATCTCGTCGACGGTGACGACGGTCTTGAAGCTCTTGGTCTTGTCGTTGAGCGGACGGGTCAGATGCAGCACCGAAGGATGCGCGCCGGTGGCGATCTGGCGAAACAGCGACGAAGCCGGATCAGGAACGGCAAGGCTTTCCGGCGCCTGCGCGAAGTCCGGGTGCTTCAAGAGATGATGTGCAAGATGGAAGGCGAGCGTCGCCTTGCCGATGCCGACCGGCCCGGAGAAGATCAGCGCATGCGGCAGCTTTCCCGCGCGATAGGCGGCGGTCAGCATTCCCGCGGCCTGCCTGTGTCCGACCAGACGGGGTGTCTCGGATGGCTCGGGCACGCCGTCCAGGGTGTCGTGCTGCTCCGGTGCGATGCGCTCGAAGATCATGCCGGCGTTGCCTGCCTGTTGCGCGCCGGCGTTCTTTCCTCCAGCGCCGCGAACACGGCGGCGGTGACGACATTCTCGACCGTGTCGGGATCGGCGGCGGCGTCGACGACGATACAGCGTTCCGGTTCGGCCGCGGCGATCGCCAGAAACGCCTCGCGGCGGGCCTGGTGGATCGCCAGCGTCTCCTTTTCGAAGCGGTCGGCGGTTGCTTCGGTGCCGCGCCGCAGCGTCGCGCGCCTGAGGCCCTCCGCCGGGTCGATGTCGAAGATCAGCGTCATGTCCGGCATCATGCCGTTGATGGCGACCTGCTCCAGCCTATCCATGAACGCCGGGTCGATGCCGCCGGTAACGCCCTGGTAGACGCGTGAGGAATCCAGGAAGCGATCGCAAAGCACGATGGAACCACGCTCGACCGCCGGCCGGATGACCTGCTCGACATGGTCGGAGCGAGCGGCGGCGAACAGCAGCGCCTCCATCTTCGGCCCGAATGGTTCGGCGGCGCCCGAAAGCAGCACATGCCTGACCGCTTCGGCGCCCGGCGAGCCGCCAGGTTCACGGGTGAGGAGGACATCATATCTCTTGGCGCGCATCTTTCTGGCCAGCCGCTCGATCTGCGTCGACTTGCCTGCTCCTTCGCCGCCTTCGAAGGTGATGAAAAATCCGCGCGCCAATCGAAAAGCCTTTGCCATGCTTGCGGGTGTTATAGCGTCTAGATAGTCCGCGTTGGGGCAAACGTCTATGCCGTCGGCGCTAGCGCAGCCAGCCGATCGCCAGTTCCTTGACGGCGTCGAGCGCGCGCTGCGGCAATGTGCCAACGCCGATCGACTCGGCGGCGAAAAGCGGCGTCTCCTGGCTGAGCGTGTCGCCAATCCAGACGCGCAGCGCGCCCACCGGCTGCCCTTCCTCCACCGGAGCGGCAACCGGGCCGGTGTAGACGATCTTGGCCGTCAGCTTGTCGCGGTTGGTGATCGGCAGGAAGATCTCGATCGGGCCCTTGGCCTTCAGCGTCACCCCGGATTTCGCACCGCCAAAAACCTGGGCTTCGCCGACCACCTCGTCTTTGGCGAAGATTTCGGTCTTCTCGAAGGAGCGAGCACCCCAGTCGAGCAGCTTTCGCGCCTCTTCGGCACGCTCCTTGTCGCTGGCCAGCCCGCTCATCGCCGCGATCACCCGCGTGCCGTTGTGGTTGACCGAACCGACGATGCCGAAGCCTGACGCCTCGCTCGCGCCGACCGCCAGGCCGTCGCCCCCGATATCCATCGCCAGAAGCGGATTGCGATTCCTCTGCGAGATCTTGTTCCAGGTAAAATCCTTCTGCCCATAGTAGTGGTAGAAATCCGGATAATCGCGCCACAGATGCACGGCCAGCAGCGCCAGCTCGCGCACGGTTGTCTGCTGGCCATCCGCCGGCAGGCCGGTCGAATTGACGAAGGTCGATGTCTTGAGGCCGATCTGGCGGGCGCGTTCGGTCATCTGCGCGGCAAAATTGTCCTCCGACCCGGCCATGCCTTCGGCAATGACAATGCAGCCGTCATTGGCCGCCTGCACCGTTACGCCCTGAATGAGGTCCTCGAGCCGGATCGACGACTTGAGCTTGGCAAACATCGTCGAAGTTCCCGAAGGCGCACCACCTTTGCGCCAGGCGTTTTCGCTGACCACGAACGTATCGTCGAGCTTCAGGCGTCCGGACTTTATGGCGTTGAAAACCACTTCCATGGTCATCAGCTTGGCCATCGAGGCCGGCGGTATCGGCTTGTCGGCATCTTTCGAAAACAGCACCGTCCCGGTCTCGGCGTCGATCATGAAGACCTGCGCTGCCTTGGTCTCGAAAAGCTGCGCACTGGCTGGAGCCAGGGAAAGCAATAGCAGGCAAAAAAACAGAAGCCCGGTGAAAGGCTGAAGCAAGCGAAATTGCATTAAATTCGACCTGTTGGCCGGCACGTCCGGCAAGCCCGCAAAAAGTATCAGGCTTTTTGCGCGGCGGATCAACCGCGCAGCGGAAATCCGACCTGGCTTCCGCTCAGTTGCGCACAGCCAGCGCGTCCGGCGCGCCATGCGACCAGGCTGCCTGCAGCAAATCATCCAGATTTCGGTGGCCATCGGGATAGAGATTGACCGAATACCAATCCTCGCCATCGAGTTCTGAACGCTGGATCTCGATCTTGCCGAATGCGGCAAGCTGAGCGGCAACGCGCTTGGCCTCCGCCGCATCCTCGAACGAGCCCGCCGCGACGTAATCGGGCGAACCGGTCGGCGGCGACTGCCGCTTCCACGATTGAAGCACTTCGGCCGGTGACATGCCCTCGCCTCCGAGTGCTGCAAAGGCGTTCGAGGCGCGCTCTACCCGCTCGTCCGCATAGGAAAGCGAGGCCACGGCAAACGGCGATTGCGGCGGCAGGTTGATCTCCGGGCGTTCCGGCACGATCGGGCCGAAATCCGGCAATGCCAGATCGCCATAGGCCGGCGACTGCGCCGGCATGACCGGCTGAGCCGTCCCTGAATCGGTCAACTGGCCAGGAAACGGTACGGCGGCGGCACCGACGGGAAGGCTGGGCGACGGTCCGTTCATGGCGACCATGACGCCGGTCGGCAGCCCATCCGACGGATCCGGCGCCCGGTTGCCGGGATGGTAGGAGGCCATCAGATACTGGTCGTCATCGCCGTCAAGCGGTGCGCGGCCGACATATTCGACCTTCACTTGGGCGGTGCCGATGTTGGCATAATCAAGCATTTGGGCGGCGCGCTCCGACACATCGATGATGCGGCCTTCGTGATAGGGGCCGCGATCGTTGACGCGCACGACGACCGAGCTGCCGGTCTTGAGATTGGTGACGCGGGCATAGCTTGGCAGCGGCATGGTCGGATGCGCCGCCGTCAGATGCGTCATGTCGTAGACTTCGCCATTGGCGGTAAGCCGGCCGTGGAAGGCATCGCCATACCAGGAGGCCAGACCGACCTTGGCATAGTGCTTGTCTTCCTTGGGGTAATACCACCTGCCCCGGACCTGATAGGGCTTGCCGAGCTGGTCACGGCCGCCGCCACGCTGCAGCCGCCCGTTCCGAAACGCCACACGCGGGCTTGCTTTCACGCCATATTCGGATTCGGAGAAATATTCCTTGGAGCGGGTCTTCTTGTAGACCATCGCTTTCGGTTCAGGCGATGCACAAGCCGCCAGCAAGGCAGCCGATGCGGCCAACAACGCGACTGTAGCAGCGCGACGAAGACGCGGGTGCGTCACAGCCTGCATTTTTTCAGATGTCCCCTACAGTCTCAATGAAAGACGCCGAAGCTGACCGTCAGAGGAGCCAAAGCACTCACTCGACAATACCAACGACGCCTTGAACCCCGATCCTTTGTACGCAGGAATTGTTTATCACGGTATTAATCGATTATGGCCGGAACCGGGCAATATTGTGGCGCCGGTCCTCTGCGGTCAGCCGGCAGCTTGGACGAAGCGCGCATGCGGTTGGCATTCTTGCTAGATCGCCGAAAGGCCCGACCCGGTTCCTCCCCTGCCCTGTATTGCCACCGGCCGGTTGTAAGAGACGTGCCGGCACCCTTGTCGCCGATCTCGTTGGCCATATCGAAAGCTGCCTGCTTGTCCTTGGTTTGACAGCACGGTCCGCCAATGCGGCCTCTCGAAAACGGACACGAGGTAGGTTGTCACCGGCTTGTAGGTCATCCCATTTTTAAGATTGCGTCCCCGCCGGGATGGAACTTACTTCTTTTACCAGCTTGTTGATTATCGCCCATTGAAATTCGGCGAGGCTGCCAGCAGGGATGACGAACGAGCCGGGCCCGCCGATAACATGCAGCTCGTAATATTCCGTCGTTGTCTCGCCATTCTCCACTTCGTCGCCGATTGGCAGACCGTTGATTGTGATTTCCTTCTGAAGCGCTCTCTGACGGCTGTCTTCCAATGAAGATCCATCATTGTTGGCTCCGTCGCCCGAGATGTCGATGATCCTGCGCAACGCTGGATAAGGAAGTCTCTCCAAGGCACCCACGGAAGCGTCGATTGCGAATGAGATCGAAGTCTTCGCGCCGTGGGGATCGGGACCTTGCCAGTCCGGCGTCTTCCGAATTGCCGCTGCTATCAACGACGCATCGCTTGCATCGGAGAGAACGGTCCACCCGATACGAGTTTTCAAGGAGCCGAAGCTCGACCATTCGACGAAGGTGACCGCGATTCTGCCGTGCATGCCCTTTTTGACTGCTCTCAGGACGTTGTCCGCCTCCAAAGCGGCCGCATAGTTTTCGCGTTGTAGGGCAGCCTCCGTCTCGTTGATTGATCCCGACATGTCGGCCGCTAGCACTATCGCGACGTCGACTTCGTCAAAGGGCGATTTGTCCTGAATTTGGGTAAGGAGAAAGCCGTAATTGTGGGAACGAATAAACTCGTCCGCGATCACCAAGACAAGCAGTCCAGCCGTCAAGACAGAACTCGATCGAGTTTTCATCTCCCTTCAGCCCCTCAAAACCGCGTGCCGTCAGTGCCCTACATGCAATCCCCCAATATTCAGGGAACACAGTAAATTAGATTTCACTAAAGTACAGTCCCGACCATGTCGATTTCGCTTGCGATCATGGTGCACGCCGCTCCCCTGGCGTCCTGGGATGGCGCTGGTGAAGGCAAGGTTCCGATCAGGGGCACTGTCGCATATTAGCAACCGCTTGAATTTTCCCCAAATCAAGATCATGCTTGTCGAGGGGCGGTGTGGGGCCGCTCTTTGTTGAGCTTTGAAGGGGTGCGCGTCATGGAATTCGCAAGTTGCTATGTCCAGAGCACGAGCATTTTTGCGTCGTCCGCCTTCCTTGATGTCACGGCGGTTTTCATGATTCTGGCCGCATTTGCCGGTGCACGGTTGATTGCAATGTCAGACGCAGGTTCTTTCGACCAGCTTCAGACCGTGCAAGCCTCGCGACTGTAGCAGGCGCAATGCCATCTCGGCCTTGGTCGACGTCCGATCGCGGCTCCAGGGCGTCACGCCAACCCGTCGGTAACCTTGAACATCGTTTCATCCGGCTGCCGCATTGCGAATTCACACAACCAAGAAATCGTTGTTGGTCATTGCGAGCCCCATAGTGAGCGTGGCGAAATGGCTGGCGGCGCCAGCGCCATTGCCATCGGCATCGTAACTCAGCCAGCCGTTCGCCGAGTCGTAGAGGATGTGCTGGGCGGCAGTTGTGGCCACTGCCCCTATGTGGAAGGCGGCGGCCGTCAGCGTGCCATTGCCGCCAAGCGCTGCGAAGATCGCGTTGTCGACCTGGATGGTGTCGTCGGCGATCGAAAAGTCGGTGATGTGGTCGACATTGGTCGAAGCATTGAGCGCCGTAGTGAAGACGAAACTGTCATGGCCGGTGCTGCCTGACAGTGTGTCGTTGCCGCCGAGGCCGTTGATAACGTTGGCGCCACTGTTGCCGGTGATGGTGTTGCCAATGGAATTGCCGGTGCCGTTGATGGATGCGGCACTGCGCAGCTGCAGGTTTTCGAGCTCCTGTCCCGACAGATTGAAGCTGACATAGGCCTGCACATTGTCGGTGCCCTGGCCATTGACCTCAATGACATGGTCGCCGGCATTGTCGACATAGTAGGTGTCGTTGCCTTGAGCGCCGCTCATCGTGTCGCCGCCGAGAAGGCCGTCGATGATGTTGTTGCCACTGTTGCCATTGATGATGTTGGCAATCGAGTTACCGGTGCCGTTGATGGACGCGGCGCTGCGCAGTTGCAGGTTCTCCAGCTCCTGGCCGGACAGGTTGAAGCTGACATAGGCCTGCACATTATCGGTGCCCTGGCCGTTGGCCTCAATGACATGATCCCCGGCATTGTCGACATAGTAGGTGTCGTTGCCTTGAGCACCGCTCATTGTATCGGCGCCGCCCATTCCGTCGATAATGTTGTTGCCACTGTTGCCGGTGATGGTGTTGGCAATGGAATTGCCGGTGCCATTGATGTTCGCCGCGCTGCGCAGCGCCACATTGTCGATGTTGCCGATGAAGTGGGCGGTGTCGGCAAGGTTGATCGAGATGTAGCCGTTGACGGTGTCGACGCCAGCGCCGAGGAACATGCTGCCCTCATTGACCACGTCGCCCGCATTGTCGACATAGTAGGAGTCGTTGCCCTGCGCACCGATCATGTGGTCGGCGCCCGCACCGCCGTTGAGGATGTTGTTGCCGGAGTTGCCAGTCAGCGTGTTGTTCAAGCCATTGCCGGTGGCATTGATGCTGGTCGGCCCACGCAGCGCCACATTGTCGATATTGCCGATGAACTGGGCGGTGTCGGCAAGGTTGATCGAGATGTAGCCGTTGACGGTATCGATGCCAGCGCCGAGGGCTGCGCTGCCCTCATCGACCACGTCGCTCGCATTGTCGACAAAGTAGGCGTCGTTGCCGGCACCACCCAGCAAGGCGTCAGCCCCCGTTCCGCCGTTCAGCGTATCGTTGCCGTTGCCGCCAACGAGATAGTCGTTGCCGTCGCCACCATTGAGCGTGTCGTTATTGGCGCCGCCGGCGAGGTTGTCGCTGCCGCCCAGGCCATTCACGATATCAACGGCATCATCGCCGGTGAAGCTGTCGGCGGCGGCGTCGCCGGTCACGGTCCGCACAAGCTGGAAGGTCTTTTGAGTGACATCACCTGATGTGTTGCTGCTGTAGCTCACCACGAACTGCGCAAGGCCAAACGCCGAGACCGATGATTGAGAGTTGTCGTCCGCCGAGTAGTCGATTTTCAGCGGGTCGGCAGGGTCGCTGATATATCCGGTCACTGGATCATACAGTGCCCCGCGGATATCGTGATCATCGTGGACGGCGTCGAAAAGGTTGGTGAAGGTCGACAGGACCATGCCGTTGGAGAGTTGTGTAACGGCGACCTCGCTGTCATCGGTGGGCAGCTGGCCCACCGCACGGCTTTGCACGAGCTGTCCGGCCGAATCGAAGCTTGCCACCAGTGCGTCGGTCTGTCCTCCCAAGAACACATCACTGGCGAGCCCGATCGCGAAACCGCCGGATTGGAGTGCCGTCACATTCGCCTGGTGGCCGGCAGAGAGCTCGGCTGGCGGCTTCCGCACGGAGCCGTCGTGGTTGTAGACGGCGTACCAGATCGCGCTGTTGCCGCCAGCGTCCATCCGTTCCCAGGCAACAGCGACGCCGCCGTCGGCGAGCCCCGCCACGCTGGCGTTCTGGTCGTTGGCCGGTGAAGAGTCCACGCCAAATGTAAAGAAGGAATCCCCGGAGGTGGATTTGTAGATCAGGATGTCATTGTTTGCCCCACCGTTGGGCACCTGATAGGCAACGACAACGCCGTCGGCTACGGCGGCGACGTCGGGGTTCGAGGCGGTTGCAACCGAAATAGTAGATGGACCGATGATGATGCCGGTGGCCGTCTGCATGACCAAATCAATGCCCACGCCACTATGCGTTCCCACGATGGCAACGGTGCCATCCGTCAGCTGCGCGATTTTGGCATCGGGGGCAAATGAGGCGATAAGCTGGGGCTGCTGGTTGCCGGCGGCGTCGTAGAAGATGGGGACCGATACCCCCCCGGGAACGTCGGCAACGGTCGCGAAGCCGCCGCCGGTCAAGGCCACTGTGTCCGAGTTCGAGGCGGGGTCCGCGGCCGGGAAGATACGCTCGAGCAGCGGCGCGACGGAGTAGGTGGTGGTCAAAGCCATGCCAGTCCCCCATGGGCAGGTGCCCGGATCACCGAATTTCGTGATGTTCATACCACCATCGGCCAGGGCATCGCTACGCGGTGCCTGACGCTGCGTCCGTCGGAACCATAACCTCGATTATTAGTATTTCCTAATGGAAAAATGGATAATTCTCGCCTCTACGCGGTCTACCGAAAGCCCAGATCCGATCTGCAGCTTCTGCTGAGCTTGTCCCTCAACAAAGGAGTATTTCATGTCATGGAAAGGCTGCTGGCGCCCGCATGTGGCGTTCCACGGCTTGCGCCTGTTGCCGGCGCATCCGGTTTCGGCCAGCGCTGGCCATGCCAATCCCATCGGTCACGCTGAACATTTACGCGCATCTGTTGCCAGGGCGGCAGCAAGGCGCCGCAGCGGTGGTTGACGCGGCCCTCAATGCCGCACTACAGGAATGAACAGCGAACCGGTTGGGATCGCCTTCGGTGCCAATCCGGTGCCAATGGGCCGAAACCAGTCGGCAGCGTAAAGCCTAAGTGATTGAAAAATCACGATGGAGGAATGGCCGAGCGGTTTAAGGCACCGGTCTTGAAATTCGGTTGCTGGCGTCCCTCCCCTTCCCGTTCGACACTGCTAACTCCTTGCCTGTCAACGCGTTGCGCTCTTGTGCGTGCCTATCGTGCTAGGCTGTCCCGCCTCATACCGTAGCGTTGCGTTGCAAAAATCGTAGCAACCCGTTCACCGGCTGTTCCGTCTCGCGCCTGACGCGCGACATGAGGTCAACTCATCGGCGACATGAAGATGAGAAGGCGTTGCCGCTAATTGAATTTATTGACAATCTCGCGCCACTTTTGGACGACGGCCTCTAGTGGAACGATGAACTGGCGAGTTCCTTCGTCGATGAGGCGTTGACGGTGCTCGTCTCGAAACCGCTGCACGTCCGGCGTTCGAATCTTTGGATACTTAGTAAAAGGCAACTTGAACAAGCCGTCATCGAACCGGTATTTGTAACCGTATATTTGCGGCCCGATGGACCGGCAAAGCCCCTGAAAGGATGATGGCCACCCCCACTTAGCCCTAATTGAGTGACTGCTGATGTGGATGTAAATTCACTAGCGCGGGACCTCCCGCAGCGGCCGGTGCAAGCTTTTAAATCCGGCACCCGCCGTCGACTGCGGATGTACCAGCGACGGCGGGAGCAGGCGTTGACCCTTACTCTTCCCTGAAATCCTGCAGCGAGGCGTGCCGCAGGTCCTCTTCGCCGCGCAAGTGTTTTACGCGGCCGATCAGACCCGGCTTCTCCTCCTCGATCCGCACCGATCTCCTTGAAGCGGGCGGGGATGGTTCAGCAGCGCGCAGCTGTCTTTTCCATCTGGCCAGGGGCGGCGCCCTTCGCGTCGACTGTCGCCTGACCAGGCGCCGAGGACTGTGCACTGCCGGTCTGCTGGCCGGTGGCACAATCTTTTGCCGCATTCGGTTTCGACGTACCGCCCGTTATGGTGGGGTCAAGCTTCATGCCGCCGGCCGCACCATAATTCGTTCTGATACCGTGTTTATGTTGAACGGGCGTGGCGGCTTGTGACAACGACAGGCCAGCCGACAAAGCGATTACAACTGATGTGAACATAAGCCGTTGCATGATATTTCTCCCGGTTTGAGCGCTGTGCGACTTGGGGTGTTGGTTTGCCCCTGCTGACTAAAGAACTATTAGCAGTATCTAATGTTCCATTCCTCGCGTGCGTTTGCTCATTCTTCCCGAAAATCCTGCACAGATGCATCGCGCAGCTTTGGCTCACCGCGCAGATGCTTCACGCGGCCAATGAGGCCCGGCTTTACCCATTGAGTTGCGGGCCGCTTCATACCCTTCGGCGCCATGCCCGCGTGCTGCTGAACGCGATTCCATAGCCGTTCGCGCATCTCTCGGTTCAAGATGATGAAAGCCGACCCGATATATTTGCCTGTCGCCCTGTCGGCCATCAGTGCGAAGGCTGGCTTGTCCGTGTTGGTTTGCGGTCCGAGCGCTATGCAGTTCGGCTAGTGGAACAAAGTCCGCTCTTGCGTGGTTAATATATTAGCGGAGACTGATATGCTTGCGACTGTAGGCGCGGTGTTGGCTGCCAGGAATAACGACGCCGAAATTCTTGGGGTGCTTGACCTCACCACCAAAGCGGAAGTCAAGCTTGCTGCTACTCGCCTCGGGAACGCCATCCAGTTCGTCGCCAATGCGTCGGTGCTTGGATATGACGTCCACGCAGCGATGGTCTTCTATGGCGAATGGGGCACGCCAAGCCTGAGAGCAAAGGACTGCGAGCAGTTGTGGGCGCAACATGGTGCTGCCCTGCTTCAGCCATAGGGGCGCCCGTCAGGGCCTGGGCGCATAGAAAGGAACTGGTCTCCAATCGCAGCGTTAGCCCTCCAGCCAACTGGAGGAATGTCATGGACGACGATCTGCGCCTAAAATTGAAAGAACTCAGTCACAGCATGCAAACCAGGGCGGCGGAACTCGCATTGCCCGGCGGCAACACCGATATTTCCGCGCTGATGTCGGGCATTGCACTGACCCTTGAGGCGCTCCTGGTGATAGCCGAAGAGAGTAAGACGCCGCGATCCGGACCGTCGGTCGAGCCTCCGACTTCGCTATCTAATTGAAGCCAAATGGTTGTAGGAGGTCAATATGACTGATTTTGTCGTGACCACGACTGACGGAAGACAGCATCTCGGCCAGAGCGAAAATGCACGATTGGAAAGCCTTGTGGATCAGCTTAGTTCAAAAGGACACTTCGAGCTCGTTGTCGTTTCGGCAGAATTAGGCGCTCCTGGCAGCGAAACCAGCACGGTCTTCTTCAAGCACGGGATCATATCGATCAGTGAAAGAAAACCGGAGACGGTGATCGCACCCAGTCCGCCGCTTGCTGGTTAGGTACAACTTTCCCTTCACGCGGGTGGCGATCCCCGCAACGCTCTGGCTGAAACGTCGCGTAACGCCACGTAACGTTACATCACGTGACACGTTTACGGGTCACGTGAAGCGCGGGTGCAACTTCCCCCGCATGCGGGTGGCGATCCCCGCGTCGCTCCGGCTGGTGGCTCTCAGGCCCCGCACAGCAAACGTTTCGCCATCTGTTGGGACAAAATCCCAAATCACCCGCGCAACTTAGTCTATCCGTCTTACGATGTTCGTCAGACGGCCACTCTGCTTGAGACGCTTCGGCCGACGAGGATGTTTATCCCGATCCTCTTGGCGGTCACGTGCGGTTTGCGTCGTGGCGAGATCCTCGCCCTTCGCTTGCCACCTAGAACTCGGAGACGATCGCCGGCAGATGTCGATTGAGGAAAGTGCGGAACAGACCGACGACGGCGTGAGGTACAAGGAACCGAAGTCAGGGAGGGCGCGGACCGTCGCGCTGTCGGCTAGCACAGTGGCAGAACTGAAAGCGCATCGGTCGCGGCAAGCCGAGGAACAGCTTCGCCTTGGTCTACGTCCCGACGGTGACAGCTTCGTTGTGGCTCAGATAGACGGCCAGCCATTGCAGCCGCGATCCCTTACGCATGAGTGGGTGCGGGTTCTCGGCAAGACGTCCCTGCCCCGCATCCGATTTCACGACCTGCGGCATACGCATGCCACGCAAATGCTTTCGGCCGGCGTTCACCCTAAGATAGCAAGCGAGCGCTTGGGTCATTCGAATATCGGGATAACGCTGGATTTATATTCGCATGTCATGCCAGGAATGCAGGCCGATGCAGCGGAGCAAGTTGACGTGGCATTGCAGCTGGCTATAAGCAGCCAGCGACAAGGCAAATAGTTGCAAAGCGCGTTGCAAACGGCTTTTCCGGGTCATTTGCAAATAGACAAAAGCGCAATGATTGCAATTAGTTGGAGGAATGGCCGAGCGGTTTAAGGCACCGGTCTTGAAAACCGGCGTGGGTGCAAGCTCACCGTGGGTTCGAATCCCACTTCCTCCGCCAGATTTATCGCCTAACAGGCTGATTTTGTAAGGTATTTGTCGGCGCCATTTGCCTCCTTCCCAATGCGTTTCCCAAGGAAAATGCAACCGAAGGAGACTTTGATTATGCACCGTTTTTTGACCAGACCGATAGCCAGGTCGTCGGTAGATTCTCCCGTCGCGCCCTATTTGTTGGCGCAATCGCGTCCGTTCCCGGCATAGCCGCGACTGCGGCTTCGGGCGCAGTTTCTCCCCTTCCCTCGTCGTCCGAACTGCCGGAAACGTCCTGCGCGCGCGTCAGGCGTCTCGCTGGGGAACTGTCGGACGCGATGAAGGAAGTTCACGGCGGGGAATGGCGGGTTCAGATCGATCATCAGGCCGGCTTTGCCCTCGTTGTGGGGTGGCCGTCATGAATGCGCATATCAGATCGTTGAAGCCCCTTGGGATGCCCAGGGGACGGACCCTCGCGAATGGCGCCAGTCGGTGCAGAAGCGCCTGAACAACCATCTGGACCGCGCCATGAGCCTGATCACAGCGCTCGACCTCATGGAGCCGATTGCGACCTAGAAGACGGCGCAGACGCCGAGCCCTCGATAGGTGACGACGACCGGGAGCAGGACAACAGCGACTATGAGCCGGATAGCGACGGCGAGCCGACCATGGGCGCCATCGAACGGCATCCAACGTCCCGGGAGAGCCCGTGGGGACGCAGCGGCGAGTTGACGGTCATGCACTACGGCAGCAACTCGCAAGAGGCTTGGGCGGGCTCCCGCGCAACGCTCCCGAGCCATGACGAATGCGAAGCCGAAAACGAGCATGGAGGCGACGTGCTCGACGAGCCGCATGACGGCCGCGACGATGACGAGTGGGAGCTTGGCTGGACAGAGCACGTTGACGAGCGTCTCGCCGGCAAGGTCGAGCAGAAGACATGGAACCACCCAGAAGGCGAGCCCGATCTGGGCTGGACCGGTCACGGGCGAGGATGCGGCCCGAACGAGCCGGCGGATGATCGCGAAGGCGACGACGAGCGGGAGTTCGATCCGGCAGAAGCTGGGTTCGCCGACGCGGATTCGGTCGCTGGCATGTATCCCTAAAATCGGGTCCGACGCCGACCCAACAAAGCCCGCTGCTCACGGTGGCGGGCTTTTTTCGTCAAGCACGCCCTTGCGGGGGCGAAGCTTGCGCATTTCTGTATTAGCGCCTGCGAATGGTTTATAATCGGCTGGACGACATCGGACGCCGCTCTCGGGGACCATTCGAGTGCATACGGTCGGAACACGACACATGGCGGGGTTGGCAGGCGTGATAGCCACGGCTGCGGCGCTGGAGGTTGGTTCAGCGCTAGCACACAGCCCTCAGCGAAGCTGGACTTATCCACCTGCCTGTTGTCATGGGGATCCGGTGACGGGAGAATGCGGTAAGATCCCCAGCACAACCGTGACACCGCGACCTGATGGCTACTTCATAATCTTGAGACCGGGCGACCACCACAGGGTCACCCACCAGGATCGATATTTCGTGCCATATGACGAAGTAATTCCCTCTGGCGATGAAAACTTTCACATCTGCTTGCATCCCACGGAGGAAGACGAAAACTGCTTCTTTGCGCCGTCAGAAGCGATGTAGTCGGGTAGCCCCTAACGCTTCTTCACCTTCGGCGTGATCTCCTCGATCCGCACCTTGTCGCCAATCTCCTCGGCCGCCGCCAGCGCTTTGGCCTTGTCCTTGGTGGTCAGCACCGTGCGCCAATGCGGCTTCTCGAACACGCTGACGATGTAGGCTGTGGCCGGTTTGTCGGTCATCTCTTCCCCTGGGCACTCAAAGCCCGCGCCTCTGCCTTAACGTTTATTCAATACGCCTAATTTAGAATCTGATCATGCGCTTCTCCATTCTGCTTTTTGGCTGGGCGGCATTCTTCGGTTGGGACTTTGCTGCCAACGATGGCCAATTCACAATTGGCCTTGGTGCGCGATTTGCCCACCTAATCCATCTGTCGAGATTTATGTGAAGATTAGAGAAGAGCCGGCGCCAGGTTCCTTGGCAGCGGGCAGCGCGCGTTCCCGCCGGCCGCTGTCCTACACCGCCGAAAGCGTCCCGCGCGCCTTGGCGCCCGCCCGAGCCGGCGCCCCTTAATTGTGGTTGTCCAACAAGAGGGCAAGCTTTCTGGCTGCGGCGCTTTCTACAATCATCTCCTCCAGCCACATATCGCAGACGCGCGATTTGTTGACGCGACGCCTGATTACACGGAGCGCTTCAGATATCGAAACTGCGGTGGTCTTCGCATGATCATCCAGATATCGGCCGACTGCGATCACAGCATCTGCATCAATGTCTAATGGCAATTCGCGCATGGCACACCCTCCCGTAGCACCCGGACCATTATACAACTGCCAGCCGAAACACAGCATCATCAATAAGGAGGAAGCCCGAGCAGACTGAATTTCGTGCAAGGAAATTGCGCTTGGCCTACAGCGGCCACCATGCAAGCGCCAGCACGTCGCCAGCGGCGATGGTGAATGCGAGCCAGGCGGTCACTTCCTCCGCCAAGTTTTTAAGCAAAACATTGATTATAAATCAGAAAAATGTTCGACGGCACAACCTGCCCACATGCTGTCTGTCGAAGCCATGTCCAGTCGTCACATGACGACTGGCACACTCCAGGCACTTACCTAAAGTAGTTCAGTTCGATGCCAAGAGAGATGCACCCATGCCAACAAAGCACGGCGGTACATACGGGATTTAAGCAAGAATTTTAGCTGGTTCTCAAGAACAGCGTTGAATACAGGTGTGACCATGACATAGAGTACCAATCTAGGGCTTGGGCATAGGATTTCGGAAACAAATATTCCGCAATTGACCTGTCGGCGCTATGCCGCGGAAAGCGATTGTATATTTTTGGAAGGTGGTTGTGGCCGATCATGATGGCGACAGGCATGGGTGGTCGGTGCTGTCACCAAGCCGAGAATTTGGACGGCCGCTTGGTCAAAAACAGACCGGTCACGGAAAAGGCTCATGAATCGGAACCTCCTATACCTAGGAGCTATCGTGGTGGCATCCATTGTCGGACCTCAGCCAGTGCAATCCTATCCTCGAAATCCGCAACGCCCGATGAATGCCAAAACCTGCGAGCAGGCGCTGGCGCGTCTGCACGAAGCACGTCTTGGAAGCCCAATCATTTCGGCAGCGGAAAATCAGGAAGTCCTTCGGAAGGCACTCGAAGTGGCAGAACGGCTATGCGGCAAGGACAAAGTGAACGACAGCAAATAAGGCAGTCGGACATGCGCAGGTTTTGAACCTCGCGGCCCATGATGGATATTAGGCGGCACGGCCGCGGGAAACGCAAAGGGGGAAGGCAATGCCAAACGTCACCGAAACAACCGATGCGGCAGCATCCACCGCCACGAGCTACACCCTGGCAGTCGGCCAGACAGCGACTGGCCATTTGTCTTCGGCCGGCGACCATGATTGGTACCGGGTCCATCTTGTGGCGGGTCAGACCTATACATTCGCAGAGGTTGGTGAAGGCGCACTCGGTGACAATGTCCGGGATACCTATTTGACTCTCATGAACGCGGCCGGAACATTGATCACGGCCGACGATGACAGCGGCCCAGGCTACAATTCGACGATTACCTACACGGCCACGACCACGGGCGACTACTTCATCAATGCCGGCTCATCATTCGATTGGTATGCGGGGCAATATGGCGTTTCCGTGGTGAGCGGAACCCGGGCTGGCTATGACGAATTGATGGGGGCCGGCGCGATCCTGACGCCCGAAAGCAGTTGGGGCACGACAGCCGGGCAACCGGCGACCGTGACATGGGCTGTGCGTACGACGGACGTCAATTGCGTGGACGCGTCAGGGTATGCTGCCCCCTTCAGCCAGTTGACTGCCGCGGAAGTCGCTGCCGTCCAGTCCGTGCTTGCCATGTATTCATCTGTCTGCGGCCTGACTTTCACGCAAGTCAATCCCGGCGGCACCAGCGATATCGCGGCGATGCTGTTTGGAAACTACACATCGGATACAGACGGAGCAGGAGCTTACGCAGAATACCCAGGAACGACGGCGCCGGGCGACAGTTCCGGGGACGTGCATCTGAACACGACCAGCGTCACGGGAAGTCTGCCGACCGGCTCTTACAACTACCAGACGATCCTGCACGAAACAGGCCACGCGATTGGCCTGTCGCATCCCGGCGAATACAACGCCGGGCCTGGACAGGATATCACCTACGACGGCTTTGCCCAGTTCACCCAGGACAGCAACCAATACTCCGTGATGAGCTATTTTGACGAGACCAACACCGGGGCATCGGAATACAATGACTACCCTGACACGCTGATGTTGTACGACATTCTGGCTGTTCAGCAGCTCTACGGCGCCAATATGACGACGCGCACGGGCAACACCGTCTACGGTTTTGGTTCCAATGCAGGGAACGTGTACAACTTCGCCATAAACACCTCGCCGGCAATCTGCATTTGGGACGCCGGCGGTGTCGATACGCTGGATGCGTCCGGGTTCAGCCAAGCCCAAATCATCAATTTAGCGGCAGGCAGTTTCTCCAACATCGGCGGCCTTCACGGCAATGTTTCAATTGCCTTCGGGGCGACAATCGAGAATGCGAATGGCGGCTCGGGCGCGGATACACTGTTAGGCAATACCGGCAACAACGTGCTGGACGGCAGGGGCGGTGCCGACACGATGCGGGGCGGTCTCGGCAATGACAGCTACTATGTCGACAATGCCGGCGATATCGTCAGTGAAAGCGGCGCTAACGGCACCGATATCGTCAATGGCTATATCTCGATCAACCTCAGTGATGGCAACCACTTCACGGGCAATATCGAGAACGTCGCATTGCGTAGCGCGGCCTCGATCAACGGCACCGGCAACAGTCTGGCCAACGCGCTGAACGGCAATTCGGGCGTCAACACGTTGATCGGCCTGGGTGGCAACGACACGCTGAACGGCAAGGAAGGCGCCGACACCATGAGCGGCGGCATCGGCAATGACACCTACTATGTCGACAATGCCGGCGACCACGTCATCGAAGTGAACGGCCAGGGCACCGACAATGTGCAGGCCTACGTCAGCTTCAACCTCTCCGGTCAGGAGCTGGAGAACCTGGCGCTGCGCACTGGCGCCTCGATCAACGGCACCGGCAACTCGATCGCCAACATCATCACCGGCAATTCCG
>NZ_JBHLYT010000063.1:0-14436 GCF_042431665.1 Mesorhizobium kowhaii
AAGCCCGCCGATCAGCAGGCCGCCTGACCTTCACGCAACGCCATCATAGAGCCCGCCACGCGCACGCGCATGTGCCAATCATGCGGCCTTCGTCGTATGCGTACCCGCGAACTCCACTACGTCATCCACTACAATCAGTGATCGGCCGCCGGCGCGGCGGCCAACGGCATCACAAGACGATTTTGGCAGGTGCCTTGGCGCACCGCTTACCCTGAATCGACCGAAGGCACCGCGCCAAGTGCTGCCCCCCTGCCCGCGCGGGGGCGCCGTCAGCGGCCTTGTCGATCAGGAGTGCGCCGTTCTCATGCACCGACAACGAACCGGGAAGCACCATTTCGGTGGTCGAAGATCGACTTCATATCGGAGCAAGATGGGCCGGACCGGACGCGGGTCAGCGGCGTGCCCTTGGGGGCGATCGGAAGGGTGCATGCTTCCTAGAAAACAAGGACGTCCGATGCGTCGAAGACGGCGCGCACGGTCTGCCCGGGTGCTACTGCCTGACTTCTCCCGACATTCTTGCGAATGGCCAGCAGTCGGC
Source organism: Mesorhizobium kowhaii (assembly GCF_042431665.1). Taxonomy (NCBI): domain Bacteria; kingdom Pseudomonadati; phylum Pseudomonadota; class Alphaproteobacteria; order Hyphomicrobiales; family Phyllobacteriaceae; genus Mesorhizobium; species Mesorhizobium kowhaii. Next base: position 539 of record NZ_JBHLYT010000063.1, read on the forward strand.
TTTTGCCGGGGAGTTCGACGACCACATGCACGTCAGCGCCAAGCGGGGCGACATCGAGCACGACACCCGTCAGGACATTGAGCTCCCGATTTCCGGGCACCTCTCCAGCGGCGCCGTCCACGAGTTCGATGTTTTCCGGCCTTATGCAGAGATCGGCGCCATCGTGCCGGCCTGATGGTGACCTCGCGCGAATCTCGATCCCATTGGCGGTGACATAGGTGCTGACGCCGTCCTGCGACTCTCCACGCGGTGATCCCTGGAACCAGTTGGATCTTCCGACGAATTCGGCAACGAATTTGTCGGCCGGCGCCTCGTAGATCTTCGTCGGTGAACCTCGTTGAATGATTTTGCCCGCACGCATGACGACGACTTCGTCCCCGAGACTGAGGGCTTCCTCCTGATCGTGGGTGACGACGATGGTCGTTGCGCCAACCGACCGCAGGATCTCCTTGAGCTCAATGCGCAGTTCCAGCCGAAGCTTGGCATCAAGTGCCGACAAAGGCTCGTCGAGAAGTACGATCTGGGGATCGGTTGCGAGCGCGCGCGCAAGCGCGACCCGCTGCTGTTGCCCGCCGCTCAGCTGGCTTGGATATCTGAGCTCCATGCTTTCCATTCGCACAAGCGTCAGCATCTTCCTGACGCGAGATGGTATTTCCGCTGCCGGGGTTCCCCGGTGCCGCATTCCATAGGCGACGTTCTCGGCCGCGGTCATGTGAGGGAAGAGCGCATAATCCTGGAAAACCAGCCCCACATTGCGCTCATAGGGCCTCGAGTGCCCGACATTCTCCCCGGAAATTTCCACAGTTCCGTCATCGGGAGAGGTGAAGCCCGCGATAATGCGCAGCGTTGTCGTCTTACCGCAGCCGCTGGGTCCAAGAAGGGAAAGCACCTTCCCTTTTTCTATCTCCAGGCACACACCGTCGACCGCGGTGAACTCCCCATACCTTTTGGTGACGTTCTTAAGTTCCAGAACTCTCATGCGATCAAACCCTATACATACCCTGGCCGATGGCCCGCTCCAGACCGATCACGCGGTCGAGCACGAAAAGCAGCACAATGGTGAGCCCCATCAGGGCGACAGCGGCCGCGGCGATTGTCAGATCGAAACTCGACCTCATCAGGCCGAGCAGTGCTACCGGTAGCGTGTAAGTGTTGAAGTCGCTCAAGAAGAGACTGATCGCCACATCGTCCATCGAGAAAGCAAAGGCGAAAATCGCGCCGGCGGCAATACCGTTCTTGGCGAGCGGCAACGTAATCGTAAAGAAGGCCTGACGTTCCTTTGCACCGAGGCTCAATGCGGCCTCCCGCAACGACGCGCTGATACCGCTAAGCCCAATCAGCGTCATTCGGATCGTGTACGGGATCGTGATGATCAGGTGTCCCGCAACCAGCCTCGGAAAAGGCGGCAGCAGGTTGAATGACGAAAAGAACATGAGCAGTGCAAAGCCGACAATCACGCCGGGGATCACAAGAGGAGACAGAAATACTGTCGTGACAATGTCGCGCCACTGAGCGGACATTCGGCTGATCGCGAGCGCGGCCGGGGCGCCGATCGCGGCGGCGATGGCGGTCGCCGCGAATGCCAGCAGAACGCTGGTTCGAAACCCGGACCACAAATAGGCATTGCTCACGAGCCGCCCGAACCATTGCGTCGAAAGATCAGGTGGGGGAAATGAACCGAGGTAGCTTCGCGCATCGAATGCCATGAAGACGGTCACGACCACCGGAGCCAGCAGGAATATCGCTGTCGCCACGATAATCACCGCTACGCCACAGGCAAGGACAATGTCGGCGTTTCGCTTGCTGATCATTTTGTCACGTCCGGCCTAGCAAGGATGCCAATCTGGAGATGGCGAAGATCAGGAGCATCGAAAGAATGATCATGACGATAGAGATCGCCGCTCCGCTCGGAAAATTCGCAACCTCGCTGAACCGGCCATAGATCAGATTTGAAATGAACAGCACCCGCCCGCGTCCCAGGATCCACGGAATGGCGAACGCACTTACGCCAAACGTCATCGAGACCAGAAATGCGGAAATCAGCCCCCTCATGCACAACGGCAGCGTTATTGTGAGGTGGGAGCTGAGGGCCGAGGCGCCAAGGGACTGAGCCGCTTCCGTAAGGCGGGGATTCAGGTTCTGTATGGTACCGACCAGGATCAGGATCGACATCGGTAACGTATAGTGGAGCAATCCTGCGATTATGACGACGTAGATATACGCCCGGCTGTTGGTGTTGACGCCCAGGGCGGACATCACCGGAACTAGCATCCCGGCGGAACCGAAAGTCAGTTGAATCGCGTAGATCCTGACGAGCGCGCTCAGGAATATCAGACCGATAATCGCCGATATCGAGGCTTTCAGCAGCCAGCCGGATGCGTTCTTGGCTATGTAGTAGGCAATCGGAAAGGCAAAAAGGACGGCTACAACGGATGAGCAGAACGAAATCCAATAGGTTTGAAAAAAGTACCGCGCGTAGACGGGGAGAAGGAGTTCGGTGTAATTTACGCTGGTGAGCGGAGCTCCTTCAGCCGAGCCAATTCGTCCGGGCTCGAACGTGCGGAAGCTCTCGCTAAGCACCGTCAACATCGGCAGTGCGAGAAAGAGCAGAAATACTGCCACCACCGGAAGCAGCAGCAGTATTTGGCTTCGTGCGGAATTCGTCATGTCATCTGCCCGCCAATGCCCGTCAATCTCGCATACAAGCCATCGGCCTGCGACTGTGCTAGAGCAAAGGCACGACTTCCTGCTCCCAGCGCTTCATCCAAGCATTCGTCTGTTCGGAGAGATAAGACCAGTCCGGGACATAAACCGATCTCTCCATCTCCTCATTGGAGAACGCCATCGGCTTGATCTCCTCGGAAACCGTCGACTTGACGTTAGCCGGTATGCCTGCGACCTCCCGATTGAATTCCGCATTGTTTTCCGGGTTGATTGCGAAATTGGCGAACTTGAAGGCGCCGTCCGTGTTTCCGCCTTTAAGGACACACCAGCCTTCATGATAGACGAATGTCCGGAATCCTGTCTCCTTGTCCATCTTGTTCAGGTACTTCATGGGGAAGTTGCGGGTCAATTGGACAGCGCCGTTACCCGCCACGAAGGTAACGGAGGTTTCGCCCGAGCTGATCGAAGTTGTGATATCGGTGTCCGCGTTTGCGACGCGGCCGATATTACCGCTGCGCGCCAGTTCCTTCACAAAGTCCCACGCCGCCTCCATGTTGCGCTCGTCGCCGCCCTTGTGCAGAGCGAAGGTGACCATCTGCAAGTTGGAGTTCAGGGACGGAACCGGAAAACAGATCTTTCCTTTCAAGCGAGAGTCCAGAAGGTCTTCGACCTTGGTGATCGCGAACGGCGCGGTATCGGCCTGATAAGACCAGAAGAGCCCCGATATCGTTCGAGGGATGTTGATGACGTTGCCGGCGCTGTCCTTGACCAGCAGTTTTTGCGGCACGTCGGCGAGATTCGGGACCTTTTCCAACGTGACAGGCTCAGCCCAGCCTTCCCTGGCGATTATTTGCCATGAAGGATCCCACCCCGCCAGCAGGTCGATGCCCGGATTCGGCCAACGGGCTTTGATCTGTGGCATGATGACCATAGCCCCGCCGGCGTGCAACTGCCAATTGACCTCAATGTCCGACTGCTTGGCGGCGATCTTCTTGATGTTGTCGAAATAGCTACCGCCCCATTCGACGGCGGTGATTGTCTCGGCTGCCCGCACCCTGGCGGGTGCGAACGAACCAACCGTACTGATGGCAACCGCCGAAGCGGCACCTTTCAACATCCCACGGCGTGAAATGATGGACATGATCGCTCCCCATTTTTGTTAGTTGTGAAACCATTGAAATAGCACTGTCCGTGCTCCGCAAGCATAGATTCGATATCGTGGCATCTGGGATATAGATGGCTTGGGCGGGGTGGCTGAGAAATAGTCAATTCAGCACGACGTCCGGTGCTTTGACAGAGGCTTTCAGGCGATCGACGCGACCATCATCCGGCACAGGATGGTAATGTCGTAGACCGGAAGCTTGGTGAGGCGACGGATCGCGGGAGCGACCACTGGGAACCCCGCGCATTCGAACAAGATGGCGGCGATCTCTGGATGCGCGGCTCTCAATTTGGCGATGCAAGCGCCGACGTCCACTTCCATCGCAGCCACATCGGTGGGCGGGGCCGGCATCTTTAACTCATCATGCCAGTACTTACTGCCTTCGAGTCCGCCAACCACTATTCTTTCCCGTTCGGCCGGGTCGTCAAGACCGAGCAGATCCTCGCCCAAATGCGTGGAATCGTAAGTCAGAACGCCGAGCTTCGCACGCCGCGGCAGTTGGCGCATCAAGGTGGGCACGAGGAGAAGGCTCGACATTGCCACCGGTACGTGAACCGACGCGGCCACAGCCGCCTGGTGCCGGATCGTGAATCCACAGGTGGAGCTAATCGCAACGGCTCCCTTCTCGACCAACTGCCGCGCTGCTGCGACATAGGCAGCCTCGAGAGCCGGATCACCTCGAACAACTCTTTCAGCCAACGCGCCCTCCACCGTCTGCATGACGATCGGAAAACCGACAGTCTCTGGATTGTTCATCGACCCGGGCTCTCTAAGCCTGTCTGGCCGTTGTCCCTGGTCGAGGGCTAGGATTCCAAGAAATGCTGAGGACTGCGGGCTCATGGATTAAGACTTCTCTGCTATGGTTGAAATGGGCAGGCTGTGGCTGGCCGAGCCCGTCGGCTAGGTGGCTCTGACAAGCTGGAAGGGTACGGGGTCATCGTGGGTGAATTCCGTACTCAACTTCACTCCGTCATGCATAATGGAGCGTGTGCGGTGTCTGGCTGAGGATTTCCGCGCCGCTGTCGGTAACCAGAACATGCTCGCTGGCCCCAATCAGATAGCCGTTTTCCGAAAACAGAATGATGGGCATGTGCAGGGTCATCCCGGCCTGGAGGACGTCTTTCGCGTCTGGCTCCAGGCTTAGAGAACCGCGTTCCGACCAGTTGATACCAGTCTGGTAACCGGTCCGGTGGCGGAAGATGTGCTGCCGCCCGGATTTCTCGATGACCTTGCGGGTTGCTGCGTCGACCTCGTGCGCGGTTATCCCGGGCTTGATGGCCGCAATCGCCGCCTCGAGCGCCTCCACCGAAACATCGTGCAAGGCTTCGGTTTCGGGATGACGGCCAAGCACAGCACTGCGGACCACCCCGATGGCATACCCGTCTTTCATGGCGCCGCCTTCGAACATCGCTGGTTCACCGTCTCTTATCGGGAAGTCGGCCGGCGAGCCATGCGGCAACCGCGTCCGCTCGCCGAAAACCAAGGTCAGGCCCCGGGCGAGCGCGCCGCCACCCTTCTCGATTTCGTCGCCAATTGCCGCCGCCACCTCCGTTTCGGTCGCGCCCGCGCGCAGCGACGTCTGGAAGGTTCGAACCGCGGCGTCGGTCATAACCATTAGTTTGCGCACGAGCGCCAGTTCCAAGTCGCTTTTGACCGCGGCTACCGACGCGACCAGCCGAGTCGCATCGATAACCTTCAGGTCCGGGAGTTGAGCCTGGATGGCACCTACGTCCGCCGGCGCAACATGCCAGCAGCAGAGTTCAAAACCCACTCGTTTGCAGTGCACGCCATACTTGCGAAGGACATCGGCGCTGACTTTGGGGAACTCGTTCTGCTGCGTGTATGGGATGATCTCCTCGATGCAGCTTTCGGCGCGCACGGAAGCCACTTCGTATTCGCGCACGACGTAGGTTGGCTGCTTGCCGGGTACGAAAATCAGCAGGAAAGGCGCAAAATAACCGCCGCGCCCGTTGTAACCCGAAAGGTACTGCAGATGAGCATGGTCAGTGACCACGAGCGCGTCCAGACCGGTTCGCTCCATCGTTTCGACTACTTTTTTCTGCCTCCGTTCGTATTCTGTTTTCGGGAATGGCGTACCCGTCAGAGGAATCGGCGATAATGTCGTGGTCATTAGTCACCTCGATGGTTCTGCGTAGTTGTTTCGTCGATTTGGATCGGCAAATGCAGCTCGGATCCGATATCGAACGCAAGCAGCGTGCTCGTTCGGACAACGGTCACTAGACCGATGATCTGGGTCAAATACAGATTTTGTATAAGCGGCATCTGGCAGTGAGATGGGTTGGCGTGTCCGTCGTCAGGGTTTTTGAGACAAATGGCGGCCTGATTTAGCGGAGGCTCTGGTCCATCTGGGTTGTCATTTTAAGCTGCGGCTTTGCGATGCTGCAAGCGCCGCTGTTCGATGGTCTTTCGCTTGATCCTTTCTCGTTGCAACAGAATGGTCTGGCCGCGCCCGAAGTAGACGTCGGCGGGGGTGAGATTGTCGAGGCTCTCGTGGTAGCGCCGATGGTTGTAATGTTCGACGAAGGCGCCGACCTGGGCTTCGAGATCGCCCGGCAGGAGGTAGTTTTCGAGCAGGATGCGGTTCTTCAGCGTCTGGTGCCAGCGCTCGATCTTGCCTTGGGTCTGAGGATGGCACGGCGCGCCACGGGTGTGGTCCATGTCACGATCCTGCAGCCAGTCGGCCAACTCACCGGCGATGTAACACGGCCCGTTGTCGGAAAGCAGCCGCGGTCGCTGATGCACCGTTGCCTGGTCGCAGCCTGATGCTGTGAGCGCCAGGTTCAGGGTGTCGGTGACGTCCTCGGCCTTCATGGTGGTGCACAGCTTCCAGGCCATAATGACCGCGAGAGAGCGCCGAAGATCAATTACTCAGAGTGAAGTCGGTCTGCCAGAGTTGGTTGGGCACGGTCGTTTTGTCATGGAATTCGTTGGCCGCCTTGATCACGATGAAGGCCGGGCTGGTGATCAGATCGTGGGCCTTGAGCAGGCGGTAGACCGAGGACTCCGAGACAAAATAGCTTTCTGTGTCGGTGAAGGTCACAGCCAGTTCGCGTGGCGATAACTCCGGCTTGTCCAGGGCAAGCTCGACGATCTGGCCCCGCACACCCTCGGGAATACGGTTCCAGACCCGGCTAGGCCGCGGGCTGCGATCTTCGAGCGCGTCGACGCCGCCGCTCAGGAAACGGTCATACCAGCGGTGGAAGGTGGCGCGGGGAATGCCGAGTTGTTCCAGCGTGCGCCGCGCCGGCAAGTGGGATTTCTCGACGATCCGGATGATTTCGAGCTTTTCGGAGGCAGGGTATCTCATTCGTCGTCGCCCCCATCCGCGATCATGCTTTTTTTAAGCAGCCGCAGTTCAAGCGCCTGTTCGGCGACGACCTCCTTCAGGTCGCGCGTCTCGCGGCGCAGCACCTTGACCTCGTCGCTGGTCGCGGCACGCGCCGTGTCTCCTGCCAGTCGCTTCTTGCCGGCCTCGAGGAATTCCTTCGACCAGTTGTAATACAGGCTCTCGGCGATCCCTTCGCGCCGGCACAACGCCGCGATCGACTCTTCACCGCGCAATCCCTCCAGCACGATGCGGATCTTCTCCTCCGCTCCATACTGCTTGCGGGTAGCCCGGCGGATGTCCTTAATCACTGTTTCTGCAGGGCGCTTCTCTGTTCCGGATTTCTGTCTCATCTTCGCTCCTTTGAAAGGCTACGATGAACCAGAAATCCTCCGTTCTCAGTTAAGCCGATTTGGTCCCATCAGTGCTGACGCCGGACAGGCGGAAACCATTGGCGACTAGGATTTGCCGACAGCTTGGGCTCACCGATTCTGAATCGATAAAAGACGACTTTTCCATCGACGGCTATGTTCAGGCCTTCCAGGCATTTGCGGCAACATGGGGTTGCGAGCTTGGCACAATTCGAGCACCCGCACGGTTTTTCCATGCCATTCCCGATCTTATGGTGCCCATAAGACACTCCGAATGGCTTCAAAGCCAAATCCCAGGTTCAGGTCTGGAGCGGTTCCGGAACCTTGGACATTTGTTGGACAATCTTATGCCCCACGGATATGCGTGGCTAGTCGCGGACGACGTTCTGCCTGAGTAACGAGGGGCTTTGTGACACCTGGCGCGGCTTCTGATTGAATCATCCCTACTTTCGGCATTATATGATGAGAGAGCGCCCGACCTGATATGGTCGTCTAATCGCAGTTGGTTCGTCAAGCATGAAGTTGTTGACACGACGCTGCCGGGTGAATGGTTGTCTTCGCGGTCGACATTAGTCGCCGCATGATGGAGAGGCGCTGAATATCAGCCATCTAGAAGCGAGATGGCGCCGATATATACACGGCATTTGACTTGGGAATACCCAAGTTCAATCCTTTAGACAACCATGGCAAAGTGCTGGGTTGACTCCATCCTTCGTCAGCGACCGGTGCACACGCCGGCAATTTGGAATGGGATTACGTCGGTAATTTCTAGCCTTGCTTGGGATGTCGGGCGGACAGTTGCTATGCGATCCTTTGGCGGCGCGGCCAAGAGGCGCTGTCGAGCACCGGAGGTATAAATGCGCGACCTAACATCATTCCAGCATCTCAAGGACGAAGTCGCAGGGTGGCGACGATATCTCCACCAGCACCCTGAGCTCGACTACCGGCTGCCCAACACCGCCCGGTTTGTCACCGAAACGCTTCAGTCGTTCGGCATAAATCATATTGAAACCGGAATTGCCGAGACGGGTATCGTCGCCATAGTCCACGGTTCTGCCGGGGAAGGCCCCACGATCGGATTGCGTGCCGACATGGACGCGCTGCCAATATTCGAGGCTTCCGGTAAACAGTGGACCTCGACCACGCCGGGGCAAATGCATGCCTGCGGGCACGATGGCCATACGGCAATGCTGCTTGGTGCAGCCAAGCATCTCGCGGCCACGCGGAACTTCAAAGGCTCAGTCGCTCTGATCTTCCAGCCTGCAGAGGAAGGCATGCTGGGCGGCCAGCGGATGGTCCAAGAAGGGATCATGGATCGCTTCGATATCTCACAGGTATTCGGTATGCATAACTTGCCTGGGATGCCGGTGGGCACCTTTGGTATCTGCGATGGACCCATCATGGCAGCCCTTGATGAGTACGACCTCGTGATCAAAGGGCGGGGCGGGCACGCCGCGATGCCGCACCAGACAGTAGATCCGGTCGTTATCGCAGCCCACGTGATCCTGGGCCTTCAAACCCTCGTTTCCCGCATGACCGACGCGCTGGAATCGTTGGTGATCTCCGTGACAAAAATGGACGGAGGCGAGGCGTACAATATCGTTCCGGAGCAAATCACGCTGTCGGGAACCGTGAGAACTTTGTCCCCAAAGCTACGCGATTTCGCGGAAGAGCGTATCCGTGCCTGCGCCCAAGGCATAGCACGAACGTTTGGCGGCGATGCCGAGCTCAGCTATCGCAGACATGATCCCGTCACGATGAATCACACCGCAGGCACAGAGCGGGCGCTACGTGCCGCGCGAAGCCTGGTCGGAGACGCGTCGGTTGACACAAAGTTCAAGCCCCTCATGGGTTCCGAAGACTTCGCGTATATGCTTGAAGCCCGACCGGGCGCGTTCATTTTCGCTGGCAACGGGAACAGCGCAAGCCTGCATAACCCTTCATACGATTTTGATGACGAGGCCCTGCCATACGGCATCGGTTACTGGGTCAACCTAGTGGAGACAACGCTCGCCGCGTGACGGGCGGAACATGCCAAGCTTTGGCATAACAAAGAGGGAACAAACATGAATATCACCATCAATCGCAGAAGCTTTCTGGCGGCCGGCGCTTCCGCCGCCGCCCTCGGCGGTCTCGGACTAACGACGAAAATCGCTTCCGCCCAGGACACCAACGAACTTCGCATCCTTGTATACGGCGGTGACGCCGGTAAAGCAGTGATTGAAGCATACGTGAAGCCATTTGAAGCCGAAACCGGCATCAAGGTGACGCCGGTTACCGACCAGATCGATTTCGCGCAGATCGAGCTGATGGTCACTAACAACAGCATCTCTGTTGACGTAGCCGGTATCCCGCAGAGCGGCGCGTTGGCGGCTGCGGAGAAGGGTTATCTCGAGGAAATCGATTACTCCAAGTTCAAGAAAGAAGAGTTGGACGGCATCGTCGATTTTGCGAAAGAGAAATTCGGCGTCAGCGCGCTGATCTATTCTTATGTGATGGTCTACAACACCGAAAAATTTCCTGCCGGCAAGCCGCGTCCGGGTTCCTGGGCGGAATTCTGGGATGTCGAAAAATTCCCGGGCGTGCGGACGCTCGTCTCAGGGCAGAATGGACAGGAAGGCCCCTGGGAGGAAGCACTTCTGGCCGATGGAGTCGCGCCGAACGCTTTGTATCCCATGGATATCGACAGGATTTTCAAAAGCCTCGACAGGATCAAACCGCACATCCGCAAGTGGTGGGGTACAGGTTCCGAGATCCAACAGATTATGCACGACAAGGTCGCGGACGTCATGAACTCCTACGACGGCCGCGCAACGCTCCTGATTGACCAGGGCAGCCCGCTCGAGGTCAATCGCAACCAAGCCAAGCTCACACAAGACTTCTGGGTTATTCCGAAGGGAAGCCCCAACGCGAAGAATGCGCAAAAGTTCGTGGAGTTCGCGACACGTGCCGACCGCCAGGCCGCGTTTGCCCAACTCATCCCTTATGGACCGTCCAACCTTAATGCATTCAAGCACTTACCAGACGCTCTCGGCCGCAAGCTTGCCAGCCACCCGGATTACATCAAATCCAGCATCCCGCTGAACATGAATTGGTATGGCGCGGTCGGGTCTGACGGTATCTCTAACACCGAGCGTCTCATCCAGCGCTGGAATGAGTGGATTCTGATCTAAGTCGCGTGTTCGGCCTTGTGCCGAACCTGATTGCAGGGGAAATGACTGATTGGCCGGAATCCGCCAGTCGGGTTGCGGTCGCTGCTTCCGAGGTGTCCGCGCCTTTGCAAGGGGAGCGGTGCCGAGAGAATAAGGAACGAATCATTGATCGACGGCAGCAAATCTTCCCAGATCGAATTCAGGGACGTCACGAAAAAGTACGGCGAATTCGCTGCGGTACGGAACCTGTCACTGGCGGTAAACGAGGGCGAGTTTGTCACGATCTTGGGGCCGAGTGGTTCAGGCAAAACCACCACGCTCATGATGCTAGCCGGCTTCGAAGGTCCGACCACCGGCGACATTCTCATTGGAGGACGATCGGTGGCCAACGTACCCTCCTATCGGAGAGATCAGGGTATCGTTTTTCAAAGCTATGCACTGTTTCCGCACCTGTCGGTCGCCCGCAACCTCTCATTTCCACTGGAAATGCGAGGAGTAAAGTCAACAGAGCGTGCCCAGCGGGTCGAGCGCATGCTCGAGCGCGTCCACTTGCGCGGTTATGAGGATCGCCTACCGTCACAGCTGAGCGGGGGCCAGCAGCAGCGCATAGCGCTGGCCCGCGCCTTAATCGCGGATCCGCCGGTTTTGCTACTCGACGAGCCTCTCGGCGCATTGGATCGAAATCTGCGTGAGCAAATGCAAGGCGAAATCAAGGGCCTACATAAGGAGTTTGGAATCACGACGGTCTGCGTCACCCACGACCAAGAAGAAGCGTTGACGTTATCAGATCGCATTGTCGTGATGGAGCGCGGGACCATTGAGCAGATTGACAGTCCCGAAGCACTTTACGATCGACCTGCAACCCGCTTCGTCGCCAACTTCCTTGGGGAGGCGAACTTCCTCGAGCACGAGCTGACTAGGCATGCGCCCACGGAACCCGGGACGGTCAGCATGATAAGGCCAGAAAGAATAAAAATTGGGGCCATATTGTCTCCGCGGTCACCTGCTGATGAGGAAACCCATTGCGCCGAAGGAACCGTTTCCGAGATGGTCTATGCAGGGCCCCTGCGGAAGTACGTGGTTCGCGTCGGCGATGACAAACTGACCGTCAGGCAGCACGTTGCCACCAACCAGCAGGCCTTCCAAACCGGTGACGCCGTGGCTCTCACATGGCTCCGCTCCGATGTCCGGATCGTCCAGTTATGATCATCCGCAGGCGATAACTTCAATGATCCGCAACCTATTCCAGCAGCCGGCCGCGCTCGCCGCCCCGGCCTTTGTCGTTCTCACCGGCGTGTTCATTGTCCCGATGCTTTGGTTATTCTTCACAAGCTTGAACGCGCCGCGCTTCTCGCTCGTGAACTACGCTGCGTTTGTGGCGCAGCCCGCTAACATACGGGTACTAATCCAGACAATTCAGATGTCTTTCGTTTCCACGGGGCTCTGTATTATCATCGGATATCCCGCTGCGTATCTAATAGCCTCCGCCTCGAAGCGTGTGCGACTCACTCTAATCGTGCTGGTGGTAATCCCGTATCTAACGAGCCTTCTTGCGAGGACTTACGCGTGGATCGTGATCTTGGGCGACCGTGGTCTCATCAACTCCCTAATTCTCGACGCAGGCCTGATTAGCAGCCCCCTGCCCCTGATCTATAACCGAACCGCCGTCTACTTAGGCATGGTCCACATCATGTTGCCCGTAATGATCCTGCCGCTCGTGAGCGTCATGATCGGAATTAACCGGTCGCTCGTCGAGGCTGCAAGGAGCCTTGGCGCTCCCCCTTCCACCGCATTCTGGCGGGTGTTCTTTCCCTTGAGCCTGTCGGGCCTGCGCAGCGGCTCCGTTCTAGTCTTCGTACTTAGCCTCGGGTTCTATATTACACCAGCCGCACTCGGTGGGTTAAGAGACGCAATGCTTTCGAGCTTTATCGCCGCGCAGGTTACAAGCTCTTTTAATCTTGGGCGTATCGCGGCATCAGCCTTCGTCCTATTGGCCATCGCCGTCGCGGTGCTTTCGATGGTAGGTCTTGACCTCTCCGGCAGTCCTGCGGAGCAAAGCGGCAAGGCTTCACGCAGTCGCTTCTGGCGATTTCTACCCGGCAACTTGGGACGCGTTTGGACAGCGATGGTTGAAACGCGCCGGGCCAAGGCATGGGAGCACAATAAGTTTCGAGGTATCGGAACCGGCAGCCGTATCCGCGCACTAGGTGTGGCTTACTTGGTTTCTGTGATGGGTTTCCTGCTGTTCCCGGGACTTGTGATCATCGTTATGTCTTTCAGCGGCGGGGAGTACCTGGAATTTCCGCCCTCTAGCCTTTCGTTTAAATGGTACCTGTCTTTCTTTACGGACCCCACCTGGACAGGAGCGCTTTTGACCAGCCTGCAGGTTGGCCTTGCGGTCGCATTCCTGTCCGTGCTCACCGGTACGCTTGCAGCTTACGGCTTGAGCCGTACGTCTCCCGGCACGAGGCGCTTGGTCACCCTTGTAATCCTGACGCCCATCACTTTCCCAGTGATTGTTGTCGGTATCGCAGCCTACCTGGGCCTGGTCAAAATGGGCCTCGTAGGAACCCGGATCGGCATCATTCTCGCGCATACTGTAGGCGGCCTAGGCTATGTTGTGGTTATCGTGTCGGCGACGCTCGCGAACTTTGACCACCGGCTCGAGCAGGCAGCAAAAAGCATGCGTGCGGGTCCCGTGCGAACTTTCAACCGTGTAACCCTGCCTCTCATCTTGCCTGGTGTCATCGGCGGCGCGGTGTTTGCATTCATTCATTCGTTCGACGAAGTCGTCATATCCTCCCTGGTGAGTGGCCTCACAATCAGGACGTTGCCTTTGAAAATGTGGGAGAATATGCGGCACGAAATCGATCCGACGATCGCGGCGGTGGCGTCGCTGCTTATCTTGTTGCCGGTAGTCTGGCTTATTGTCCTCTATGGTACTTGGAAAGGTTCTGTCGCAAATCGTGATTTCGGTCACGACGCGACGCTTTCGCGCCAATGATCAGGCGGCAAGGATCTCGAACTGCTCGGCAATTGAAGGGCATGGATTGTACGCAAACCTTGCCTGCCGTTTGCGCATCATGTGAACCATCTCGCTGCCGGACAGAATGACCTCTGCGCTCGCCTTCGATTTGAAGCCGAGCATGGAGCGGATGCGGCGCTTGATGCGCCGATGGTCCTGCTCGATCCGATTATTGAGA
>NZ_JBHLYT010000064.1:0-3972 GCF_042431665.1 Mesorhizobium kowhaii
GCCCGCATCAAGGACGTCGAAACGGTGACGGTTGTCGACTACTCGCGTGACACGTCATTGACATCCATACCGACGAACAAAGCCTACCGGATGGATGCAGTTCACCTCTATGTGGACATCTTGAACCTCCGCGACATGCTTGAAAGCACCGACACGGAGGGAGAGACCTGCCACAAGAGGACGCTCCGCTTTCTCAATCTTCACTATAGAGCCGTACACAGAATCCTAACGGCATCGGATGCCCTTCGGGTCGACTTTCACAACCAGCGCCTCCACGCGGTTCTCGCCAAGCCTTACAGCGAAGATTCTGAAGGCGATCGCGTGAACCGAGCGGTGGCGATTGCACGATTGATCAGCGACGTCCTGCAGGAAACGGGCGACGACGATGAGAACATCCCCGCAGCCCAGGTTCGCATCGGCATAGACAGCGGCCGCGCGCTGGTCGTCAACAACGGCCGCGGTGGCAACAGGGAACCTCTATTCCTTGGCCGCCCTGCCAACATGGCTGCAAAGATCGCGTCGAACGGTACCGACGTCGGAATCTATCTCAGCAACGAGGCACGATCTGCAATCGGCCTTGAAGAGCTTGATACTAAGGACATCCCGCTAACGCCGCTGACCGACGAAGAGATCGTCGAATGCCAGGATGCCGCCGAGCTCGGCTTGAGCAAGGACACGATGGTCTCCGAATGGCGCGCTGACAACAAGAACAAGCCGATCGGCTCGTTTGTCTTCACGCGAGTCACGCCACCTCTGCGAGATCTTGACATCTCATTGCTGACGCCGGGCAACTCAAGGCGTATGGAGACGATTTCGGTCTACGCTGACGTCGACAATTTCACGGCCTACGTGGACGCACATATCGACGATGATCCGGAAGACGTTGTTCGCTGTCTCCACGTCATCCGCTCAGAGCTTGATCGGGTCTTGTCTTCCGACTTCTCGGGACGTCGTATCCGATTCATCGGTGACTGCATCCATGGCCATTTGATGGAGGGTACAGCCTTTCAGACCTATGCCGAGGACACGGTGTCGACTGGAGCACTCTGCGCTGGGGCCCTCAGGAGCAGCTTCGACCTCGCGCTTGAACGGCTGCAGGCAAATGACGTGGATACGGACGATCTCGGGCTGGCGATTGGTTTTGAGTATGGACCAACCGCCATCACGCGACTTGGCATGCAGGGCGATCGTGTTCGCTGCTCCACTGGACGAGCAGTCTTGGGATCAGAGGACGAACAGAAGCGCTGCACCGGTGAGCAGACAGCGATCGGCCAAACCGCATATGACGCAGGCCCGGCATCGGTGCGCACGCTTTTCGGCACGTCGAGACTAAAGTCCGGTCTCACTTATGATGTGGTGCTTGAAGCGCTGGCGGCCGATGAAAACAAGGTGGCCAAAGCAATCCACGCAGCCGCTTACGCGGTGGTGAGTCCTGCAATAGCCAAAGCTGCTGAAGCGCCATTCCGGCCTTACTCGGAGAAGTGCTAACTCCATGTCGCCCATACGGCTTCTGGCTGAGACTGCAGCCTTGCACCATGCTGTCCTCATCCGGGAGGATGGTGACAGCGCAATTTTTGCAGTCCAGCCCGCGCTTGCTTCTGGTGCCCCAGCGAATAAATTTCTTATCGAGATCACGCGGGTCGGCGAGACAGTCAAAGCACGGGAAGTGAAGTCAGACCGTCTCCCGTCATTCTGCCCAGAACGCCACATAAACTTGGATGGAAGCTTTTGCCTATTTTGGGCAGAACTTGAGCCACACACCATCGACGATCATGAAGCGGCGGCTGGATGGTGGGGGAAGTTGCTTATTTTTCTCCTTAGGCAAGGCACCGCGGCGATACTGCGCTCATGGCCGGGGAAGGCCGATGCTAGGGCCCATGGGCCGGAGGCTGCAAGACTTCAGGCGGTCGCGGAATTCAACGCGTCCAATCTCGGCAAAGCATTCGTAACCTCTCTTCGGGGGGAGCGTTTTTCGACCGTGGAGAAGCGGGTAAACAACGAGCGTCGAGTGCGACTGCGTCTGGACGGCAAGAGGATGCTGTCCGTAGTGCGAAAAGGTCGTCGCGTCATGACGCTTCGGCAAAAATGCAAATGCGGCGATGGGAACCGTCCGATTTCCGCCTGCTCGGACCACGCAGAAGTCCTCGCCGATTTTACGCTAGCGTTAGATGGCTGGCGTGTGGCGGAGCAGTCCTTCTTCGACAGTTTCAAAAACACAACGCTGAAATGCTGCGGGACAATGGACAACTGCCCCCTCGCCGACCTTCTAGGCGTGCGGTTGAATGAAGCCGCATAGGATCGCGATGGCCAGAGACGATCAGCAAGATAGTTACGACAAACTGCTCTCCGCCAGTCATGGCAGGATGCTGGACCTCGTGAAATTTGCAGAAACCAAGAACGCAGCCCTGCTCACATTTTGCTCGGTATGGATGGGGTCCATAATCGCAATACTCCGATCCCCAGACGAGCCTCCGATGGGTTACCGCGCGGCGTTCCTCGTCGTTCTTCCGCTATTGGCCGTGGCGGCGCTCATATCGTTGACTTCATTCCTGCCTAAATTCCTCCATCACTTTCATCAGAACGTAGGCGGAGCGACGAACCTTCTCTATTTTGGAGACATCGCAGAATTGGCGCCCGAGGAGTTCGGGGGAGCTGCCAGGAAGCGGTATTTTCCAAAGGAAGATCAATCCGCAACCGACGACTATTTAGACGACCTGGCTCTCCAGGTCGCGGTACAGGCTCGCATCGCCAACCGTAAATTTAGGACATTTAACGCCGCCGGCCGCCTTGTCTTGGCGTCATTTGTTTGCTTGGCGGTTCCCCCAATAGTTTGGGCTCTTCAAACTATTTGGAGAACCGCCCAAACCTTCATTCATGCAGCCAGTTAACCCGGGTTAGGCGGTCAAAGCGGCCGGAGGTAAAATTGTGAAGGACAGGTTTTCGGGTGATCGCGGGACAGCAATTCTCGTGGAGGCGCTTGAGAGCCAGCGTCTGCTCAGCGGCATTCCTGAAGCTGGCCATGCTCTTTCGAGCCTCGGACAGCTTGTGGAAATCTCCAAGGATACAAAGTTGATCGAGCAGGATGGTCGGGACAATGACGTCTATTTCATTATCTCGGGGTCCTTCGGCGTCTTTGTAAACTCGAAAAGGGTAGCAACACGCCAAGCGGGAGATGCCGCCGGCGAGATGGCGGCGGTTTCAGTGACGCAACGACGATCTGCGGATGTGGTTTCGGACGAGCACAGTTTAGTATTCAAGGTTTCGGAGGAGAGCTTTTGTCAAATAGCTGACCGATATCCAAAAATATGGAGGCGCCTTGCACAGGAGCTTTCCAAAAGGCTGCTCCAGCGGAACTCATTAATCCGCCCGCCGCACGAGAAGGTGCGTGTCTTTGTCATCTCGTCTGCCGAGGCATTGCACGTCGCAAGAGCGGTTGAGAATGCTTTTGCTCACGACCCATTTCTAACGGTTGTTTGGGCCAACGGTGTGTTCAGAGTGACAAATTACACGCTTGAGACACTGGAACAGGAGCTGGAAAAATCCGATTTCGCAATTGCGATTGCGCACCCTGATGATCAGACAGTTGTTCGGGAAGAAAGCTGGCCATCGCCGCGCGACAACGTAGTCTTTGAACTTGGGTTCTTCATGGGCAAGCTTGGAATGGAGAGGGCCATTCTAATGGAACCTCGTGGACTGACAGTGAAACTGCCAAGCGACCTCGCTGGCATTACCACGATCAAATATCGGTACGGGTCGACCGAGGACCTCGCGCCTCTCATAAGTCCGGCATGCAACGAATTGCGCGATCACATTCGAATGCTTGGCCGAAACGTATAATAGCACTTCGGCCGACAAACATTGACCAGGTGTGACCTGCCACTGAACATTCATCCAGCGGCGATTAGAGCCTTGGCCGTTTCTGTTACGCCTCTTGGCGCGGGTTGAGCAACCGGCGGAGGCGCAGAGCCTTCC
>NZ_JBHLYT010000065.1:0-5327 GCF_042431665.1 Mesorhizobium kowhaii
ATATCCCAGAACCCGGCCTGTCCCCGCATCCAATCCCTCCTTCCAAATCGCAACGGCAGTGAATCACAAACCGGTCAAAATGGGGAGGTTTTTCGAGACCTCCACCTGCCAGAAGGTGTTGCGCGGGGCGTCATCGAGCAGGCAAGGACGAACTCCCAGCTTCAACGGCTCGACCGCAACGTGGTTTGCCCACGTTCTCGCTCTCTCTCTCTCTCTCTCTCTCTCTCTCTCTCATGCCGACGACGAGGCTGGACTGCTCCCCTTTGGATTAACAGCAAGCAAGATCCGAAAGTGCGGATGGCCTGACCTGCGGTAGGCCGCAGCCTTTTCAGTATCGCTAACAATTAAAACAGTTCGGAGTTTCGTTTCTGCATCCGGGAGAACTCATTCGTCAGCTAGTCGTCAACTAAACGGTCTATCTAGACCTGCGCGGTTAACCGGCCTGAACTCAATTTCGAAGGATAGGAGTGCGAATCGTCATGTATGGTCGAATTGGTGGCTCGTCCGACGTCCGCTACACGCGTAATGCCAGCGGGCAAGCAGATGCAGAAAATCAAGAGCTCGGGGACATGTTTGCCCGGATGCACTTAGCCGGATCCGATTCCAGCGGCGACTCATCGTCGGCGGCTACGCAACCGTACTCCCTCCATCCCAGACCTCCGGTGGTGGAGATCGACAGGTCTTCTTTCACGAGGGAGGTGAGGCAATTTCATGGCGATGAGATCATGCACATCGCCGACAATCCACAAGAGTATTCGGAATTCGTATCCTCCCGAGCCAGACGCGCTGCGGACGTTGCTAGGCAATACGGCATTCGCCGAGACACGGAGCACGCGCGATATTTCAGCTACCAATTGGGAAACCAGAGTGCCGGACTGCTGAGAACGGAAGGCGGATTCAGAATGACTGATTTCGAATCCGACAGTTGGCGGCAACAATTTCCTGGCCGAACCGAGGTCACCTCCATAGTGGATCTACAGGTCGCTCATCCGCTGGCCGAGAATGCAGGCGATATTCTGCTGGAGCATCAACTTCGGATGGACGGCGAACGACCGTTGCTGAATTGGCGTGCGGCTAATCCAGAAGCACAAGCCCGCGCAGCGACGATGGGGTTTGTTGAAGTAGATGATTGCGACATGGTCCTTGACCCTACCCAGCATCCCGAAAAGTGGACGATGAACAGTGCCGGTGAATGGCAGCGTGCAGACAAACCGCCGCTCTATCTCTGCAAAACTGAGGACAGCGAAAGCAGTGATACCGAGAGCGCATCAGGTTCACCCAGATGCTCGTACGAGGATGACTTTATGTGACCGGACTCTTGTTGGATTTAGTCGCGATGGCGGGCGCCGCATCTGACTATATATGCTGTCCCATGTCATGCGCATAAGCGAAGCCGCTCGTCGGCAATGGCAGTGCGCGCAGCGAGCGGTATCCATTTGGCGTGGGTTCGCTAGCGGAGCCATTACCGCCTGCGCACCACAGGTTTTCTTTATGAACTTCGTAGATCCGAACGGTTTGTGATGACGGCATCAGCGAACGACTTGGCGCCGTCTTCTCCGACGCCATAGTCCCAGATCGAGTCAATCGAAACGCGCCAAGCTGAAACGACGTCGAGCCGCTCGGCTACCTGGCCGACGTGTTCGCCAGGATCATCACCGGCTACCCCAACAGCCCGATCGGCGACCCTCTGTCTAGGCGCATATATCGCCATGCAAGCAGTCCAGCAGCTGAAAACGACGTCTGCCGCGGCCCACGCCGGCTTCCGATTACATAGGGTAATCGCGGGGTTGGGAACACTGGCGCGGTTGCGATGCGTTGGAAGGATGGTTGCCCCCTATAGGATGAAATACGGGCTCACGACCACACAGCCGAGCCCAGCATCAAACGGGAGACAACCATGAAGCAGTTTATCGGCCTCGACGTGTCATTGAAAGATACATTCGTCTCGTGCGCGAAGGAGGCAAGCGGATCTGGCGCGGAAAATGCCCGTCCGATCCGAAACTGATAGCACAGGTCATCCGCAAGCGTGCTCCGAACGCCGAACGTGTCGTGTTCGAATCGGGACCCCTGGCGGTTTGGTTCTATCATGCGCTGACGCTGGAAGGCTTGCCGGCGATCTGCATTGATGCCCGCCATGCCAAGGCGGCGCTGGATATGGCGCCGAACAAGACCGATGCAAATGACGCGGACGGGCTCGCGCATCTTGCCGAGGTCGGCTTTTACCGCGAGGTGCGAGTGAAGAGCTTTGACAGCATGCTGGTTCGCACGCTCGTCGCAGCGCGCAATCAGCTGCTCAAGATGACAACCCAGCTGTCCAACCAGATCCGCGGTCTGATGAAGACGTTCGGCCTGGTCGTCCCAAGGGTGCGGGACGCGTGTTCGAGGACCATGTGCGCAGCCTGCTAGCGAACAATGCTGGGCTACAAGCAGATTATCATGCCGTTGCTCGATGCCTGGAGTGCGCGCCCGCGCTGCCGAATTGAGCAAGCAGCTTGTCGCTTCGGCCCGCTCGAGTGAGCAATGCCAGCTGCTTGCGTCGATCCCGGGCGTCGGCTCGGTGACGGCTTCCTCCTTCGTTGCGGCGATCGAGGATCCGGAAAACTTCAGAAAGTCGCGCTCGGTCGGCGCCTGGATCGGCCTAACCACCAGACGTTACCAATCGGGCGAAGTCGATTACGACGGTCATATATCCCGGCGGGGCGACAACCATCTACGCGGACTGTTGTATGAAGCGGCGACCGTGATCCTCACGCGCACCAAGGCCGATAGCGCGCTGCGTATATGGGCTTCAAGGAGAAAATCGGGTTCAAGCGAGCCGCCGTCGCGGTCGCGCGCAAGCTTGCCGTGATCATGCATGCCATGCTCCGAACGGGCGAACTCTTCGAGCGCTGCATCGCTGCTGAAGCCTGACATGCGCAACAAGACGCCAGAGGCAGCGCTCTTCTGAACTGACTTTTCTATCGTTTGCGCCTACGCTGTGGACGCGCCGATCCGTCCCTGTCGGGACGCGGACAGGATCATTCCGCGATGTGGGCTGCACTTGCCACTATTCTGGTAGCAAAGTGCGTCAATTACATTGGAAGATCCGTCCCACGAAGACCTATCCTGCGGCGGGCTGTCTCGACCGCGTAAACGACCCTGTACCCGGCAAACGGCATCACCCGCACCGCAGAAGTTGAAGGCGCTTTAAAACCAGCCAAGCTTACGACGGAACAACCAAACAACCGTAGGTCGGAGAAGGATCGAATTTAGCCTTGACGGAGCTGCGATTTAAACGACCCACATCGGCGGGCCGATTGCCCCGTATGGCTGGAGAACCTGCGCCAGTCCATCGCGCTCGTTGGCACGCCCGAGCGCTGCGTGCATGTGGCTGACCAGGAGAGCGACCTCTACGAGCTCTATTGCACCGCGCAGGCCCTTGATACCAGCTTCCTCGTGCGGGTGCAGACGAACAGGCTGGCCGAGCGGCCTGCCGGTTCTGCCCCACACGATCCAGCTCATCGCGTTCCTGCCCAACTTGCGGCGGCGCCTTGGTCGGGACATCGCATTACGGTCGATCAGGACGAGACGACCTGGCTGCAAGTGAAGTTCGCCGCTATCAATACCTTGGCGCCGGGGGGCAAGCACAAGTGCCACAGTCCGCAAGTTCTGACTTACATCCACGCCCTCGAAGAGAATCCGCCGCCCCGGTCACGAGCCGCCGCCGGCAATAGCAGCGCTTGACGTAGCCGAAGCCCGTGGCGTAAATCCCCAGTAGCGAGCAACGGCGTGCAGCCACACGTTGAACCGCACCTCCCGTGTCGCCGCACCGTGATGTTCGACCAGCGCCTTCGGGTTGTCGAACTTTTGTGTCCCGCGCGGTTATGTGCCCTGCCGCCAGCTTTTGAACAGTATTGTAGACCTGCACGACACATAGCGTGAAGGAGGCCCAGAGCCGATCAAGATCGGAAACTTGGTCGTCGGTCCGACATTCGAACGCGTGCGATTGTGGCGCAGCAGAAGACCTGACGACCGTTCAATTCGAATTGATGGCTGATGTGGGAGCTGGAAGGCCGAGCCAATGCGCAAGCAGCAGTGCCGACGGTGGCAACAGATAAAAATCGGAGCAAAATTTTGCACGCCATCACATACTCGTGCATTGAGCTGTTCGGCGCCAGCGTCAGCAAATACAAAAAAAATCGATCCTGCATTGTTCTTGCACCGGTAAGAGCCGAGAGGATGTCACGTTAGCTGACGCTCCGCTGACGCCTTCGAGTGCGGACGCAATGGCCGTTCGCACATCTTGTGAATAATCCTTCCCATGCACCTGAAACCGCCTGACCCTTTTTCCTTTCAGCGCTGCTTCTAACGGCAGGCCTGCGCTGTCAGTCTTTGAACTGCGGGCCTCGTCAGCTTCTCGTCAGCGGATGCGGGCAGGATAGTTCCTCGCTAGATGGATCTCTCAAACCACGGAGGTGAATTATGGATCCGAAGAACTTCAATCCCTTCTCACCAGATTGGCAAAACTCGTACTACGCGATGCTGGCCCAGCAGCAGGCAGGACAGGGGGGGCAGCCGGAGGAGGCCGCGCAGCGCGACTTTGAGGAGCACCTGGAAGAGGCGGGCCAGCAGGACGCTCCCGATCATGGGAGGCGGTACGGCATCGCCCCTGATGACGCGGCCCTCATCCGGAATGCGAGTAATGCGGCTTGCCAGAAGATTGCGCATCGCTCCGCAGTCGTGAACAGTTCGGGTCTCCGCAAGTTATCTGAAGCACTACAGCAGCGTTACAATTTGTCTCTCAATGGACTTAGTGACGAGTCGCTGAAGGATTATGCTAAGCAACTGTTTCCGGGTGAAGCCCGGGTCATTACGGGGTTGGGCATGCTTAGGGCGTACCGCGAGGGTACCTATGGAGAGGGTACCTCTGGGGCGGGTACCTCTGGAGCGGGTACCTCGCGTCAGGGACAGGGAAGGCGGTATACTGTCGTTCCTGAAGATGCGGCGTTAATCCATAATGCGGGTAGTGCGGCTCGCGGGAGGCTTGAGGCGCGGTCTATAACTAACAGTAGCACGAGTCTCCGCAGATTGTCTGGAAGGCTCCAGCAGCATTACAATTTGTCTCTTAATGGACTTAGTGACGAATCGCTGAAGGCTTATGCTAGGGAGCTGTGTGCGGACGACCCCAGGGTCCAGAGTGGGGTGGCCATGCTGAGGAAGTATCGGGAAACCCTTGGAGAGGGTACCTCGCATGCTGCGGAGGGCAGCTCTCGCCAGCCAGTGCAACAGCCATCACCAGAGCATGAGTCATCCCCGTCGCGAGTGTCAAGTTACAATCAAGACCAGCT
>NZ_JBHLYT010000066.1:0-4618 GCF_042431665.1 Mesorhizobium kowhaii
ATGGTTGCTTATCGCTTTGAAGATAGCAGGGGCGCCGATTGCGTGGCGCGTCACCTCGCTGGATTCGGGGGCATCCTGCAAGTGGATGGCTACTCGGCCTATACCAACCTGGTCAAGGCACGGGCCAAGGCCGGCGGCAATGAAACAATCCGGCTCGCAGGGTGCCGAGTAGGCGGGGTCGTTACCGAGCCCCGCCCCTCACAGATCCGGACGTGCAGATTTCCCGCATCCGGTTCCTCACGGTCCAGTTTCGCTCAGGTACGGCTCCATTGATGTACGATCCGGGTTGGCGGCAGGGGAAATCGGTCAAGGACCTGGGCCATCCGATTCCAGTTCGGCTTTCCAGATCGGCTGCGGCGCGAGAGCCCGCTTTTCCAGATACGCTCGACCTGATGGTGATACCACGTCAAACGTCGTCCGTTGCCCGTGATCCCGTAGTAGGCGTAGTGGCCTCGCATCATTCGGGTCAGGTGTCGATGCTGAATCGTGAGCGACAGGTGCAGGTGCTTGATGCACCACTCCCTGGCTGCCCGTAAGGCCCGCGCAAACCGATCCTTGGCCGTGACCTGCCGCACCACCGGCTTCCCTCTCCGCGACTGGCCCCAGACATGGGTAAAGCCGAGAAAATTGAAACTGGTGGCACTCGTTGCCGGATGCTGCCCATGAGGGCGCCGGAAACGGAAGTCCACATAGCGCGTCTTGTCAGGATGTAGCCGAAGCCCATACCGTTCGAAACGCTTGCCCAGCACGGCCAGCATGCGCCGACCGTCCAAGTGATCCTCGAAGCTCATGACGAAGTCGTCAGCGTACCGCACCATCTGGCACCGCCGCTTTAGGCGGGGCTTCGCCACCTCTGCGAACCACTTATCCAGCACATAGTGCAAGAAGATGTTCGCAAGAAGTGGGCTGCTCACTCCCTGAACGCAAAAGGTAACTTTTGTCAGCCGATGGCGATTTGCCGTTGGAAGGCGATGACGCTTTTCCGGGCGGCGGTATCGTCGTCTGCATCGGGAGCGAGTGGCGGATGATGACGGTATCGTCGTCGACCAAGACGTCCTTGACCAGCAAGCGGACAATCCTCTGTCGGTCGCTGACGTCCAGCGATTGCGCCGATGCCCGTAATTTCTGGAGGAAGGCGGTCAGCGTCTCGGCGAGACGCAGGAATGTCATGCGATCGGCGGCCTGATCGCGGATCGCGTGCAATTCGGTGCGCATGGTCTGCTCGCGGGCACGCAGCTCCGGCATGCGACGGCGCAGTTCCTCCAGCGACAGGAGATCCTCCTGGTAGGCGGTCACCAGCCGTTCCATGCTCTTGCTGACGCGCACGAGTTCCCGTTCGAGGGGCTCTTGCCGTCGTTTCGTCGGCTCAGCCGCACGGGCCGCGTCAAGGCGCCGGTCGAGCTCGGCGCGGATCAGCGTGGGGTCCACGATCAAGCGCATCACCTCCCGCCACACCACTTCATCGAGCAGGTCCTGACGGATCGGCCGGCTGTCGCATACAGATCCGCCGAGATGGCGCCAGCTATCCGCCCCGAGGCAGCGGTAGTAGTGGATTTTGCGCGCCGACGTACGGGTCGATGTGCGTGATAGCGCGTAGCCGCATTTGCGGCAGGACACCAGCCCCTGCACGATGCTCGGTTCGATGGTCCGGCGCGGGGCGAAGCGCTTGTTGTCGGTCAGGCGTTCGGCCGCCAACGCGAAAGTTTCTTCCGTCACGATGGCGGGAACGGGCACTTCGATCCATTCCTCGCGCGGCCGCTCGTGCTGGCTGGTATTCTCGCTGAAGCCCGCCCGGCCCGACAAGCGGAACGGCTTCGTCACCTTCTGCCGCGGTGCGACCTGTGTCTTGCCGAAGCAGGCCGTTCCCTTGTAGGCGGGATTGCGTAACATCCCCCACACCACCGACCGTTCCCAGCGGGTGACGCGCCGGCGCGTCGGTAGTCCCATCTCGTTGAGAAGGCGAGCGAGGGCGCCAATGCTCAGGCCGCCGACCGTATAGTTGTCGAACACCAGTCGCACCACTTCCGCCTCGACTGCATCGACCTCATAGCGCGCCGGCGCGTCATTCGTCTTACGAATATACCGATAGCCGTAGGGCGCCCCACACAGCACGGGGACTTCGCCGGCCTTGGCCCGGTGGCGCTTGCCGCGCCGCGAGCGTTCGAGAATTTGGGCCCGTTCGTACTCGGCGATCATGCCTTGGAACTGCAGCATGAGCTGGTCTTCCGGGGTGCCGGAATGCGGCGCTTTGATGAAGACGGTCTCGACACCGTGACGAGCAAACTCCTCCGTCAAGAGAACCTGATAAGCATATTTTCTGCTCAACCGATCCGGGGAATGGATCAAGACAGCCTGGATGTGGCCCTCGGCCGCCAGGTCGCGCAATCTCTCCAGCCCCGGCCGCACCAGGCTGGCACCGCTGAACCCCGCGTCTTCGATGATCCATTCATCGGGCACGCTGAACCCTTGCTCGCGGGCGAACGCGACCAGCGCCGCCGTCTGGCTGGCAATCGTGTTGTCCTCCTTCTGCTGATCGGAGGACACCCGGGCATAGATCGCTGCGCACCTCATCGCTTCCCTCCCTTACCCGTGGACCCGCGCCGACGATGCGAACCCGCTCCGCAACCAGGATCCCGTAGACCTGTGCCAACTTGGCTGGCAGCAGGGGGTCAAAGACGGGATCGAGAAGGACGCTGCGAACATCGCTCTCCCGCCGCTCAGCCATGGCCGTCGGCTTCGCCGAGAAACGCCCGAAGCGCCCGACCCACCATGGCGCTGATCGTCGTCCCTTCCGCCGCCGCCCGCGCTCGAATCGCGTCGACCAAACTGGGCGGAAGCTTGAACGTCACTGCCGTCGTGGGCTCGGTCACTGGCACCGGCCAGCCGATCGCCTGCGCCTCCTCGATATACCGATAGGCCTGACGTCGGGACATGCTGAATTGGCGCGACAACGCCATGGCTGCCTCCGCCACGCTCAGCCCACGCGCAAGCAACCCATGGGCAGCATTGATCCGTTCGGTCTTCTGCAAATCCGTCGAGCGCGGCATGTGACATATGAATATTACCTTTTAAGACGACAATCAAGCACAGAACGAGAACGATCGAGCGAAATCGACCGGTCAAACTCAAAGTTACCTTTTGCGTTCAGGGAGTGATCACTCCGCCTTGTGGCGTTCCAGCTACCGATCGGCTCAGGGTGCCTTGCTCCAACACCCCTGCGTTCAACCACTTGTCAATCATGCGTCTGATGACGCCGTCTCTGATCCTCAGGTCGAGGAAGCTGCGTAAATGCCCATGATCGATGCTGTCGAAATACTTCGAGATATCTGCGTCGATCACCCATCGCTGACCGGTGTCCATGATGCCATCGCGCAATGTGCGGATGGCGTCATGAGCCGACCGTTCCGGCCGGAACCCGAACGAGCAGTCCAGAAAGGCCTCCTCGTAGATCGGTTCCAGCAGCATCACGATTGCCCGTTGCGCCACCTTGTCCTCGAACGTTGGGATACCCAGAGGTCGTCGGGACCCATCGGCTTTCGGGATGTAGTGGCGTCGCACCGGGGGCGCGTGGTAACTGCCCGACATCATCCGGACCCGGAGGCTTTCAAGGTTTGCCTCGAGATCTTTCTCATAGTCGTCAGCCGTGCGCCCGTCGATGCCCGCCGCGCCATCCTTGCGCGTTAGAGCCCACGCCTCGAACATCCAGTCGAGGTCAATCAGATGGTGCAAGGATGTGAGCACCCTTTCGGGGTGCTTCCTCGCCTGTTCGGCTATCCACTGCCGTTTCGTGTACACGTTTGTAGGGCTCAGGGTCCCCTCCGTTGTTTCCTGTCAGTGGTTCTGGTTCCGTGACACCCTCCTTTCCTCCTTCGGGTCCCGCCGGACACGGTTCCCCGCGCTCATTGGTACTATGAGGGTGCTACGACTTCCCGCTCACGCTTACCCATCAGCTTATTGCTTCGCCTTCAGGGTTCCATACGGCCCTGCTTGTTTGTGTCCGCCAAAGCGCTCCCTTCCGACATGCAGGGCTGTCGTAGGGCCTGGAGTCTTTTACGTCAGCCGGCTCCCCGTTTCCGGCATTGCTTCCTTGGACGTGAGTGGGATCTCTCAGGTTCCCCGGCAATCCATCCCGTGACTTTGCGGCGGCCCAAGACCCCGGACGACCCCGATTGCCTCGCCAATATCGGCCGGTCGGGTGCTGCCCCCGGTCCCAACACTCCGAAGGCGTCATCAAGATCATGATATCGGGGCTTACCCCGCCGCTTTATCACCCGCTGTCTACGCTTCACGAATGACGTTGCCGCCACCCATGCAAGACTCGCTTCCGGCTGGCGGGCTGCGCCTTTGCCGGACGGGCGTTGAACCCGCTGGATCGCTGCGAACGGTTTCTACTCGATTCTCACCTCCTTTCTTGTTCATCCCCCGTTCCGGGGCTTGCCTGACGCAAGCTGGGCGCATCTGCGGCGCAAGTTTTACGATCTGCACATCAGCGGGATCTCACAGGCCGCGACGGTAACGATCACCGCCATGACCGAATTGTGGAAGGTCGAGGACGAGGTTCGCGGCAAGGATGCTGGGAGCCGCGCCGCGCTGCGTCAGGAAAAGTCCGCGGCCATTG
>NZ_JBHLYT010000067.1:0-2188 GCF_042431665.1 Mesorhizobium kowhaii
CAATCCATGCCCTTCAATTGCCGAGCAGTTCGAGATCCTTGCCGCCTGATCATTGGCGCGAAAGCGTCGCGTCGTGACCGAAATCACGATTTGCGACAGAACCGAACAGGCTTGCCCGCAATGGGCAGATCCGCCAAGCGCCGCGGATACCGGCTGTGGATCCGCGCCGATCTCGTTCCACAGCCCGGACAGGTGCTCGCGATGCTTAAAGGACGGACCGTGATTAGCGTGGCGTCGGCGCCACTGGCGGCATCATCGACCACAAAGCCGCGAGGGACGAGGGTCGATGGTCGGAGGGTCTGGCCCATAGCACTGATTCCTCTGCCTGAAATCGGTACCAACCAAACCCGAATATCATCAAAAGTGAGTCAGAGCCAATTTTGCACGCCGATTCACACACGGAGCCCCGCCTGCCAAGCGGCTTCGCTGCTGCTGGTCTTGTCTCGCATCTGTGACGTCTCCGTAATTCGGCGTCTCGGACAGAAGCACGGCAAATTCATACGGGGCAATAGGCCCGCCGACGATGTGGGTCGGAAGCGTCCCGGAGCGGTGCTCCAAATGCAGCGGGGAAAATATCAGCATCAACTGTTAGGCCTCACCTATTGTCGGGTTTGTCTAAGTCGCGACACTGAAGGGGTGCCCACCCCGTTGCTATACACATCGTCTAACTCATTGATCTAAATAGAATAACTGCCTTCGTGCGGCCTAATGTCCGCAATTGGCATAACTATTGGAACTCTGCAGTCGCATCTAATCGCATTTTTCGCCGTGCCTGATGGGCTGCAGTATTTATTAGGAGTGTATCGACATGGTCCGACGACTTACAAGCAACCGCACACTGAACGATGGCCAAACGTTTACCATCATCGGTGACGATCTGCATGATACTGAAATATTTCGTGGAGACTTGTTGAAAAATTCTTTATCTCAGTCACCGCGTTCGATAGGCTGCATGTACTACTATGATGACACTGGATCGGCCCTGTTTGATCGGCTCTGCAAAGAGGAATCGTACTACTTATTTAGGGCCGAGCGGGAGATACTGTCGCAGTACGCCAAATCGGTTACCGACATGACAGGCCCTGTCTCTCTCGTCGATCTGGGGTCAGGAAACGCACAAAAAACAACGCTGTTGATTAATGCGTACGTGGAGAACCACGGCCCAACTTCTTACGCCGCTATTGATGTCAACCGTTCAATCCTGGAGCAAGCAGCCGAAAGCCTCCTCTCGATGACACCAGATTTGAACTTTACGGGCATCATTGGGGTCTACCAAACCGGATTGGAACAGGCTGCCACCGTCACAGGTCCAAAGCTTTTAGTTTGTCTCGGCAGTTCGGTGGGAAACATGTACGATGACGAATTGAACGATCTGCTCGAGTCGGTGCGCACGTTGTTCGCTCCTGGTGACTATTTCCTAGTCGGTATAGACTTGGATAAAAAAACGGACATCTTAGAAGCAGCCTATAATAACCAGAGCGCTATTCTGACCAACCTGTGTGTTCTTCAGCATTTGAATTGGCGTTTTGATGGGAACTTTAATGTCTTCCAGTTTCGACATGTCGCATTTCACAATAAACCTCTTTGCCGAATGGAGGCGCACTTGGAAGCCATGCAGGCCCAATCCGTCAATCTCGAGAAACTAGAATTCTCGATTTGCCTAGAAAAAGGAGAGATGATTAGGACGGAGATCATGCGCAAAGTCAATGTTCATACATTTAATGAGATGTTCATGAAGCATGACTTGAATCCGATACAACATTGGACGGATTCTGAGCAGAAATATGCCGTATGTTTGTTCAAACTTGAGAACATGAGGGGGAAGACGTAAGCTTCCTTTTTGGTAAGCAAGGTATGGCATATTGGGAGAGCAAGTTCTGGATTTTGTCTGCAATTATGCGTGGTCATCTCCTGTACAGCGTTGCTTGTTCGTCGCATTCGACAGTCGGAACAATTTCAGGGGCGGGCGCTGTACTTTCGTTAACTGCTTCAGATTAACATAAGAGTCCTGCTAGGGATTTGTCGGCTGTAAAGAACGTCGATTTCGCTGATTATAGTTTGATTGGCGGCATTGCGGCGGTTGCGTGTCGATGGCGGTTGAGAACCGCGTATAGATGGCGCCGAGAGGGAATTGATGCGGAATTCGGCTCGGAGTGGTGCTGAATGACGCTGATGATCTGATTTGGTT
>NZ_JBHLYT010000068.1:0-25096 GCF_042431665.1 Mesorhizobium kowhaii
CATCCTCCACACTCGGCGGCCTGCAAAGGCCGCCTTTTTGTTCCGTCCACAAGCACCAAACGCTTGTCGTCGTTTAGACGCGCTTTTGAAAAGCCATCAACACCGCTCCTGCCAGCGCCACACGCAGGTCTTCGACTTGGCCGTTGCCGCCATGATCGCGACGGTGCCTAAGCCATCGTCGGTCAACAGGATGATCCGCGCCCGCCAAACGTGCTTTTGTGGCGAACCGCGCGCCGCGACGAGCGCCTCAAGCCGGGCCCTATCCGATGCTGTGACGACGATGCCGATACCGGTACGCATCTCGCATCGTCGCACAAGCACGCAACACCGGGAATCCCCGATCGGACTCGTCTGTCCCGATCAATCCAGAGAGAGAATCGTAGTGTTGAAGATCGCCGCGTGGCCGACATAGTAAGCGAAGAGCGTTGCTGTCAACGCCGCACATAATCCGACCGGAGCGAGCCAGGCCGCGGGAGTGTCGGTCTCCTTAGGTCGCTGATCGGAAAGGATCGCGACGAAGACGACGATGATGGCCGAGTGCCCGATCACATCCAGCTTGCCGAATTCGAAGCACGCGCTGATGAACATCTCAATCAACACGGCCGCCGCAACGCGCCGGACCAGCGGCGTCCAAGCCAGGGCAAAGGCGAGCGTGAACTCGATTATGCCCGCGGCTCGCATGTAGAACTCGTTGTTGAAGCCAAGGGTGATACCGGGGTGCTCGATCAGGAGCGGGAAGCTCCATTCGGGATAGGCCCACTTCTCGACCGACGCCCACATCAAGGTGACGGCGGTCGCATAGCGCACGACGTCGAGCGGCTGAATGCCGAATAAGTTCTTTTGCAACCCGGTGAGAGCGAGATAGGCCGCAAGCCCCAGAAAGATCGGATAGTCAGCCAGATGAAACGCGCCGTAATCGCGCACGGCTAGCCCGAACAGGACGACGATCCCCGCGGCGGATAGGGGTGTGGTGCGGCGTGACAGCAGACCGGCCGCGATGGCGAGCTGCAAAGGCCCCACCAATGCGGACGTCGTTTTCAATTCAGGGGTTAAGAGGATGCCTCCGACCGCCCAGAGCGAGATGAAGAAAAACCCACAGATCGCGCGGATCATCGTCTCGGTATGCAGCAGCAAGCCCTCCGTGAAGCGGTTGAGCGAGCGGGTTATCATCTCGCCTAGAGACGTCCGCTCCACCACGCAGCCGGAAAAGATACAGAGCAAGGCAACGCCCAGGAGGAGCTCGAAATCCTGACAAAGGACGTTTTCGAGGCCGCGCGGCTGGCCGGCAACGTCATAGGCAGAGAACCATTTGACGTGGGCGCTGGCAGCCCGGGTCCCGAGGATACAGAAGGAAAATCCCGCAATGGACTTAGCAAACAGGAACATTCCCCGAGAGGCGGAAAGGGGATCCCGCCCAAAAAATCTGAACATTTCGAAAGAATCCCCGTTTTGGATGGCACAGCTTTAACGATTCACCTTTAGGATGAATTTTAAGGTCATGGACGTCCTCTGCACCCGCCGGTTGTCGGGTGGTTATCCGGCCTCGGGCTGAGATGGCAGAAGGCCCCTATGAGGACTTTGAGGCCGCACTCGAAATGGCACCTGCCGCGCTTGCGGTATATGCCAAAGCGGCCATAACTTCCCCGTTTTGCGAGAGCCGATGCCTGGCCAACCTGAGCCCGTTTTCGGTTTCATTCTTGCACCTGAATCCGAGAGCGTTTGACAGGCAACTTCTACAGTACGGTCGAGCCTCTTCGTTACTTGTATGCACTCCCGGCGTGTCATGGACAGTTCTCGACAAGGGCGGTTTCAATCCCGGTGCAGTTGACCTCCCTTTCAGGCCGGCCTTGGCGGAGCACCCACGGCAGGCGCCGCTTCCATCGTTCACCTCGCCGCAGAAGAACATCTGTCTGCCACCGCTTCTTCTTGCGAGTTCGTCTGTCTTCAGTCGGTGCGTTCGATGCCTCCAGAATCTTCGCTTCCCCAAACGTCGGCGGCATAGGAGCGATACGTCGGGCGTGGTCACCTCCTTGGCGTCGGATGCTTCATCAATGGCGGCCATGGGCCGAGAGCGAACATCTTCACAAGGAAAAATCGGCGCTTCAGCGATCGCTTCCGCCTCCGCGATATCATTCGTGATAGCGGCCAGGTCGATGCCGGCCCAGATTGATTGTGGCCGCTTCACGAGCTCACGCTTCTGTTTGATCTCGACGACAAAGGGTCGCTGCTTCCTCATAGTGCTCTCGGGGACTCGGGAGAGTTGCGAATGTCGTCTAGGCCGATAGCTCGCTTTCGTCCACCCGCCCCACGTATTCTCCAACGGTTTTCGAAGACCTTGATGTCTTCGACGCCAAGACGCCAGCGGCTCACCGCCGACCTCCCGGCCGGCACTCTCGATCTCCTGTCCTTGTGTCAGTGCGATCGCTACTACGATCACCTTCAGCACATAATCGACGCCGCCGCCCACCGACCAGCAGGCGACGATTTCGGGAAGATCGCGGATGACGCGCTCGAAGCGGTCGAAGTCGGCCTGGCGGTGGCTGGCTAAAGTCACCTCCATCAGCACGGTCGCCACCGGCGCGATCGTGCGCATGGCGATCGCGCCGTGATAGCCGGACACGATGCCGGCCCTCTCCAGCTTGCGCAGCCGCATCCAGCACGGCGTCGGCGACAATCCGACCTTGTCGGCCAGCGCCAGCTTGGTAATGCGCCCGTCGCGCTGGATGGCGTCGAGGATTTTGAGATCGATCGAATCGAGTTTCGCTGCAGCATCACCGTTCACTTTTTTCTCACTACCATGTTCGTGTCGTGAGGGCAGTCTGGATGCCGCAAGTTTGTCGTTTGAGAGGAGTGATCAAAATGCCGATCTATATTCGGTGCTTTAGGCCCGCTTCAAGCTCGAGGTTATAAACAAAATTGGCGCCCAGAGATTGGCCAACACCGGCTTGTGGGTTGATGGATAGAGAATGCTTGATTGAAGGTGCACGTCCGACTGGCCGGGGACACTAAGATCAGACGCTTTGGGCGAGTTTCCTCAGGCGGCCGGCTGCAAGGCGGCCCTGAGCAGCATGCCGAACAGATCCCGCGGCTCGTCGGGATCGGCGAGCAGGTCGAGCTCTTCATAAAGGCCGGTCGCCTTGAGCTGATCGCGGACGTAGCGCAGCGCAGAGAAATCCTCGGTGGCGAAGCCGACGGAATCGAACAGCGTGATCTGCTCCGGCGTCTTGCGGCCTTGCGCCTGGCCGGTCATCACCTGCCACAGCTCGGTCACCGTATGGTCGGCATCGAGCTGCTGGATCTCGCCTTCGATGCGGGTCTGTGGGGGAAACTCGACGAAGATATCCGATCGCAGCAGGATGTCGCGATGCAGTTCGGTCTTGCCGGGGCAGTCGCCGCCGACGGCGTTGATGTGGACGCCCGAGCCGACCATGTTGTCGGTCAGGATGGTGGCGCATTGCTTGTCGGCCGTCACCGTGGTGATGATGTCGACGCCTTCCACCGCATCCTGCCCGGTCGTGCAAATGGTGATGTCAAAGCCCTTGCCGAACAGGTTGCGGGCGCATTTTTCCGAAGCCGAGCGGTCAATGTCGTAGAGCCGCAGCCGGTCGATGCCGGTGAGCGCCTTGAAGGCGATGGCCTGGAACTCGGACTGGGCGCCGTTGCCGATGATGGCCATGGCGCGTGACCCCTTGGGCGCCAGGTATTTGGCCGCAAGCGCGGAGGTGGCTGCGGTGCGCAGCGCCGTCAGGATAGTCATTTCACTGAGCAGCATCGGATAGCCCGAGCCGACATCGGCCAGCACGCCGAAGGCGGTGACCGTCTGGCGGCCCTCGCGCATGTTCTTGGGATGGCCGTTGACATATTTGAAGCCGTAGAGCCGGCCATCGCTGGTCGGCATCAGCTCGATGACGCCGTCATGGCTGTGCGAGGCGATGCGCGGTGTCTTGTCGAACAGCTCCCAGCGGCGGAAGTCTTCTTCGATGTAGCCGGCAAGCTCGGTGAGAAACCGTTCGATCCCGATGGCGAGCACCAGCTTCATCATGCGGTCGACGCTGATGAAGGGGACGATGGCAAGGCGAGAAGGCTGGGTCATGGTCAGATGCTTCCGGAATGACTGCGGGTCGGGTGGTCCATGATGCGACGGCCCATCAGGCTGGCGGTGAGGTCGACCATAGGGTCGCGGTGCGGCCGCGCTCGTCCAGGAACGGGTTCAGCTCGACGAGGTCAAGGCTGGATACCAGGCTGCTGTCGGACACTATCTGCGGCCTCCGGGCGAGTTTCCGGAACGTGAATCACTTTGCATGCACCATTTCCCCGATTGATGACCTCATCACCGGCAATGGTGCGGGTGCGTCCGCAGCGAAGGTTCCGTGCCCGCTCCGTCGGCGTTCTACGACTTCCGAGCGAGCCTCACGTGGAGCCAGTCCATAATTCTCGCAATATGCCTTTGAAAAGTGCGAGGCCGAGATGAAACCACAGGCCATCGCGATCTAGACGATTGGAAGTTGCGAGTTCAAGATCAACAAGTGCGCGCGCTCAAGTCTCATCTCGAGATAGTATCGCGCAGGCGAACGTCCTATTTGTTGCGAAAAGATGCGTTCAACTTGGCGCCGAGACAAGCGGCTGGAGGCAGCGATGTCTTCGAGCGCGACTGGCTCGTCGAGATGCCTCTCCATCTGCTCGATGATCTTCAACAGGCCGTCATGGTGAATGGCCGCGCCTGCATGCAGAGGTAGTCTCTGACGATCTCCAGGTTGACGGACCGTCATAGCGACCGCCTTCTCGCACACCCGGTTGGCTGTAGGGGATTCATAATCTTCTCTGACGAACTGCACGAACATGTCGAAAGCAGCATCTCCGCCAGAGCAGGAGTACGTGTCTCCGTCGATCTCATAAGCAGCTTGAACAGCAGCGATACGTGGAAATTGTTCAACGAACGAAGGGAACTGTTCCCAGTGTACTGCACATCTTCGTCCATCCGCCAGACCGGTCTGGGCGATGCTGAAGATCCCGCTCGCGATTCCGACCAGACACAGTTTCCTGGCCCGGCATTCTCGCAACCAGCCATGCAGGGCCCGATTTGCGGCAAGTGGGTGGCTCCCCCCGCAAATTACGGCGACTGAAGGGGACCAGCCCGTTTTGCCAAGGAGGCCGCGTTCCTCCTTGAGCGACGTATCAACGGAGATCGTAGGTCCAAAACTCGATCTCACAGGGAGTCCGTCGTCAGATACAACTCGCCAAGCGTAAATCTCCGATTCGAGCACTTCGTTGGCAAGCCGTAAGGCCTCGACTGCAGAAGAAAAGGCCTGCATCGAAAATCCAGGCTCCAGATAGAGACTGAACAGACGTTCTGCTCCCTTCATCTTCAGCATCTCTACGCCTCTCACGAAGTGCCTTCTTGTTATCAGTACACTTTTGAATAAGCGGCACAGCGCTCTTTGACGGTGCGATCGCTCAGATGCGCGATTTCGGCACGCTTGTGCGTAGTATAAATCGAAGCAAAGCCGTCCGGAAACCAACGCGTTACAATATCGTTCTGCTCAAAACGCAGCAAAGCCTCTTCCAGGGATTGTGGTAGCCGCTTGTAACCGCGATCAGACAGCTGGGCCTCAGACAGCACGGATAAGTTCTCCTGAGTTACCTGAGGTGTGGGGAGACCGTCTTCGATGCCCTGGGCACCTGCATGGAGAACCGATGCCAAGGCCAGATATGGCGAGGCCGCGGCATCGGCCGCACGGTACTCAAAGTTATATTGCCTGGCGATCTTCTCGGGATCTGCGGAGGTAGTGGGACAGATTCGGACTGAAGCCTCGCGATCGCGGAAGCCAAGATTGTTATATGCCGCGCTCCAGCGGTTTGGCGTCAATCGCAGATAGGAAATGTCAGACGGCGCGGTTAGCGCAACGATGGAGTCGAGATATTTGAGTACGCCGGCGATGAATGACCCGGTAAGTTTGGACATGCCGAACGGGTCGTTCTCGTCGTACGTTGCCGGGGAGCCATTCCCATCCAGGAAGCTCATATGGATGTGAACGCCGTTACCGACGCTGGTGGGGTCTAAAATTGGTGCGAACGTCACCTGCTCACCGCAGCGTTGCGCCGCCATGCGGGTCAACTCCCGAAGAATTACCGCTTGGTCGGCAGAGCGATGACCCTGAGCGGGGCCATTGGTAACCTCGTACTGGTTTGGACCAAATTCCTTCATGAAGGTATCGGGCGTCAGGCCTGCCTGAGCGAGAGCCGACATTAAAGCCTCTCCGAGCTGCCGCCGCCGAGTAAACCCGCGCAAGCTGTAGGCGTCGGGAAGAACCTCGCCGGCGTCGAGCATCTGGAATTCATGCTCGAAGGCGCTCACAAGCTCGATACCGCCGCAAGATCGGAGCCGCTCAAGTGCCGCTTTGAGAATCGAGCGAGTACAACAATCCCATGGGCGGCCGTCGAGATCGGTGATATCCCCCAACATGAAATGCTCAACCAGGCCGCCGTCTGCGAAGTCGACCTCAACGCGCGCTTCAGGATCAGGGATCAGAAGCAGATCCCCGAGCGAGCCAAAGGGGCTTGGAGCGATCGCGTCGAAGCAGGTAATCATTACATTCGTCGGCGTCCAGCCGATTCCACGCTTAAGGCGCTTATCCAGTTCCAACACTGGAAATGCTTTACCACGTGTTCTCCCGGCGATATCGGACGTAGCTGCGAAGACAAGCGGGTTCGAAATCATCGGTGTCCTTCAAAACGTTGGGCTCAGCAGAACAAGATCGTGAGGTTCAAATTAGTCAGTTTCATAACGTACGCCAGTGCTCCGCGGCCATAGGCAACCCCACCACCGCGATAGCCTGTCTCGAAACGACCATGTTGCCTTCAGTGCACAAAGCCTCAATGAAATTTTTTTGTCAATCACAAATATTGAGTTGACATTGAAAATGAAATCTCGTCCTGTTTGCAACGAACGATGGGAGCACGCGGCGGGGCTTCCTGAGAGAGTTGGTCCCCAGGGACATTTGCAATCTCAATGCATTGGTGGCTCAGGCGTCGGCAAGCCCGTCGATCTCTCGAAGGACAGAGAATGGCATGAAGCAGGGTTATGATACGCTACGCTTGCTGGGGCAGGGCGATCCGGACCCGTTTGAGGTCATGAATCCCGACGGGTCAAGTCCTGTGCTCCTGGTGTGTGAACATGCGGGGCAGGCGATCCCCGCGGCGCTCGGAAATCTGGGCATTTCTCTTGAGGTGCTTGACGATCATGTCGGCTGGGATATCGGGGCAGCCGAAGTGGCACGGCTTTTGGCGCGGCGGCTAGATGCTGTTGCTGTCTTTCAGCCGTATAGCCGCCTGGTCATAGATTGCAACCGGCCGCCGGAGGCATTCGATGCTATTCCTGCAACAAGCGATGGGATCAGAATACCCGGTAATCAGGAAGTCGACATTGCCGATCGCGCGGCTCGCGTGGCCGAGATCTTCGAGCCTTTTCACACAGAGATCAGTCGACGTCTAGAGGAGGGTCGACACACAGTGGCGATATCGGTTCACAGTTTCACTCCTCGCATGAACAACGTGTGGCGCCCGTGGGATATCGGTTTCCTATTCCGTCGTGACACGGACACGTCAGCGCGCCTGAGAGACTCTGTTACACGCAGGTATCCGCGTTTACGCGTGGGAATGAATGAACCCTATCAGGTCAATGACTCGAGCGATTGGTTTGTGCCCCGGCATTGCGAGACACGTGGCTTGAACAACAGCCTGATTGAGATCCGAAATGATCATCTGCGGACGGCTGAAGGTCAGAAGCTTTGGGCCGATATCGTCGCATCATCGATCGAAGACTATTTGAATGGGAACTGAAATGAGTCTTACTCGCAATGTGCCCTTGGTGCCGGAGCAATCGGCCTTGCTTTTTGTCGATGTCCAAAATTTCAGCGCTCACCGTGACGGAGCCGAATTTTCAGGGCTGCCGAAAGCAGATTTTGCAGCGAAGTATGGCTGGTATTTCAGCGAGCTTGAGGCTCGGGTCATTCCGAACATGCAATCTTTGCAAGCCGCCTTCAGGAAGTCTCGTATTGAAGTAATGTACACAACGATCGAAAGCTTGACAGCTGATGGTCGGGACAGATCTCTCGACTACAAGATCACTGGGTTCCATGTCCCTAAGGGGTCATGGGGCGGTAAGGTAATCGACCAGATAGCTGTGCAGGGTGATGAGATAGTTCTACCCAAGACGTCATCGTCCGTCTTCATTTCCACAAATATCGATTACATCTTGCGGAATCTCGGTGTTAAACAGCTCGTACTCGCAGGGTTGGTTACCGACCAGTGTGTAGAAGGCGCAATCAGGGATGCCTGTGACCTTGGCTATCTCGTCACACAGGTTACAGATGCATGCCTGACTTATACCCGGGAACGCCATGATAGCTCGCTACGGGCGATTAAGGGGTATTGCCGTCAGGTCACGACCCGTGAGCTCATTGCCGAAATACAAGGCCTGGAACACGCCCCTAAGCCGCTAACGCCCAGTGCTGGTTAGAGCAGCACCTCTTTCTCGTGGCGGAGCGCTGGAGCTTGCT
The DNA here is from genome assembly GCF_042431665.1 of Mesorhizobium kowhaii. NCBI lineage: Bacteria > Pseudomonadati > Pseudomonadota > Alphaproteobacteria > Hyphomicrobiales > Phyllobacteriaceae > Mesorhizobium > Mesorhizobium kowhaii. Next base: position 8,559 of record NZ_JBHLYT010000068.1, read on the forward strand.
AGCTAGGTCTCACTCCCCCATACTGAAAACAGCAGTGCTTAAGGGTTCGCGGGGTAGCCGGCTTTGGAGAGATTATGACCGATAGCACAATTCCGGGCGAAACCGTAAGGGAGCAGATAAGGAGAGCAGCAGATTCTTTAACCGCCACGGAGCGGCGCTTATCTGCGCTAATTCTGTCGAATTATCCGTTTGCCGGACTTGAGCCAATCCAGGTAATTGCGACCTCCTCAAACGTCTCTGCTCCCTCTATCTCACGCTTCGTGAGTAAACTCGGCTACCAGGGTCTGCAGGAATTCCAACAACAACTTATAAAGGAACTGAAGCAAGGGCAAAAGTCTCCGCTCGATTTGCGGACAACAACAAGCGGTATAACGGACGAGTTTTTCGAGAATTTTATCCAAAAATCAACCGAGTTGCTAAAGGCATCCGCCGGGGCGATCACTGCCGCCCAGTTTGAAAGAGTAGGGGCACTAATTTCCGACCCACGATCTGATATATTTACCTTGGGTGGTCGGATCAGCGATCTAGTTGCGCAGTATTTGTCTAGGCACTTGAAACAAATCCGCGCTGGTGTTCATCAGGTATCGTCCGAGGATGACTGGTGGCCAGAGTATATAATGCGAATGCGGCAAAGGGATGTATTAGTCCTCGTCGATTTTCGAAGGTACCAACGTTCCCTTGAAGAGTTCGCCGAAAGAGTGTCAAAGCACTGCGGGCTGAAGATCATCCTGATAACGGATCGATGGATGTCTCCAATCTCCAAATATGCATCAGAAGTGATAGCGCTGCACATTGAGAACGAGACTGCATTTGACAGCAACGTTGCCGCGTTCGCGTTGATCGAGGCGCTCATAACCCGGGTCGCCGAGGCGAACTGGCCCCAGGCAAGCCAGCGGATAAAAAAATGGGACTCGTTGAGGACTTCGGTCTCGCATCAGAGAGAGCCAGTGAGGGAGTCATAACTAAAGAAAAGCTAAGGCTAATGGAAGGGAAGATGCTCTTCGGGCCGGCTATTGGAGTTTTTGACGAGAACTCCCGTTGCTCTGATTTTTGTGCGCGTGGGCCTCGTTAAGTGTCACATTGCTCTCGTGACGGATTTGTTCGAGTTCCTCAATCCGGCGGCGTGTCCGCTCGCCGGTGGCTGCAAAAATCTGAGCGACGACGGCTTCGATCTGCGCCACCGCCGGTGCCATCGTGTCATAGGGCGAACTGACTTCGATCGGGCACGAAAGGGTAACTTCGGCGAAATCGGAAATCGGCGATAGCCATGGATCGGTGAACAGGAGGATGCGAACGTGACGGGCGGCGGCTTGTTCGGCAAAAGCGACCACGTCGCGTTGGTAGCGGCGGTAGTCAAAGACGATCAGAACGTCTCTCTTTCCTAAATCGACCAACAGATCCAGTTGCTGAGCGGATAGTGTCTCGATGTAGGCGACGTTGGCTCGAAACTGCGATAAGTAGCTTGCCAACATTCCCGCGACGTGCCGACTGTAGCGTCCTCCGAGCAGGACCACCTTACCTTTGGAGTCCATGACAAGTCGGGCTGCGCGCTCATATGTAGCCAGCGGAGTGGTCGTCAACGCCTTGTCGAGGCTCCCGGCAACCGAATGCATGTAGGCTATAGCCGCGCCTTGTTCGCCGTCGGTGGCCAACTCTGGCCGCTTCGCTCCCATCATAAGCAGTGGCGAATGCAATCGCGCTTCGATGTCGGCGAGCAACCGCTGCTGGAAGTCGGGAAAACCTTCAAAGCCGAGCTTGATGGCCAGGCGAACCACAGTGGGGTCACTGACCCCAGCACGCTTCGCCAAGCTCGTTGCGGTGCCTAGCCCGGCCGTCGGATAATCGGTGAGTAACACCTGAACAATGCGCTCCTCCGACGGGGTGAGCGATAAGCCGCCTTGAAGCAGCATGTCTCGAAACTGCATCAATCAGTTCCCCTTGAACTCGTGAAGAGGAAATTACAAATCCTCGTGACCTGCGTCAACATGTCAATTTCTTAATCGCATCGAGCGACTCAAAAAGGCAAGCGCTCTGCAGAAATAGGTTTGTCCGCTCCACAGCTTTCAGCCCAAGGGCGAATGGCATGATCACAGAATAAGGGAAACCTACGAGGGCGCGTCGACCGAAGACCCTTGTCGAATGACTCGAACTCGACCTTGCGATGGACCTGTCCGACGAAGGCTGTTGATGCCGTTGCGATGGTGGTCGCTCTTGTTTGGTGTGAGCGTGAGACTGTCTTCCGAGACAGACCTATGACGGTATCCTTGTTTTACCGCCAAGGAGGTCTCGCCGGGCAAGGGCGCCGCTGGGGCCGGCCAGCATCGCTGCTTTGCCCGGCCCCACGCTCGGAAGACTGCGAGATGTCTAACTGAGCTAGATCAAACTTTGAGCATCTCGCGGGGATTTACCCTGACGCGCTCGCCTTTGGGATCGAAGAATCGGTAGCTGGCGGTGACTTTCACCTTTTTGGGACCGCCGTTGGATTGAACCTCCAACTCCGTACCTGGCTCGGCGAATTCGCTATTGACCCATGCTCGTCCAATATTGCGTTCGAGCAGTGGGCTGACCCAGCCGATCGTCGTTTCACCTGCGTTCTTCTTGGGACCACAGGTCAGCTTTAAACCTCCCGCTATCTGAGGTTCCGTTGTGTCGGCCTCTATTCCTACGAGTTTGGTGCGGAGGCCTGCTTGCTTGCGGCGCAGCATCTCATCTCTGCCATGGAAAAAGCCCTTGTCAAAAGCTACGGACCATCCAAGGCCATATTCAAGAGGGGAACCTCCCGCATAAAAGTCGGCTCCGAACAGAAAGCCTTTATCAACCGCGATTGGGAAGGCGGCCATCAGTCCGGCCGGGCCGCCACCGTACTTCGCGCAATACTCAGTGAACTTTTCCCACATGCCGTGAGCATATTCAGGCCCGAAATGGACCTCGTAACCGAGTTCACCTGAAAAGCCCACTCGTGCAATCGTGGTTGGAACGCCATGGAAATCAACATGCACTAATCGGTTGTGCTCAAGATCTGCAATGTCCACGGCTTGTTGAAGTACATTGATCGACTTTGGGCCCTGTATGGAAAGGAACGTGTTAGACAATTCAGTGACCCAGACCTTTCGACCATCTGCCTTTTCCATAATCCACTTGCGCGAGGCGTCGCGAGTAATTCCACCGTGGATCATAAACTGATCTTCGCTAATCCAAAAAACGATAACGTCGTCGATTAGACTAGCCTTGTCGTCAAGGATACTTGAGTAAATAGTGCCGCCAGCGGTGATCTTTCCCAAGTCGTTTACGATAAGTTCCTGTATGAATTGAAACGATTCCGGTCCGCACACCCCAAAACAACTCTGGAAATCATACTCGGCAAAGCCGACATTGGAGCGGACCATCATGTATTCATCGTTTGAAGAAGTTATGTGCGAAGCGACTTTCCAGCCTCCAAAGTCAATCATGGGGGCGCCAAGCTTCTCGTATATTGAATGATATGCCGTTCTTTTTTCCATGTTATCCTCCAAATTTAACAAATGGCTATCTTTGTCGGCCGATCCGCGACATTGGCGCCGTTCTCAGAACGGCAACCCCACTTAGTCTCCGATGCTTGATAGGCTGCCAGCATGTCCTCGATCCCGGCGTCCATCCTGCATGCAACGAACATGCTATCTCACAAAGCATGAATTGCTGAAAATTATTTGTCAATGATGCGATCATTTTGATAGATAGAAAATTTTTTCCGGCGTGGCCTTGTGTTCAGCCATGGCCTCAAGTTCGCGATAGATCGGATGAGGCTTGGTTTGTTGAGCAAGCGGGAAGGTCGAAGGTGGCCGAGGAGGTCGAGTGCCGCGGACTGAAAGAATTTCTTCAAACACTGCAATTAACTGTAGACAGGAAAAAAATTCCACATTATTTTCGCTCCTCAGCCAGCCTATCAGCGGACTGCTTGGCCAAAGGTGGGGAGGGGTGGATCTTGTGCAGAGGGCATTCTGCTCTGAAGAAAGTTGATTGCGAGCCGGTCGCAATCGTCGTCCTGGCCCTTCACCACTCGCCGTACCGGAAGTGGCTGCATCGATAAGGATAGCCGGTTGGGCTTTTTCTTGTAACAGGAGCATCAAATGAGCGAAAGATACAGCTGTGACGTACTCGTTGCGGGAGCGGGAATTGCGGGTGCGGGGGCAGCCTACTATCTGTCGAACCAAAATCTGAACGTTATCCAAGTCGAGTCCGACCATCCGGCTTCCGGACCGACCGGCTCATCGTCCGCGGTGTGCCACGCGTTCTATGGCGATCCCGAGTTATCTTTGCTCGCAAAACGGGGAATCGAGATCCTTAAGGATCTCCCGGGCGCCTTTCATCAATCTGGCTGCCTGTGGGTTTGCGGTCCTGAGCACGAACCCGCAAATCGCGAGATTGTTAAGCGGATCCGCGACGATGAAGGTAGCCGAATCGAGGGTCTGACCGGAGAACAGGCGCAGGCAATTCTCCCTCATTTCAATATGGAGGGGATCACTTTTGCCGCCTGGGAAGACGAATCGGGACACTGCGACCCTTACGGTGCAACTAACGAATTGGTCAATCGAGCTCGCGCAAATGGCGTTAAGTTTATGGGCGGCCGCTCGGTTACCGAAATTCAAGTAACAAATGGAAACACGACCGGGGTGACGCTAAGTGATGGCGCCGTCATCTCTACCGGTCGCGTAATTCTTGCAACGGGTGTTTGGTCGAAGGCGCTCCTGGCTAAGCTTGGAGTTAGCCTACCGACGTTTATTGAACGCCACTTCATGGCAGTAATGGACGCACCAGGTGTCGCAAGGAAGTTACTTCCGCATTGTTGGGTTGATGAAACTACGAACTGCTATGCTCGTCCGGAAGGCGAGAATACAATTTTGGTTGGAACCTGGGGGGGCGGCGGCACAGGCGTCGAGAACGACGCGCTTAAAGAAGCACACGCGCGCATGAACTATCGCCTCGAGGTCGCGGGCCAATTGGACCGAACGATCACGCAAGAGGAATCGGTCTGGGCCATTGAACATATCATGTCCCGTTCTCCTGAGATTGCCGAATTGGGCATCCGTCCCGGCTACGCCTGTCAATATGATATGAGCCCGGATCACCTCCCTATAGTTGACGAGATTCCGGGCGCAAAGGGAACTTTCGTGATCACCGGCTCAAGTGGGCATGGCTTCAAGCTTGGGCCTGCCATGGGCGAAGTCGTCGCACAATGGGCGTTGGGTCAACGTCAGGAATTACTCAGGAAGTTCTCATTGTATCGCTTCGCATAACGTCCTCAACGCATTTGCATCCATGGCGCGCTACTTGGTCGTCATGGATGCCAGTGCGGGCTTTTCCTCTTCGAGGAGACGCGCGTTATCCAGCGATGCACTCGCCTGGAGGCGGATCTCCTCCAATTCCTCGATACGTTCGCGCGTCCGCTTCTCCATGGAAGCAAGGATTTGAGCGATAACAGCTTCGATCTGCGCCACCGATGACGCCATCGTATCGTAGGGCGAATTAACCTCAATTGGGCAGGTTAGTGTTAGTTCTGAAAACTCGGCAATGGGCGATAACCAAGGGTCCGTAAACAGAAGAATGCGAACGCGGCGGGCCGCAGCTAATTGGGCGAACGCAACAACGTCCAGCTGATATCGGCGATAATCGAACACGATTAAGAGATCGCGCTTTCCCAAGTCGACTAACACGTCCGTCTTTTGCGCCGATAGTGCGTCGATATGCATGATCTCTGGCCGAAATTGCAACAAGTAGGCTGCTAACATGCCTGCGATAAAACGGCTGTACCGCCCGCCGAGCAGGACGACCTTGCCCTTTGTATCCATTACCAGGCGGGCGGCCCGTTGATATGACGCCAGCGGGGTCGATGTCAGCGCTTTGTTGAGGTTGCTGGCCACCGAATGCATGTAGGCGATCGCAGCTCCTTGTTCGCTATGCGTCCCCATGTCGGGCCGTTTGGCTTCCATCATAAGCAGCGGCGAATGCAATCTTGCTTCAACATCTGCAAGTAACCGCCGTTGGAGGGCGGGGAACCCTTCGAAACCCAGCTTCATGGCAAGGCGAACCACAGTAGGGTCACTGACGCCGGCGCGCTTTGCGAGACTCGTGGCAGTGCCTAAGCCGGCCGCCGGGTAGTCGGTCAGGAGCACCTGAACGATCCGCTCTTCTGATGGTGTCAACGAAATGGCCCCGTGCAGCAGCATGTCTCTAACGTTCATCGTGTCCTCCAACTGACATTGCTGAAGAGAATATTACAAAATTTCTCATTGTGAATATGTTAGCGGGCTGTCCGAATAATGCACGATGGCAAGCCACCAAAGTGCGCGCAAGCGCGGCTACGCTAGTTTTCAACTACAGAAAGGCCGTCCACATTGTCGGGCGGTCGCGGCCAACATCGGCTGCCTTGGCCTTGAGCCAGCCTACAGGGTCACACCGGTCGCCGTCCATTCCCAAGTCGACCGGATCTCTGTCGGCTGGGGGGGGCGTGGAAGACGCTCTGAACCATCAGACGCGCCACTGCCCAACTCCAGGGGGAACCGATCAAAGCGGCGTGACTCAGACGAAGCCGCCCCAGCGACCCCGGTGGCTCAGATACAGCAGGACCTGGTCTGAAGACAGGTTTTCTTAGCCTTCGTTGCGCAACAGAGCTTTGTGCCGTTGTAGAAAGTTGTCAAGATGAATCTGACCATCGCTTGAGTCTTCACCTTCCGCCTGAGCGAACGCGAAAAGCGCAATTTCGTGGTCAAGAAGTAACTGGATATAGGGTCGGTCGTCAACCGGCGCCTCGACAAGCAGAGTCTCAAATTCACGAACGAATGGCCCCAATAGCTTCTTGAGCTTTACCGCAAATTGAGTCCAACCAAGCTCTGCGTACTCAACGGTTTCATCACGTCCCTTCTCAGCAAGCAATACTTTGCTATTTGGTTCAAGTTTGTAACGCGTGATAACTGGCAAAAGCGCCTCTGCTACAAGCCGCTCAATGGCGGCCAAATTGCGCAACTTTACGCGAGATTGTTCACTGTCAGCCTTTTGGGCAAGAACGCTAAAAAATTCTTCCCCCAAGATTTCACCCTCATAGGCGCTGAGTACGCGATTTTCGTAAGTCGGAGCAACAGAAGACCGCATCGGAACACCTTTATCGATCATGATTGTTGAGGGGCGCGACGGAACGAGCCGATTTGCTGAAGGCTCGTTCCGAAATACAAATTATGAGCGGCTGGAGGCTGACCAACCGGCATCATACTCAAAGCCTATTCGAGGGTAGCTGCGGCCCAGGTGCGTGTCAATATCTCTTCAGAGGCTGGCGCTGATGGAAGAAAAGTAGACGAGTCGGCAACGAGGAGGGGCAGGCAGCCTGTAGGATCCAGGCGAGGAGATTGCGGCATGGATTGAAGATCAAACTTCCTGGGTGCTGTTTATGTGCGATTTCGACGATGGACAAGGGCACCAGGAATTCGGCAGTGAGGTAAGACCAGAGATGCCTCCCTTGCAGGATAAAGATCGGATGGTCCTCAAAGCCTTCCCGTTCTGGTCTGACTATCTCCAATATCGATCAGCGCGCGCCGATCGGCATCGATGGCTATTGCTCAGCTCGGTGGGGATTGTGCACCGGGAGGTCAAGTTCTCCAGCCTCTGGGGTAGCAATCAGCAATCTTACGACCGCAGCTGGAAGGCTGTAGCGCCTTCTGCACAATTTTTCATATGACAGAATGATGTAATGATATTGACATGAAGGTTGACCTGTCCAATAATCGTAATTCCGCAGAGGAGCAGACGGATGGTCAATCCCCGCATCAAGGCTGTGACGATGGATTCGCTGGCTTTGGCCGTTATCCTAGTGGCAGTAGGGATCTTGGCCGGTGTTTTGTTTGGAGCGAATGGAGCCCGGATCGCGACATCGATGTCAATCGTGGTCACCGCCTGCGTTGGTTTGCAGGTTTTTTCCGGCAACACAGGTATCGTGTCATTCGGTCCTGCAGCCTTCATGGGGGTGGGCGCCTACACTGCAGGCATCCTCACGATGAGCCCTGTTGTTCAACGGACCGCACTTCCTCACCTCCCGGTCTGGATGGCGGGCTATGGTCTTTCAGTCTGGTCGTCGTTGATTGTAGCCGCCCTTACGGGGCTGGTTTTGGCTGGGGTGAGCGGCATCGTTATGCGGCGGTTGTCCGGTTCGGCTGCGTCCATCGCCACTCTGGCATTGCAGATTATCGTCTACACGGTTCTGGTAGCGACAAAGGATATCACGCGCGGCAGCCAAACATTTTACGGTGTGCCCCGCAATACCACGCTTGTGGTTGCTCTATCTGTGGCGGCGCTGTCGATCGCAGTTGCCCGAACATTTAGGGATACAAGGACTGGTCGCGCCGTCCGAGCCACGCGAGAAGACGAAGTAGCCGCAGCGGCAGTGGGCGTGGACGTTCGCCAAGCGCGACTTAGGGCATGGCTGTTGAGCGGGACCATTTTGTCGATTGCTGGGGCGTTGACGGCTCAGTTTTTAGGTGCCTTCGGCCCCAAGGATTTCTACTTCGAGTCGTGTTTTCTGCTGATTTCGATGCTGATCGTCGGAGGCATCGGTTCTGTTTCGGGCGCTTTAGTGGGCGTGATAGTAATCACAGCAGTCACGGAGCTTCTGCGGGCGCTAGAGGGCGGGGGTGATATCCTCGGATTTTCGGTCCCGGCCTTGTACGGACTGCCTCTCGTTGGTGCTTCGCTCGCAATGATTCTCGTCCTCTTCATCAGGCCCACTGGTCTTGTTGGTAGCCGGGAACTCGAGCTGTCAAAAGCATGGGATCCTTTGAAGGGGCGCGACAGCAAGCTCCTTCCAGGATCGCAAGATTTTCAGGCACCAAAGGGTGCACACGCTTTGGAGGCAAATCAGCTGTCTCGTCATTTTGGCGGTGTGCGGGCCGTCGACGGGGTAACCTTCAAGGCTGAAGCTGGCCTCATTACGGGGTTGATCGGTCCGAATGGTGCCGGGAAGAGCACCTTGATCAATCTGTTGACTGGCCAGTTACGACCTAGCGCAGGTCATGTGGCGCTTGGATCGGATTTGATAGAAAATAAGCAGCCTCACATAATTGCCCGCGCAGGTTTGGCGCGAACTTTCCAAAACCTTCGTGTCTTTGCTGACATGACTGTAAGGGAAAATGTCTTGGTTGCCGCTGAGGCATGTGCGGCCGACACGGCTCTATCTGTATGGCGCACCAATGACGCCCTGGCGCGTTTTGGCCTGGAAACATTAGGGGACCGGCTTGCCGGCAGCCTTCCGTACGGACAGAGACGTCTTGTAGAAATCGCCCGCGCTCTTGCCACGGGCCCCAGGTTCCTCCTTCTTGACGAGCCTGCTGCGGGGATGAATCCGGCCGAGACTAAAGAGCTAATGGGCAGGTTGGCCGCACTGCGCGCGGACACAGGCGTGGGCATTCTCGTGGTTGAGCACGACTTGCACCTTATAATGTCGCTTAGTGACACCATCGTCGTTATCGACCGGGGCAAGCGCATCGCCGTGGGCACGGCAGACGCGGTCAGAACCGACCCTGCCGTGATATCAGCCTATCTCGGAAGCAAAAGGATGGGCGAGAAAAAAACTCAGGTCGAAACAAGCTCTGTGGTGCAGGTCATCGGCGCTAGCGCGTCCTAGAGATGGTATCGCTGAGTTACTCAGTCTGATGGATATTTAATGGTTACAAAAGTACAAAGGAGTTGCAGACAGAATAACTATTAGACTTCGGAAAACGAAGCATTGGTCAAACCTCACACGGGAACTCAAAAATGAACAAGCTAAGATATGCAACTGCGCTCGCTTGCCTTGCTGCGATAGCGCTCTCGTCAAGCGAGGGATACTCATCGGCGGATGAATACAAGATTGGAGCCGCAATGGCCCTGACTGGTGCCTTGGCACCATACGATCAACCCGGCCTGGCCGGCTTCAAGTTAGGCATCAAAGATCTCAATGCCAAGGGCGGCATTGGGGGCATGGCGACGGTCACTCTCGAAGTTATCGACACCCGGTCCGACACAGCGGCTACCGTCAACGCGGCCCAGAAATTGATCGAAGACGGGGTTCAATTTCTCATTACCCCGGCCGATGCCGATCCCTCGATCGCAGCGGGTCAGATCGGACAGGCAGCGGGCATTCCGATGCTCAACCTCGCTGGTTCGCCCAGCCTAACACCTGCTGTCGGCGACTATATGTTCATTTCTTATCCATCCGACACTGTACAGTCGGCCGCGCTAGCAAGTTATGCCGCAGAAACCGGCTACAAGACGGCATTTCTTCTGAAGTCGCCCGACTCCGCCTATACGTCCAAATTCCCAGACTATTTTGGCGAAACGTTTCGGAAAAAGGGTGGGAGCGTTGTCGGTGAAGCGTCCTACTCGATGGGGCAGCCAGATTTTTCTGCGGTGGTTTCTCAAATCAAGCGATTAGCACCGCAACCTGACGTTATTATGACGACCGCGTACGAGCCTGACTTCCCAGCCTTCATCAAGCAGTTGCGCGGTGCTGGTGTTAAGGTTCCTGTTATCGCCTCGGATGCCATCGGTACTCCGACGGTGTACGGACTCGGTTCGGTGGTCGATGGCGTTGTGCATTCCTCAGCCGGCTTTCCAACCCCTGGCAGCGGGATGGAAGCTTTCAACAAGCGCTTCAAGGAGGAAACCGGTCATGACGCGGAAACCTCATACGAGGCATCAGGATACGAATGGGCACAATTGCTCGACGCCGCAGCTCGCAAAGCAGGATCGCTGGACCCCGCGAAAATCAGAGACGCATTGGCTGGCCTGGAAGATGTGCAGACCGTTCTCGGCAAAGTGACGTATGCTGGAACTGAGCGTGTTGCTCTGCGCGACGTTGCAATAATCCGAATTGAGGGGGGGAAGTCGACCTTTGTGAAGGTATATCGACCGACGAAGGAGGAAATCCCCAATCCTTAAGCTGGTAGGAACGCCAATGCTTCGTGTCGAGGGAATGAAAATACGCTACGGGGCCGTCCAGGCTGTCCATGGCGTCGATCTAAACGTTGGAAATGGAGAACTTGTCACACTCATTGGCGCCAATGGCGCCGGCAAGAGTTCGATTCTTGCCGGCATCGCCGGGTCCATCCCACCTGCCGAGGGCAAGGTGTTGCTCAAAGGTCAGCCACTCACCGGCCTGCCCGCAGACGTCATCAGCCGAAAGGGAATAGCACTAACTCCTGAGGGTCGCCGTGTTTTCGCCCATCTCACAGTTGGTGAAAACCTGCATTTAGGGGGAGCGGCGTTCGCGAAAGGTAATGAGCTGCGGGCTCGCCGAGATAGCATGCTCTCCCGCTTTCCCATCCTTGCTGAGCGCATCGATCAAAAGGCAGGGAGCCTGTCGGGCGGTGAACAGCAGATGCTGGCGATCGCCCGATCTTTAATGAGCCAGCCCGACCTGCTCTTGCTCGACGAACCTTCGTTGGGCCTTGCGCCTCAAACGATAGACAAGGTCTACGAATTAATCGAAGACCTGCGCAAGCAGGGGCTTACCATTCTGCTTGTTGAACAGAATGTCGAGTTGGCTCTGTCCGTGGCCGATCGAGGCTACGTGGTAGCCAACGGCCGTATTGCTCTAAGCGGTACGGCATCTGAACTCGCCAGCTCTGACCTTGTGCGGCAGGCATATTTGGCAATCTAGGAGGTCGTCATGGAATTCGTCCAGTACCTGGTTAATATTCTTAGCCTGGGTGGAATATACGCTCTCCTGGCGCTGGGGCTGGCGATCGTATTTTCGATCGTTGGGCTCATAAATTTCGCACATGGCGAACTGATGACGATTGCAGGCTACCTCATAGTACTGTCGCTTTCATTCGGCCTGCCGTTGCCTGTAGTTCTTCTAGTGGCCTGTCTGGGAGCGGCGCTCTCTGCGGTATTGATGGATCGAATAGCGTTTCGTCCTATGCGGTCCGCGTCCGTGACGACGCTTATGATTACCAGCTTTGGCGTAAGCACCATTTGCAAGGTTTTCTTTCAAAACGGAGTTTCTGCTCGCGGAAGAGCGGTCGCTCTGCCGGAATGGATGTCAGGAACTCTTACTTTCGGAGGCTTTCAGATCGGTATGGTCCCGCTGACATCCATCGCCCTGACGGCACTAGCTCTAATCGGGCTCGACATCTTCTTACGCAAGACCACTTTGGGCGTCGCGATGCGCGCCGCATCCGAAGACTTCATCATGGTTAGCTTGCTTGGTTTGCGCGCAAACACAGTCATTGCGACGTCCTTCGCGATATCAGGCCTTCTTGCTGGTATTGCCGCGATATTGTGGATTTCGCAGCGTGGCTCGGTAGATCCGCTCATGGGCTTTACTCCGGTCCTGAAGGCCTTCATCGCTGCGATCATCGGCGGGCTGGGTTCTTTGCGGGGAGCCGTGCTGGGCGGCTTTGTGCTCGGCGCGTTGGAGGTCGGTTCAGAACCGTTCCTCACCACTGGAACCGCGCCATACCGGGATGCACTTGTCCTTCTGGCGGTAGTTCTTTTGTTGCTTGTCAAGCCGGACGGTCTATTGCCAGCCGTACGGGGTCTTCGCTCGTGAATATGCACGCTCTGGTGGCGGGTAGGAATCAGACCGGATGTAACAAGTACCGACGGCAAACGAGCAAGCACTGACGCCGCTATGGCTTCAGCCCGTTGAGCAACATTATCAATTTGCCGCGACGGTGTGGGTATATCGGTATAATAAGGAGGAGAACAGTGATGGATTTAACACTAAGTAACGCCGAGCTGGTACGCAATGCTCGCGCACTCCGACCGCTTTTGCGTGCAAATGCGGAGGAATCCGCAAAAAACAGACGACTTGCTCAGGAGAGTGCTGCGGCGGTGCGAAGCGGCGGCTTTCTGCAGGGTTTGGTGCCGCGCCGCTGCGGTGGTCACGAGATTGATATCCAGACATACTGCGAGATTTGTGAGGAACTAGCCCGCGGCGACAGTGCTGCTGGTTGGCTCGCCATGGTCGCCAATAGCAGCGCATCTTTGATGGGGCTCATGCCTGACAAGACGCGCGACGATGTCTTTGGCTCGGATCCCCGCGCGGTCGTCATCGGTCAATGGGCCCCCACCGGGAAAGCCACCGCGGTCGAGGGGGGCTGGATGTTGACAGGCAAATGGCCCTGGGCGTCCGGATGCTTCGAAGCGCAGTGGAGCTTCGTGGGCTCCGCGGTCCTGGATGCCAGTGGGGCTCTGATCGACGTACGGCTTGCACTGGTGCCGACGTCCGAGCTGAAGATCGAAGACACATGGCATGTCGCTGGGATGGCAGGGACGGGGAGCAATACCTTTGTGGGAAAAGATATCTTCGTGCCGGAACACCGGACGATGCTCATCAGCGAAATGCTTTCCGGCTTCAGTCGCTCGGACCATTCTGACGAACCTCTCTATCGGGCACCGCTCATAACCGCGCTTCCGTTGGGCATATGTTCTGCGGCTGTCGGGATGGCGGAGGCAGCTTTCGATTTCACGTTGGAGAACCTCGAGCGCGGCAAGCCCATTGTGACGTCCCTATATACAGATGCAAGGCAGTCCCCAAGCTACCAGCTAAATCTGGCAGATGCTCGTGGTCTGATCGACTCCGCACGGTTGCATACGATGCGCGCGGCCAGCGATATCGATCGCTCCGTCAGCGACGGTACAAGCATGACCGATCTCGAGCGAGCTCGCGTCCGACTTGACGCGGCGGTTGCGCAAAAACGCGTGCGCGAGGCCGTAGACCTGCTGCTGAACATAGGCGGAGCGTCGGTTTTCATGCTCAGTAATCCGGTCCAGCGGATCTGGCGCGACATGGAGACTTGCACGCGACATGCCTATATTAATGGCGACATTGGGCGCGAGATATACGCCCGGGCGCTGCTGAAGCTTGACCAGGTGAGTGCAGGCTTCTGAAAATTAGGTCTGCGATCAATTCAGAACGGGTCACTGCTACGGAGGACAGACTTGGATAGGAACGATGCCTTCAGGGAGGCGATGGGCCGTTTCGCCGGGGCCGTCAATATCATCACGACTGAAGAAGATGGCCTTCCGAGCGGCCTGATCGCCACTGCGGTTTGTAGTTTATCCTTCGATCCGCCGTCTGTTCTCGTTTGCATCAACAAGTCGGCCAGTTCGCACGACACGATTTTACGGCGAGGTATCTTCGCCGTAAATCTGCTATCTCCTGCGTTGTCCAATGTGGCGCGTCGATTTCAATCTCAAAAAGGTCCAGATCGCTTCGAGAAGAAATATTGGGTCGCGGGCAAAACCGGGGCACCGCTCCTTGTTGGCGCGCCGATGGCGCTTGATTGCAAACTTAGCCATACCTACGACGGTTTTTCGCACAGTATCTTGATCGGCGTCGTCACCGACGTGCAGCTTGGGGAGGGCGATTCCCACAATTCGCTCCTTTGGCAAGGTCGCCGATACCACAAGCCGATGGAATTCGTTGAACTGGTTCGTCGACCCGCTGACGTACAAATGATTTTGGATGAAATGATTTTCTAGGTTCAGAAAGGATCGCATGATCAGTCGCACCCGCGAAATCACTCTACGACGATCCTTGAGATCTCAGCCCCCATCATCACGCTCCGCCACTCCGCCCTCAGCTTGGCCAGTTTCCACCTTCTGCGAAGTACTCGGTCTCGAACCGCGCCGAGTCGATTCTGCCCACGGTCGCGAGGCTGGCGGTTCAATTTGCATACGTTCGCGCAGATCCTTTGAATCTCGGACAATTCGCGGCTGCGTTTCTTCAGCCCTCGCAAGCACTGACTTACTAACTCGGTATTCACGAAGCCGAAACGGGCCAACTTGGTGAATATCACCAGCCGGCAAAGGATGAGATCAAGTCGGGCGAAACCTTCCCAGCGGCGACATCTTGAAGTGCTTGACCAATAATAGAAACGCCTTCGTCGGCTTCACTTGTACTCAATATGAGCGGCGGGGTAAGCTCCAGGACGTTCGAATTCGAACCGACATAATACATTACGAGTCCAAGCTGGAACGCTCTATAAACAGTGAGAGCGGTCTGGATTTTCGCTGGTGCGCGACTAACGCGATCGCCCACAAGCTCAATCCCAATGGCAAGCCCTTTCCCCCGGACATCGCCAACCAAATCCCAATCTCTGCTTCGCTTCGAAAGTGAGGCCAACATGTAAGAGCCGATGTCTGCCGAATTTCGGACCAACCCGTCCTTTTCGATCGTCTCCAGTACCGCCAATGCCGCTGACGCGCAGATCGGATTGCCGTGTAGCGTTTGGTAGGAAAAGGTAGGGGAGTGATTCATAATGGGTTCGGGGCCGACGACCGCAGATATCGGCAAACCTCCGCCGAGGCCTTTACCAAAAACCACAATGTCTGGCTCAATCCCTGAATGTTCGAAGGCGTGCAGAAGTCCGGTTCGAGCTAGGCC
This sequence comes from Mesorhizobium kowhaii, assembly GCF_042431665.1. Taxonomy (NCBI): domain Bacteria; kingdom Pseudomonadati; phylum Pseudomonadota; class Alphaproteobacteria; order Hyphomicrobiales; family Phyllobacteriaceae; genus Mesorhizobium; species Mesorhizobium kowhaii. The sequence goes on from NZ_JBHLYT010000068.1 coordinate 23,953, forward strand.
AAACTTCACTTCGTCACACACCAGAAGAATTCCGTGCTGACGGCAAAACCGTTCGATCTCGGCGAAGAAACCGACAGGCGGCACTAGCAATCCTCCATCGCCCTGTATTGGTTCGATAAAGAAGGCAGCAACTTCTTCTGGCCGAACGTCCGCCGAAAAAACCTCCTCGAGATGGGACAGCGCCGCGGCACTGGCAGCTGTCGGGTCACCTGCCGCGTAACTGTTCGGATAAGGCACCAAGATCAGGCCGCCGAATTTCTCCACACCTTTGAGCGCCGGATGACCCGAAACAGCCATGGAACCGCTGGTCCCGCCGTGATACGCGCCCTTGAAGGCCAATATTCGACGGCGTCCGGTGGCTGCGACGACCATTCGAGCTACTGTTTCATTAGCATCAGAGCCAGAGTGCCCCAACCAAACTCGGCCGCGGCTGCGTGGTGGAACCAATGATAAAAGCTTCTCAGCAAGAAGCACGCTAGGTTCGTTTGCGGAAGACAGGTAGCTTGCACCAGCTTGATCTGAAAACGCCCGCGTAATGGCCTCGCGAACCGAAGGATGAGCATGCCCCAGGCTCGCAGCTCCCCAAGAGGCCGAAAAATCAAGAAGCTGGCGACCATCATCGCCTCGCAAATACGATCCCTTCCCTCCAACGACCGCTTGAGGAAAGAAACGAAGTTGAGCCATGTTCGAAACTGATTTGCTTTCACGGCGATAAAGATCTGTCACTGGTCTTCCTTTCATATCGGCAGCGGGGAGCACCGGGCGATTTCGGCTATTCGATCTTCTTGCTCGCCATAGGTAAGGCGCTCAATTCGGCTCTATTGCTTGCCAAAACGCGCCGTTGACCAGGCGCGCGGCCATTGCAAAATTATTTTCAGAATTTTACCATTACTGCAAATAGAAAAAATTTTAACATTTTAGTACGGCCGGCAAGGAACGGGCATCGGGGCCGGAGATTAGGCGCACAACGAGGGTGGCGTCGACCAAGAGCGCAGCTCCGGCATAGCATCGAAAGGCTGCGGAGTGTGGATAGTCAGCCTTGGCCTATTGCGGATTACGCCAGCCGGCGCGCACCCTGGCTACCATGGTGGCGGAGCATGTTGAATTGGCGTTGTTTGAGCAGTCGCTCGGCAATCGCGAGGGC
>NZ_JBHLYT010000069.1:0-7577 GCF_042431665.1 Mesorhizobium kowhaii
ACCGAGCCGCTCGTCAGCTACCAGACCAATCGACTACTATCTGGGTGGAACCTTCCTCCACTGGTGATACGCGCCATCGGGGCGCACTGAATAAGACGGGCTAGTTGTCAGATGCACGTCACATCAGGCAGCTTGGGTAAAGTATGGGGCAACGATATGACAGCAATGACGGACGCCTTTTGGCAGTCGCTCCGGGTGAGAGTTGATATTTCCAGCTGTGCAAAACAGTGATACTCGATAAATCTTTGAATTCTTGTGCTTCTGATGCGAACGCCGAGGCCGAAGCGGTAAGAAGGCAAACTGCTGCTGCAATGGTGCGGGTCATGAGGTCTTTCCATTCTTGAGGGACGAGGTGCGCTTGTTATCTTTCTATAACATCATCGTATCGATCACACATTCTTTTGGAGTCTATGTGCGCATGAAAAAACTCCGTTTCAGTGAACGACACGAGACACGAAGCAAACGTCATGCCAGACGCAGCCATGGCTTAGATTTCAAGCGGTTAGGAATCCTTCGTAGCTTGCGGCTAGGCGGTGTCGCTATTTTGTCGAATTCCTTGCAGGAGTTTGAATAGAACAGCTGCCGGGGCAGCTCCTCGTGCGGCAATGGCCTCGTCAGTCGGTCTTGCAGCGCCTGCCGATCGGCGACGAGGTTGTCGAGGTGCAGCGGCTCGTGGTCCGGCCGCTGCCCGTCGAGCAATCGCCCAACCAGCGCCCACGTGCCGTCCAACACAAAGACGCCGCAATCATAATCGTTCGACTGTCGGGGCATGCGGGCTGGCGCCAAGGTGGCGTTCAGCAGTCCTGCGAGCTGTTTTGCAGGCACGTCGTTGTATCCCTCTCGCTGGAGGGAGTCGTAGTGATAGGCCAACCGCGTTTCCGGTTTGCGGCGATCAACGAGCAGCAGCGACCAATGGGTGCCGGGGGTAGTAGGAGTGCCATTGTTCACTGGAAGGAACAGGAAGTCGGCTGGCGCGTCATTTTGATTATAGATGGACTGCAATGTGTCGCGCGCGTCTTGCGGCGCCATGTGACGCAGTAGATGGGAGACCGACGGATCCATCAGCCGTGTCCTGGCGGCGAGCGTCGGATCGGTTGTCTGCAGCTGCTCCTCCAGCAATTGGTAATCCCTCTGGATATGGGCGTCGCTCAGCCACTCGGTGGCGTCGAGCACCGACCCGTTGGGGACATTGGACGAGGCTGTCGTATCGAGCGCCCCGATGTGAGTTTTGGAGGAACTGGTCGTTAGCGTCGTCACATCAACCAGTGGAAGGCCACGGTAGGTGTCTGGCAGCCTAGGGATTACAGGCGAGGCGGGTTGGGGAGCTCTTGCCGGTCGCGATGGCGCAGCTTCACTCATCGGCGAAAGTCGACCGCGGTGGACGGGCCGAAAGTCATCGGGCCCTCCCGTCCCCGCGACGGCGGACCCTGTCGCTTGCATCATGGGCTGCCACTCCGACTCGCGGAGCATCTGCCCGCGCGGACGCACCGGTGCAGAATGAGCATCGTCGCGTAAGTCGGACGGTGTGGGCGCATTCAGATCAACAAAAGACTGAAGACCCCCGAACGTGTTGGAGCGAGCCCTGACAGGGGGCGCTGCCACAAACTGAGCATCGCCACGCAAAACAGGGGCAATATGGCGCCCAGATCCCAACTTTCCGACGCCCGATTTCCGCAGATGCACCAGCGCGGGTTGGATCATTGCGTAATCATCTGGATAGAGCTTGACATCATCATCCAGCGCCTTGTGGTTAAGGCGATCAGAAATGCCTAACTTACCGTTTTTGTCTAGGTAATCATTGAAAGGTTTAAGAGCAGATGTATACCTCATTGCCTTAGCTTGGTCGACGTTCTTCGCAGAGGGAGTTGCATTGTACTGTTTGATGAGGGCTTCGTCCTGGGAATTGGGATTGCGGAGCAAGCGACCTAGGATTGGCAGCCGGCAGCCGGTCGCCGCAATCTTCAGATGATGCATGGGCACTTTGAGGGAGGGACCACCCGATCCCTCGTACTGCTTCAGATCCTGGTTCAGCGATCTCTCGTCCATGCGAGTAGCAAAGCCGTGTTTTCCGTTGGCAACGAGCCAGCGAGCGAAGTTCAAAAGAGGATTTACATTGACCTTGAAGGTGCCCTCCGCGACCTTGCCTTTGCGGAGCGCTGATTCCAGCACCCCGATAAGGGACGCATCTTCGGAATAAAGAGCACGTTTGTTGCCACCCACGGTAACCAATGCTGCAAACTGGGTCGCGTTGTTCAGCTTGATGAGGGGTTCGTCACAGGAATGCGGATTCCGGGAAGAGCGACCTACAATTGGCACGCCGCCGGCCTCCGCAGTCTTGAGATGGCGCAGCGGCGTTTCGAGGGACGGACCACCCGATCCCTCGTACTGATTCAAATCCTGTTTCAGCGACGTCTCGCCAAGGCGAGTAGAAAGGCCCTGCTTTCCGTTGACAGCAAGCCAACGAGCGAAGCGCAAAAGAGGACTTACATTGAGTTTGAGGGTGACCTCCCCGACCTTGCCCTTGCGGAGCGCTGACTCTGACTCCAGCACCCCGATAAGGGACGCATCCTTGGAATAAATAGGAAAGCTGTCACCACCCACGGTAACCAGTGTTGAATTCTGGGTCGCATTGGTAGGACGCGTGAAGCCGTCAAGATCTTTGTTCGGCGCGTCAGGGTTGTTCATTCGCTCCCGCCTGATCTGCGCTTTGTTGATAGCGGGCAGCAGCAAGGTGGCGGCCTGCGGATTGTTTAGTGTCCTTTGCCTCTTCGCCGGTGCGCCATACTCATCGCCCCGATCCGCGGCACTACCCAAAGGTTGTTCCTCAGCGAAACTTTGCAGGGGCAATTGTGCCGTCGGCTCTAATGGCGACCGCGAATTGCCCTTCCTTGGGCGCCAAGTCCTCACTCCAATGCGCTGGTCTTGAGAGACATCAAGGATCTGGCTAGGGTGGGCAACTGCGGCATCGACATTTGGCACGTCGCGCAAGTGCTGCTCAAATGCTGCGTGCTCTTGCTTTGGCCGCTTTTGCAACGTGGCATTGTACGTAGCATAATATCGCCCGGATGGGTTGCCGTTCTGAATTCGGTCCATATTCCAACTCCGGTTGGGGCCGGTTTGCAAATGCAGGCAGCCTCGTCCTCTCCCTACTAGTGTTACCTTTCGAGAGGCTGACGCGGGTTATAAAAGTCAGCCTGTCGCATTCTTGATTTTGCCGTGGGGTGCGTTGAGCCGCAGCCTCTACGCCAGACAGACCGTTGACCCGTGCGGGTCGAGTCCGCTTCGAACAAGTCTGAAATGCGGGGCGAATGTCCTGGATCAACGAGCGGATTTTTGCCGTCGAGTGGGAGGGTGCGGATCAACGTGGGGACCATGAGGAATTGTGTGGCAGCTATGCCGCCGCCCGATTGCCGGAGTTTCGGTGATTATCGTTTGCCATGCCCGGATACCACCTTTCGAAGGTCGCCCGCAAAGAGCCGTCGAGGGGTCTGCGTTCGGGTTTGCAACAGGAGATGCGCGCCTGTCCGGCTCCATTGCATCTCCTGTTTCTTGGCGAAACGCTTGCTGACGACGGCGTTGACGGTCGCCTCGACGAAGGCGGAGGATATCCGCTCTCCGGACCGGTAGCGTTCGCCGTAGTTGATCAGGCTGGCGTGGTTTGATCCGATATAGGACCGGAACTCGCCGATCGCCGTCAGGAGCTTTCTCATGTTGGGATAGTCGGTTTGCGTGGCATCGGCATCGTCGAGCAACCAATCGATCTCCTCGCGAGCCCGGTGCGTGTTGCCGTGCCACAGATACCATTTGATCCGGGATAGCATGTCCAGCATGCCGTTGCCGGCTTCCTCGTCATGGTGGCGAAGGCCCTGGGCGAACTGGCGAAGCACAGTGATGCGCATCGTGATGTGGAACCAATCCAGCACATGCTCGCTGGCAGGGCCGATCATTTCGGCAAGTGAGCGGACTTCCTCGCCGCCGTCGGTGATGAAGGTAATATCCTGGTTGGCCTGCACACCCTGTTTCTTGAGGTGGTCGAGGATCCGGCGCCGCGGCTTGCGGTCATAACCATGAACGAAGCCGATATAGCGCGGCTCGCCATCCTCGGGCAGGGAGCGCCCGACGATCAGCTCGAAGTTCTTCTTTCGGTTGTCACGATCCCGGATGTATCCGCCGTCAAGGCCGATGACGAGCGCGAGGGGCGGGCCAGGGGCGCCCTCGCCTGGCCTCGGCCGGTTCGACAACGGCCTGAGGACATTCCGCACGCAAAAAACCCGGGGCATCGTTGCCCCGGCCTGACCGGATCCGCAGCGCAGCGGGAGGCCAGCCCTTGCCGTCCAGTTCCTTCTCGGCCTGCAAGACGCCCTCGGGTTTTGGGCCGCGTTCGACCGCTTTCGCGGCATCTTCCCTTATGCGGCGAGACGGTCGAGGATGTCAAAACACTGTGCAGGGAGATGAAAAACGTTCCTGAGCGGCGCAAATTCTTTGTGACAGCTTTGAGTATCCAATCCTGCTAAGCCGTCTTTAGCAACTAGCTCGGCAACCTGCCTATTGTCATCCGGCTGTCATATATTGGCGATACGTACCCTTAATTCCGGATTTACAGATACATGGATAAAAAATTAGCTCTCCTCGGACTGGCAGCACTTGGCCAGGATACAAGGCTTGAGGTCTTCCGCCTGCTTGTTCAGGCGGGCGCCGGGGGAGTGCCCGCTGGCGAGATCGCTGCTCGCCTCAATACCGTGCAGAACACTATGTCGGCGCACCTGAAGGTCCTCGACCATGCCGGCCTCGTCCGCTCTGAGCGCGACGGACGCACAATCCGCTACGTCGCCGACATGACCGGCTTCCGCGATCTGCTCGCCTATCTCATGGAAGACTGCTGCAACGGCGCGCCGGAATTCTGTCAGCCCGTGATCCAAGCAGTCACCTGTAAATGCTAGAAGGGAGGCATACGCCATGAGCGAGCCATATAACGTTCTTTTCCTCTGCACCGGCAACTCGGCAAGGTCGATCATCGCCGAAGCAATTCTGAACCGTGTCGGCGCCGGCAAGTTCAAGGGCTATTCGGCCGGATCGCACCCCAAGGGCCAGGTTCACCCCTACACGCTCCAGCTCCTTAAAAACCTGAATTACGACACGTCGTTTGCCCGTTCGAAAGACTGGGAAGAATTCGCAGTGCCCGGCGCGCCGGAAATGCATTTCGTTTTCACGGTGTGCGACAACACTGCCAATGAATCGTGCCCGGTCTGGCCGGGGCAGCCGATGACGGCACATTGGGGCGTGCCTGACCCGGCTGAGGTGGGAGGGACCGATGCCGAGAGGCATCTGGCGTTCGCCGAAGCCTATCACATGCTTAACAACCGGATTTCGATCTTCATCAGCCTGCCGATGAACATGGTCGACAAGCTCGGGCTGCAAAAGCGGCTCGATGAAATCGGCCGCAAGCTTCCGAAAGCCGGCTAGGCGTCATGGTCGACCTGTCCCGACGCATCGCCGCAGAGGCCCTCGGCACGGCCTTGCTCGTCGCGACTGTGGTCGGCTCCGGTATCATGGCCAACCGCCTCACGCACGACACTGCGCTGGCGTTGCTCGGGAACACCATCCCTACAGGCGCCATCCTTATGGTTCTGATCACAATCCTCGGACCGATCTCGGGCGCCCATTTCAATCCGGCGGTGACCCTGGTCTTTGCATTGAGGCGGGAGGTTGAAACCAATTCCGCCGGGGCGTACGTCCTGGCTCAGGTCTTAGGCGGGATCGCCGGCACGTTCCTCGCACATGCCATGTTCGAACTGCCGGTGTTGCAGCTATCCCAGACCGTGCGGACCGGTAACGGCCAATGGGTCGCCGAAGTGGTCGCCACCTTTGGCCTTGTCCTCACCATCCTTGCCGGGTTGCGGGCTCGCCCGGACTCAATCCCATGGCTGGTAGGGCTCTACATTACCGCCGCCTACTGGTTCACCGCCTCGACCTCGTTCGCCAACCCGGCCGTCGCTATTGCGCGGGCATTGTCCAACACCTTCGCCGGAATCCGCCCGGCCGATCTGCCAGGGTTCATCGTCGCTGAATTGCTGGGAGCGATCGTCGCTATGGCCTTGGCCGGATGGCTGCTCGCCAGCCCCAAATCCGCCACTTCAATAATGGCGCAGCCGCCCGGCCTGATGCGGGACTGACGGCCCCGGCGAATTTTATCGGGCATTGGGACACCACCAATCAGCTCCCGCAGATGTCCTCCAGTGGCCAAGCTCCGCGGCCGCGCCCGAAGCTACGCCACAAAGCAAGCAGCAAGACTGCAATAGTAAAGGTGCGTCACCCTATAAGGGCATCAAACAACGCGGTCTGTCGTGCATCTGTCACACACCACCCCTACACGCAGACTGAGGCGTTCCGTGACTGACATTTCGGGGCAGCCAGTTGGGGTATGAAAATGCAAGACAGCTGCCTGTCAGGTCGCTGTGTCTATGGTCGTTACCATTTCGTCTTCCTGCTGTAGCCTTTCAATCGGCCGCAATTGGGGACGAGCGCGCGTGGCCGGCAAGTCAGATACATGACCAGATTTCCAAATCCGATGGTTGGGATATCCCACGAAGCCTTGGCAGGCCTGGTGGGCGAGGCGGTACAACAGGCATTGACGCAGCATGGTGTCCTGCTGGACGCCGAGGCGCTCGTTTCCGTCAGCGTGATTGCGGGCAGTGTGGCCGCCGCCCTGCCCTTCCTGCCGCAGGCACAGTCGCTCGCGATCGGCTCTCTCAAGGGCGACTTGACTGCGCTCGCCTCCGAGTTCTTCCGCACGATGGCAAACAAGATCGCGCACAGCCACCCCGCCGGAGCGGACTACGCTTCGGGGAGGCCAGCGCCGGCGGCCGGACCCGGCCAGCCTGCGTTCCAAAACGTTGCCGAGGGAGCCGCAGAGCTCCAATCGATGGTGATCGAGGACTGGGCGGGCGAAGTTGCCGGATCGACCTATTTGGAAGAGAAGCTCCGCATACCGCGCTCGACGCTTCATCGCTGGCAAAGGCGCAACGAAGTCATTGCCTTGCGCAAGGGCGGCCGCAAGCATGTCTTCCCGCTAGCCCAGTTCATCGACGGCAGGCCGGCGCTAGGGATCAGTGAGGTGCTGTCCCTGATTCCCAATCCAAGGCTGGCCTGGTTTTGGTTGGCTCGCCCTTCACCAGATCTCGACAGCCGCATTCCCATTGAAATGCTCAAGCACGACATGGTGCACGAGGTCATACTGGCCGCACGCGACTTTTCATCGACCGGCAGTATCAACTCTTGGGTTTGACGTTCTGATTTTCAAATCGATTAGTTTGCAATTGTAATGCCGCTCACTAGATGAGTAACGTCCTTTTACAAAGACAGTCATAAATAGAATCAACTCAGGCTATCCCACGTTTCCTTTGTGCCGCTTGTGCAATCTGTGCCAAATTTAGACGCATCTTCGTGATATTTCCGCAACAATACTTCTTAAATAGCCAAAGAGCCGCTTTCCAGTTTCAATCTCCGTTTGTGCACTGCAGCGAAGTCGGCCATGTCGAGCGCGAAGAAGCCGCGCCGGTGCGCGACTTTTTCAACGA
>NZ_JBHLYT010000070.1:0-11707 GCF_042431665.1 Mesorhizobium kowhaii
GATCGCCGCGCCAGGGTTCATCCTCGAAATGCGACCAGCCTTCCTCCCTATCCAACCCGCGCCGCCTCCCGCGTGCGCCAACTGATGGATGAGGAGACGCGTCCCGCAGGATATCACTGGTGCGGACGGGTCCGCCCTCTGGATTTTCATGGTCGGAACGCATCCGCTCCATGAGTGAATTGAACTGTTGGCCACCTTGTCCAGAGGCAGGACCGCGGGCCCCCCCTATGTCCTGCGCGCCCCCAGCTCTGACTTGCCCACTGTACAAGCCACCACGTCGACCAATACCCGTCATAGCCAACCCCGAGTGCAAATGAAAATACAATTGCGCACGGTCATTCCTGTCGCATTGCACGCTGAGGGTATCATCATACTCGTGGTATCTGACGGAAGCCTGACTAGACCTCATGTTGGACGAGTATCGCAATAACCTGGCGAGAGATTTATTGCTTTGCGCGGCAACCACCACTGGCGCCTCACAGGTCGGCATGCGGGCAGGACGGGATGAGGTGGCTATGAAGGATCGACTGGATGACATTCTTCAACCGCGATCTTTGCCTGACGATCTGATTGCGCCGCGTCACTTGCCGGCGCAGCGCCTGTGTCGGCTCGTCCGGAATCCAGACTTCTGGCAGGAAGCCTGCTGTCGCCAGAACGCCGGCATCGATCGTATCCGTCTTGATCTTGGCATAGGCAATGATGCGCACCTGCTTCGGGTTTGCGATCACCACTTCTGTACGTGCGGCGCGACAACCGCGGCGGCCGAGGACGCGTTGGCAGTGGCCTCTATCACCACGATGTCGCTCGGCGCCAGCTTTGCGGCAAACGCCTCTAGCAGTCGCGCCGCATGTCGACACGGCCCAGCCGCCTGAGCCTGCCGTCCTCCCACGCCACCGCCTCGGCGAAGGCGCGGTGGATATCCAGTCCGATGATGCACATGCCTGTTGCCTCCTTTCTGGCTCGGTCAAGAACGGGAGCTGGCGGGCAACACGACATCTACTGATCCGCGCTCGCAGCGCATCCGGGAAAGTCGCGAGGGGCGGCCATGTAACGAGCTCGGGCTCTCAGCCAACGGTCTAAAGACGGCCTGCCCGCACCTTCGTGCTCCCGGTGCCCCAGGTCCCGGATGGGCTCACCATAAGGCCGTTCCAAACAAAGAAACAGCAGGACGAATAGGCACCGCAGATCACATACCGGATAACGGCCAGGTCGAAAGAATGAACCGGACTATCAAGGATGCCACCTACTACGAGAGCCACGATCAGCTTCGCCAGCACCTTGCAGACTTCGTCTCCGCCTACAACTTCGCTCGTAGGCTGAAGACCCTCAACGGCCTCACGCCTTACCAGTTCATCTGCGAAGCTTGGGCCACAGAACAACAACGCTTCAAGCTAAATCCGCTCCAGCAAAATGCCGGGACTAAACACAAGGCTATGAGCAACTTGCGGGCGAGCGCTACGATCATCTTCGTTTTGCGTGCGGCGGTCGGACCTTCCGTTCGCGCCCGGTACCATTGGGCCAGAGCGCTATCCTTCTGGAACCGCAGAAAGCGCCAAGCAAGCTGGATCAGGCCGCGACGGACGCGGGCGTTACCTGCCTTCGCCAGTCCCTTCTGGCGCCGCTTAGAGCCACTTTCGTCGGGCGCGCCGGTCAGGCCGGCATAGCGCGCCACAGCCCGCCGGTCGCGAAGATTGCGGGAGAGCACCTCCTGAACCAGCATGTCTGCTGTCTCGATGCCGATGCCGATAATGCTGGCGATGAGACGCACCATCGCGTGCGGCCCCGCCGCCGGCTCCTGTTCGAGACGCGCAAGGCGGGCCTTCTCGATCGCTTTGATTTGCTCGCAGACCATGGCGAGCCGGGCCATGTCGCGCCGGAGTTCATCGATCGTATTGGGTAGCAGTGGCAGACCGTCCGGTGTCCGCAGCCCGTCAAGGCGCTGTACTGCCTTTCGCAATTTGGGATTGAAGCTGCGGATCCCGAGCCACGCCAGGATCGCCTTCATGCGGTTGATGATCCGCGTGCGCTCGCTGACCAGACTTTCCCGCTCACGGCTTGGACGCCTGGCATCCTCTTCCTCGAGCGTCGGAACTGCGACCATCCCGCAATGCCCACGCTCGCCGCGTAGCCAGCCCAGGAAGACGCGCATCAGCATCGCCGTGTCCAACCGATCGGTCTTCGCCCGACGATGTTCGCGCGACACCGCGACGCTAGTCGAATGGACGACGTGCACCTCGATGCCGCGCCTCTCCAGCCACCGCGCCAGCCAGAACCCATCGCGCCCGGCCTCGAAGGCCAGCGCAATCCGTTCGATTGCATTGCCCACCTTGACCGCCTCGTCACGCCACCGCTCCACCAGCCGCAGCAAAGCAATAGGATCAGGCTCCAACTTTTTCAGAGGCAAGCGTTCAATGCCGGGAACCTGTCCCGCCGCCAACCAACTCGATTCACTCATTTCAACAACGACGATTACGCTGCTATTTTGATCAAACGGGACGAGCGAACGGCTCAGATCGTCAACCTGGGTCAAACTCAGCGCGCGCGCAGCCAGTTCCTCTTGCGTCAGGTCCTGCTCATGGCCGCGAGGGGAAGGTGGGCGGCCGAGACCGCCCGGAGCCGGCAAAGCAGATCGGGCTCGGTCCATCGCGAAGCAGATCCTGCGGTCTCGGCCCGCCGGACGCCTTGTTGAAGGATTCGACTTGAGGACGTTTCTCGCTGAAGCTCCCCTTATCGTGACCTATCGGTGGCGAGAACGAGGAACCTGTGCCAGCAGCTGGCAGGGATCGACCTCCAGAATCTCCGCTAGTTCTAAAAACTCAATGACGTCCAAACGACGTTCACCGCCCTCATACTTTGCGACGAAGGACTGTGGGCGGCCCAGCGCCTGCGCAACCTGGAGCTGGGTCAGGCCCTTGTTCTTTCGCGCCGCAATCAGCTGTTTCAGCATCTGGCGCTGGCGAGATGATCGAAGGGATTTCGGCATTTTGCGAACCGGCCATGAAGGAACCGGCTCGCCGACTAATCCCAGTTTCGGAGTATCCCATTTTAGGATATTGACCGGGCGTCAGGGCGGACGCGCGATCGTACAAACCGAGAGAGAGAATTGGGAAACAGATCGCGCCTCGAGCCTAATGAACCCGTTATCGACGAAGTCCCCTGGTCGGACAGTCTCACGGCCTACGACAGGGAGCATTTCACGATCTACATGCGGCTGCTGGACGCATCGGCCGACAACGCAAGCAAGGAAGAGATGGCGCAAGTCATTCTCGGCCTCGATCCGGTATGCGAACCGGAGCGAGCCCTAAAGTCGCTTGACAGTCATCTGCGACGTGCAAACTGGATGGTGAGGACGGGCTACAAGGCAATGTTCGGCAGCTGACCATTTGCTCGGGTGCGCCACACCGCATTTTCAAGTGAGCAGGTCCTTGTATCCATCGTTCATGAGGGCATGGCCGCGGCGTATGGCGCGACGGATCAGGTCGCGCAGATGATCGCGCGGATCTGCCCAATCGGCCCTGACGCGCGCTTGGCCAAGCAGGGCTTCGGCGATGACCCGGTGCGTTGCCCCCGACAGCGACCCATCGAGCGCACGAAGGACGAAGCGGAGACGTCGGCCACGCGCCTCCGCACGAAACAGGGTATTCGGCAGCCGTCCGCGCATCGCCAGGCTGTTGAGGCATTCAAGTGCCCATAGCCGATGCTTCGCCTGCCCGGCCGGCCAGATCGCGTCGACCTGCAGGCGCACGCGCTGAGCGACTGTCGCACCTGAAACCGCGAGCTGAAGATGTCGCTCAGCAGGGCGCAACAGAACGTGCTGGCGGCCGTTGCCTGCCAAAAGCACCGTGGCACGACATGGCGGCGCCGTCAGATCGAAAGCGGGCGGCGCGGCCGAGGAAGATGCCGGTTCGGCGGTGATCGGCAAGACGTAGGGACATTGGCGTGGACACCAGAATACACGCGCATCAGGCCGCAAGGAGTCCGCGAAACAAAACGCCCCACCGCGTCAGGTCGGCGCGCGACGCGATGATGTCGAGCGACCTTGGACTGCCCAGCCATTCGGCCCCCTCCAGTGCCTTGGCCAGATCGTTGCGGAATGCCGGATTGCGCCGCAAGAACTCCCAGGCCCACTCTCGCCGCGTCAGACGAAACGTATGCTGGTACGCCCTATCATCGCACCAGTCCGGCCAGTCGGCTCCGGTGTCCTCCACCGACCTCATGGACAAGCCCCACGGACAAACCGACCAGGCATCACATCGCGCCGCAGGCTATTGGCGCCCACAGAACCGGCCCATGGAAACCGCCATTGCGCCGAACGGAACCAAGCGTCTCGGCCGAGACGTCGAGATATCCGGCCACCGCGCGGGTTAGGCCGATCGCGTGCGGTTCGCCGATCCGCTCAAGCGGCCAGCCGGCGCGGCGCAGGATGCGCTCCATGCGCAGATCGGTGACCGTGACAATTCGCTCGAGACTGCATGACAGGCCGAATTCGATGATGCCGGCGAAGAGTTCGTAGGTGGCGACAGCCACGCCGCCGGCGCCCTTGGGGGTCGATGGCTGAAGATCGAGGGCAAAGCGGCTGCTTTCCCAGATATCCGGCTCGCTGGGCGCTGCCTTGCCTTCCAACAGCTCGGCAAAAGTGTTGCCCAGCATGGTGGGTCCGGTCGACGGAAGCAGCCGCGCGCATCCCTCGACAGCACCGCCGAAACCGCGCAAAAGGAGATAGTTCGGTTTCAAGGAATCGAAGCAATCGATCTCGTAGCGGCCGTTCGTCGGCACCTGCCAGTCCAGCCGCTCCTTGAAGACGCGGTAACGCAAGCGGTGCATTTCATGAAGTTCGTCGACAAAGTCGCCATAGCAATCGGGTGTAACAAGCTGAATCACGCTGGGCCTCCTTAAAGGGATCACCCTGGCATTGGAGGCGAACCTTCGGCACGAAGCATCCTGTGCAACTGTACAGGGTAAAGCTGCTTGTCAGAAAAGATCGTTGTTGGAAGCCGAAAGCTGCATCACGGCTTGCATGACTGTGCGCACGCCGAGCTTCTTCCTGGCATTGTCCAGATGATACGCGGCTGAACGGCGCTTGACGCCCAGGATACGGCCGGTCTCCCACGCTGACTTGCGGCGCGCCGCCCATTGCATGCACTCATATTCCCGCAGCGTCAGCGCAATACCACTTATCACTCGATCGGTAACAAGCTTGCGACGAATGTGAATATGGAAACAGGTCGCCATGAGTTGAAGCGCCTGTTCATAGCGCTCGGCGGCGAGCAGGAACGAGCGATTGGGTTCGTCAGCGGCAAAGGTCACGGCCGCGACACCGCCCCGGCGTTCGACAATCGCAATGGTCACACCGCAGCGGTCGGCTGTTCGGGAGCTGGTGGTTGAGGCGAAGCGAACCGTCCGGGTCGGCGCGCGGAAAGCGACCAGAGCGCGTTGACCAACGTCAAGCCGGCATCGCCGTGATCGCAGTTTTCCGCGCACCGAGCAAGCGGATGGGCCATCGGCTCGCCAGCGCTCGAGCTGGACGGCCGCGCAGCCGGTCCCCGCCATCAGCCGGGCAGCATTATGGAAAGCATGCTTGGCACCTCGTGCTGGGGGTCGAAAGGCAAGTCGACTGCCGTCAGTGCTCGTTTTTAGCCTGCTCCCGGCGCCAGGCATGCATGATCATCATGTTACGGCGTAACGCCGAGGGTGGCTGGCGGGCCAAGCAGCACGATGCCGACGCTGTCACCGACAAGAACGATGTCTCGCGGCGCGCAATCAACCAGCTTCGCGCTCGCCCTGCCCGCAGGCCAACCAGTGGCGTTCCGCGCCTGCGGGAACGAATATCCGGAGGTGTGATGGCATTGCGTCCCGACCGCGCTCGAAGGTGCCTTCCCTCACGTTACCGCCGGCCGGTGTCGTGTTTGAAGCCCATTGGTGCAGCTGGGAAGAGCTAAAATCACGCAATTGGTGGTGTTGACGCTCCGGCAGGCATGATAAAGATTGATTAAATCGATTGAGTTCCTTCGCGGCGGGGTTGCGACCATTTTGGGGAACATGGACGCAAAAGACACCAGAAAAGCCCGCGCCGGACGCAAGGCCAACGACGTCAAGGCGGATCTGATCGCTGTCGTGGTCGCGGTCACCGATGGGCACCCTTCCGTTCTCACCATCGGGCAGGCCAATGCACTTCCGTCGGACCCGTTCGAGTTCGATCACCGCTCGCTGCAATCGGGCCTTCGGGCATGGGTCGAACAGCAAACCGGTCAGCCGCTTGGTTACATCGAGCAGCTCTACACATTCGCCGACCGCGACAGGATCGGCGCCGAAAACCCGCAACGTGTGATTTCGATCAGCTATCTCGCACTCACCCGGCAAGAATATGCCAGAGACTCGGCCAAGCCCTGCTGGGGGAGCTGGTACGATTACTTCCCGTGGGAGGACCATCGCTCCGGCACGCCGCCGGTGGTGCTGGATGTTCTGCGCCCCCGTCTGATCGAATGGGCGCAAGGCGCGCCAGAGGTCGAGGCGCGTCGCGAGCGCCAGCGGCGGGCAGCAGTCGCTTTCGGCTTCGACGATCTGGGCTGGAACGAGGAGCTCGTTCTTCAACGCTATGAGCTGCTCTATGAGGCTGCGTTGATTGAAGAGGCGGCTCGCGGCGGGCAGCATGCGGGTGCCCTCGCCCCGATGCCGGGCAGATCGATGGTCGCCGATCATCGCCGCATCCTGGCAACAGGTATTGCGCGGTTGCGCTCCAAAATCAAATACAGGCCCGTCGTGTTCGAGCTGATGGCGCCGGTTTTCACGCTTCTACAGCTGCAGCGAACCGTGGAGGCGCTCGCCGGCAGGCTCGTTAACAAGCCGAATTTCCGCCGCCTGATCGAGCAGCAGGAGCTAGTCGAGGAAACAGGCGAGACCACCACGGAAACCGGCGGGCGGCCCGCCAAGCTTTATCGCTTCCGTCATGCCATTCTCGACGAGACGGTCATAGCTGGGACAAAATTGCCGCTGGCGCGGTCTTGACATCCTTATAGTCGGTGTAGAAATATCCCCTTATAACCAGATTGACTATAATTGGAGGCGCCGATGACGCGGGCGTTACCTACGGCCACCTCCCTATACGATCGCGTCAGCCGCGTGATTCCGTCAATCGAATGGTCGGCCTTCAGCGACGACATCGACGCAATCCTGGGGCTGAAGCGCCAACGCAACGCCGTCATCCTGGCCCACAACTATCAGACGCCGGAGATCTTTCATTGCGTGGCCGACATCGTCGGCGACAGCCTGGCTCTCGCCCGCAAGGCAATGACGGTCGAGGCGCAAGTCATCGTGCTCGCAGGCGTGCATTTCATGGCTGAGACGGCCAAGCTGCTCAATCCCGACAAGACAGTACTCATCCCGGATCTCGGCGCCGGCTGCTCGCTGGCCGACTCGATCACGGCATGGGACGTGCGGTTGATGCGTGAGCGTTATCCGGGAGTTCCGGTTGTCACCTATGTAAATACGTCCGCCGCCGTGAAGGCTGAGTCCGACATTTGCTGCACCTCGGGGAATGCGCTGGCGGTGGTGAAGTCGCTCGGCGCGCCTCGCGTGATCATGTTGCCCGACGAATATCTGGCGAGAAACATCGCCGCGCAGACAAAAGTCGAGATCATTGCCTGGAAGGGACGGTGCGAGGTGCATGAGCGCTTCGCAGCGTCCGACATTCAAGAGCTGCGCGAGGCCTATCCCGGCGTAACGGTGCTTGCTCACCCTGAATGTCCACCGGAGGTCGTGGCGGAGGCAGACTTCGCTGGCTCGACGGCGGCGATGTCGGACTACGTCGGACAGCACAAGCCAGCGCGTGTGATGCTCATGACGGAGTGCTCGATGAGTGACAACATTGCCGTCGAACATCCGGAAATCGAGTTTGTACGCCCCTGCAACCTGTGCCCGCACATGAAGCGCATCACGCTCGCCAACATCCGCAGCGCGCTCGAAGAAAACCGTCACGTCGTCACGATCGATCCCCATGTTGCTGAGCGGGCCCGTTGGGCTGTGGAGCGCATGCTCTTCGTATGACGCAAGAGATGCGTGACATTGGCGGGGCGCCAGTAATCATCGGCGCGGGCGTTGCCGGCCTGGTGACGGCGCTTCATCTGGCGCCGCAACCAGTCGTCCTTCTCTCCACGACCCCGCTTGGAACGGACGCCTCCAGCACGCTGGCCCAGGGCGGGCTCGCGGCGAGCGTCGGCGAAGACGACAGCCCCGAACTGCACCTCACCGATACGCTTGCCGCCGGCGATGGGCTTTGCGACGAAACGATGGCCAGGCGGGTGGTCGAGGCCCTACCTAACGCAATCGACCATCTCATTCGTCTGGGTGCTCCTTTCAACCGTGCGTTGGATGGGAAACTGCGGCTCGGCCTCGAGGCGGCGCATTCGCGCCGCCGGATCGTGCACGCCGCCGGCGACGCCACCGGCCGCGAGTTGTTCCGCACGCTCCTCGCCGCGATCCGGCGGACACGTTCGATCACGATCCTGGAAGGCGTGACAGCCCTTCGCCTCGTGGTTGCGGAGGGCGGCATTGTGGGCGTGTTGGCGGCCCGACATAGCGGTACCTTCGCACTGCCGACGCGACGCGTGGTGCTTGCGACCGGCGGCATCGGCGGCCTATTCAACGATACAACGAACCCACTTGGCTCATTCGGGCATGGTCTGGCGCTGGCTGCCTGCGCAGGCGCCGAGCTTGCCGATCTTGAATTCGTGCAGTTCCATCCGACCGCCCTCGACAGCCCCCGCCGACCAATGCCGCTTGTAAGCGAAGCCGTACGCGGCGAAGGTGCAGTGCTCGTCGACGAACACGGTCAGCGCTTCCTTGCCAATACGCCCGGCGCCGAGCTCGCCTCGCGTGACGTGGTCGCGCGGGCCATCTCCTGTCAGCTCACCGTGGGACGTCGTGTCTATCTCGACGCCCGGCAATGCCTCGGCCAGAAATTCGCCAGACGCTTTCCGGCGATCGACGCGGCTTGCCGGCAGGCCGGCATCGATCCCGCCATCGAGCCGATCCCGGTACGCCCGGCCGCGCACTATCACATGGGTGGCGTGGCCGTTGACGCTGAAGGGCGCAGTTCCGTCTCCGGCCTGTGGGCATGCGGCGAAGTTGCATGCACCGGGCTGCACGGCGCCAACCGGCTGGCCAGCAACTCGCTTGCCGAGGCGGTCGCAACAGCCGCGTGGGTAGCGGCAAGCGTCGGTGGCACTTGCGCCGGCTGGCAGTGGCCCAGGCTTCCTTCAGCCGGTCCCTTGCGACCTGACCCTTCACCCCTACGCCAAGTCGTCTCGAATGCGCTTGGTATCATCCGCAATGGCAAGGGGCTACGCCAGGCCGTGGCGGCTCTGCTGCCGATCGCCGTTGGCGAGACGGCGGCGGCCGACCCGGGACTAGTGGCGATGTTGATCTCGATTGCGGCGCTTCGACGTGAGGAGAGCCGCGGCTCGCACCACCGATCCGATTTCCCCGGGCGCGGTGCTGCCGCCCTCCCCTCGCGACTGACGCTCTGCACAGCCTTTGAGAATGCCGTCGCGCTCAGCTGGCAAGCATCCGAACGGAGCTGTTGATATGACTTCACTTGCACCGCTTCCCCAGATCATCATGGAACCCATCGTGCGCAGTGCCCTCCTGGAAGATCTGGGCAGAGCTGGCGACATTACGAGCGACGCAATCATCCCAGCCGATTGCAAGGCGACGTTTGCGTTGAATGCCAGGCAGGCTGGCGTTGTTGCCGGGCTCGATCTGGTCATGTTTGCCTTCCTACTGGTCGATCCTGGGATCAGCATACAGTTGCGGTGTCCCGAGGGTGGCAAAGTGTCGGCCGGAGAAACCATCGCGATGGTAAACGGGCCGGCGCGCAGCCTGCTAACGGCCGAGCGGACGGCGCTCAATTTCCTCTCCAGGCTGAGCGGCATTGCGACGGCTACCGCCGCGCTGGTGGATGCGGTACGCGGTCATAACGCAAAGATCGTGTGCACACGAAAGACGACACCCGGCCTACGTGCTCTGGAAAAATATGCGGTGCGCGCTGGCGGCGGCGCCAATCACCGCTTCGCACTCGACGACGCCGTGCTCATCAAGGACAACCACATCGCCGTTGCCGGCGACATCCGCACCGCAATCGAGCGCGCGCGCGGCGCGATTGGCCACATGGTGAAGATCGAGGTCGAGGTCGACACGCTTGACCAACTCGAGATGGCGCTTCAGGCGAGCGTCGACGCCGTACTGCTCGATAACATGTCCCTCGAGGATCTTGGCCAGGCCGTGGCGATGGTCGGCGGCCGGGCTATCACCGAGGCGTCGGGTCGGGTGACACCGAAAACGGCTTCGGCAATTGCGGCGACCGGCGTCGACCTTATCTCGGTCGGCTGGCTTACCCACAGCGCTCCCATCCTCGACATTGGCCTGGACATGCCAGCCAACCGGAATTGTAGCAGGCATCTGAACTGAGGGAGAGGACATGAACCGGAACCGCAGGAACTCCTTTGGCCGCAGACTAACTTGCGCCAGCACGTCCCCAGTTCCACCGACCGTCGACGCAAGCCTGCTAGCTGCACGACCACACAGTTAAACCGGCGAGGCGGGAGTGACGGGCCAGGAGCAAACAAAAGACTGCGTGGACGTACTTGGCTCTATCATATGCCGGCTCGACGAACTGCGCCAGATGGCGGCCTCCCACGGGCTGGAAACACTCAGTTTTCTACTGGACGTCGCCTTCACCGAATCCTGTGACGCGATTAGAAGGGAGCGTTCCTCCGCTCAAGGCGAAACAATGGATGCAGCGGTCCGCGCTGACGACGTGAGTTGAGCCATTGCCGGCAGCAGCTGGGGTCTTCTGTTTTGAACGAAACCGGTAATCGCCTTTCCACACGAGTACTTCTGGCTGGGCCAAGGGGATAGGTTTGTCGATCGGCAAGGCGGCGGCCCGCGGCCGCTGAGCGAGCGTGATGTGACGTTGCTCGCCGACCTCGCGCGCCTCGTCGAGCCCCGCGACGCAGGGCGATCCGGAGCGTCCGCTGCTGTGGGTGTCGAAGAGCCGCGACAAGCTGGCGTCGGCGCTCGTTGACATGGGCCACGCGATCAGCCCCAACAGCGTGCGCAAACTGCTCACCGAGCTCGGTTTCTCGCGCCAGTCCAACCGCAAGGCGGAAGAAGGCTCCAAGCATCCCCACTGCAACGCCCAGTTCGAGCACATCAACGCCAAGGTCATCGCGGCGCAAGCGGCGGGCCAGCCCGTCATCTCGGTCGAAACCAAGAAGAATGAGCTCGTCGGCAACTTCAAGAATGGCGGAACCGATTATCGCCCGAAAGGCGACCCGCACCGCGTGAACGTGCACGACTTCGAGGACAAGAAGCTCGGCAAGGACGACGTGAGCGCCAACGCCGGCTTCGTCAGCGTCGGGCTCACGAGCGATATGGCCGAGTTCGCCGTGCAGTCGATCCGTTGCTGGCTCGAACGGTGCGCGCGTGCGGCTCTGGAACGTCGGGCTGCAAAGGCTTGCCGACGAGACGGGGCTGGTGATCCGCGTCCACCTCTATCCGCCGGGCACATCGAAGTGGAACAAGGTCGAGCATCGGCTGTTTGCTGTTGTCGAAGACGGTCGAAACCCGCTGATAAACGACGACAAGATCTGAAGCGCTGGAAGAGCAAAGGCGGCCGCCCGCGCGCTCTTCAACTAGCGCTGTAGCGGGC
>NZ_JBHLYT010000071.1:0-9587 GCF_042431665.1 Mesorhizobium kowhaii
AGGCTGTCCGGGGCTTGAGCGCAAACCGGGTCCGCTCAATGAACGCGAATTCTCGTCGATCTGACGCCTAAACGAGGCTGTCCGCCGGTGAAAAACGAACGACAACGGCCATTTCTTCTATAAAGAGCAAAGCGAACGATAATGCAACATTATCATTCGTTATTTACTGACGACAGGCTGTGCGCTTTGGCGCGAAAATCATGGCGGAAAGCGCACGGGTGCTTTACCCTGCAAAACCATGACTCGGCTCGATCCCACGACTGCCAGCCCCGCCCCAGAGCCGACCGTTCCGGCCTGGGCGCTCGCCCGGGGCGGCGCGCCGAGCAACGCTGACGCCGCCTTCCAGGCCGGAGCCGCCTTGGGCGCGCTCGACACGCTTTGCCGGGCGCAGCCTTCCTGGTCCGGTGCCTGGCGCCAGCGGCTGGCGCTCAAATGCGCCGCCGCCAGCATGCGGCTAGCCAGCCGCGCCGAGGACGAAGCCGCCTTGCGCGATGCCTGGCAGCTTTGCCCGGCCGGCGCCGATCCCGGCCCCGCCGGCGCTGTCCTTGGCGCCTGGCGGCAACTGGCGCTGCGGCCGCCGGCAGCCAGCCCCGATCGGCTAGCCAAGATTGTCGAAATGCTCGGGGTCGCCTGGGACGGCGCCGCGCTCGCCGCGCTTTGCGTGCAAATCGAGGAATTGGCGCGGTCGCGGCGGCCGGCGCCGTTCGCGGCCGCGGCGATCGCCGCTCATACCGTTACCCTGCGCCCCGATGCCGAGCTTTTGGCCTGGTAGCTGGCCGACCTGGTGCTGGCGCAAAGCCTGCGCTGGCCGCGGCCGCTGCCGCTCCTGATGGCGCAGGTTTTGGGTCCGGCATTTCGGTCGACGGAGGCGCGCGACAAAAGAATCCGGCCGGGACAAGAGGGGTTTGAGGCTGCGGTCTGCCTGGCGCTTGCCCAGGCGGCGGCGGAGGCCTGCCAGCTGGCCGCCGAGCTGTCGCGCCGCGCCGAAAAACTTCTGGCGATCGGGCCAAACTGCGCGCCAAGGGCGCCGGTGATGTGATTTTTCTGCTGCTCAACGAAGACGCCGTTTCGGGCTCGCTGACGACCAAAAACCTGTCGCGTTTTGCGGCGCGCCGCCTGTTCGAGCGGCTGCGACAGCTCGAGGCGGTGCGCGAGCTGTCTGGCCGTTCCTCTTTCCGGCTGTTTGGACTTTAGCGATGGCCGAGACAGCGAGCGACGAAAGGGCGAAAAAAAATGTCCAGCGAATGCTGGTCGACACCGAGCTGGAGCACCTGCCGCCAGAACTGCTGGCGCGAGTGGATGGGTCGCGTTGAAGCGGTGATCTTTGCTGCCAGCGAACCGGTGACACGTAGTGTCCTCGCGCGGGTGGTGGGAAGAAGCTGCAATCTCGAGCTGATCATCGACGACATCCGCGCCGAGCTCGCCGGCCGCCCTTACGAGCTGGTGGCGGTCGCCGGCGGCTGGCAGCACCGGACCAAGAAAGTATTTGGCGACGCCATCCACTGTGCATTTGGCACGCCCGCGGAGCAGGGGACAAAAGAGCTGTCGCAGTCGGAGGCGCTGGTGCTGATGTGCATTGCCTATTTCCAGCCGATCACGCGTGGTGAGCTGTCGAGCTTTTTCGGCAAGGAGGTGTCACGCGATCTGATCGGCGTACTGCGCGCTGAGCAGCTGATCGCCTCGGGGCCGCGCAGTCCGCGGCCGGGCGCGCCTTATACCTATGTGACGACGAAGAACTTCCTGTCGCAGTTCGGGCTCGACACGCTGCGCCAGCTGCCGGATTTCGAGGCGCCCGAGGATGCAGGCCTGCTGTTGAAGGAAAAGATGCTGGCCGGCGATATTCCGGCCGGGCTGGCAAGCGGGGAGGGCGAGGACGATGTCGTTGAGGACCAGGTGTGGTGAGCACGCGTTGTCGCGTTGCGACCACAGAGACGGTCGATGACTCAGGACCAGGACGACTGGTCGTGCGGGAGCCGGTCATCGGGATCGTGAACCGCGACATGATCGCCGTCGACAAGATTGGCCGGAAAGATCACCAGATTGGTGCCGCCGGCGTGACGCAGCGACGGAAACAGGATGCCGCGAAGCCCGGCGGTGATGACCATGTCCGCAAGCTTCCACGATGAAGGTATCTTCCTGTCAATGCGAGCGATCTGGCGCCAGGCACAAATCCCATTCCTTCCAGGCACTATCCCACGCATTCGGGTCGAACCCCTGCGAAAGGTCGGCGACGTCGGCGAGCGTGATCTTGTAAGCGGCAAGGGTCGCCGGCGGGGTGATGCCGGCACCCTGCTTGTATTCATCAAGAGCGGTCTGGGTCGAACGGGACAGATAGAGCGCTTCGACGCCTGGCCGGTTGAAACGACCGCCGTCAATCGCCGCGCCTGCACCGCTGATGGGCAAAAAAGCCCATTTGGGTGTCAGATAGCGATGGAATATCTCGTCCGGCCCGACCCGGGTGATCTTCACCCGCGCGCGCCGTTTTCGAGATCACGAACGAAGGCCAGGACGGCCTCGACCCGGCCGTCCGCAACGAGCTCCGCAGCCGTGCGGTGGCCGTAATCGGCGATCGGTTCGTTGCGATACCAGTAGATCGCCTTGTCGACGTCGCCGGTGAGTTCGGTGGCTGCGGAAATCACCTTCACCATCTCGCGCATCCTGCCCTGCAGGCGCTCCGAGGCTGGGTTGCGCAGCGTGTTGCGGTGGACACCGGTCAGTTGTGCCAGGTTGGCCACCTTCACGCCAAGCGCCTGCGACAGGCGCTTTGGCGAGATATAGGGTGTGCGTGGCTCCTGCAGGCTGTCAACGAAGCCTGAGACCACCCTGGAATGTGCAAGCTGTGCGTGGGTCATGACAAATCTCCGGCCTCTCATACGCACAATATATGCACATTTCAGCGCATAGCAAGCGAACTGCGATCTGTCACCGCCATCCTCATTCTCGGAGCGAAGCAGCAGCAAAGCGGCTCCATTTCAGTAGTTCAACCCATACATCCGCCTTTCGGCGCGCATTGGTTGACAATGATCCTTATGGTTGACAGACTCTAAGAAATGCCCGATTCGAGAAAGAGAGAGTGAAGATGCTGCCTTGGGACTATCACCCCGAGCTGACCGTAGAACGGCTTGTCAAGGTTGCACAGCTGCTCGCCTTGGGCCGTGGCAGTGCGGTCGATCGCTTTGACCCCACAATAGGAGACGACAACTGGACCTTGGGAGTCTGCGCCTACAACTACGGCTGCTTTCAGATCGCAAAGGCTGCCGGCACACTGGGTTTCGAATGGCTAAGAGTAATTGATCCCGGCAAGCATTTCCAGTTCAGCATCGGCGGTGTTCCAATGCGCTTCTGGCGCGGAGATCCCGCAGAGCCTACGGCAAAGATTTCGATTGCCACTCCCTTCGAGCAACTGCTGCTTGATCTGGAGCCAGGCATTCCGACCGCCGGCATGCTGTTTCGAATCGGTGTAACGACCGATATGGATGGCGCGCTCCTCGGAGCTAGTTTCGTCGCGTTACGCAACGACCAGCCCGAAGTCGTGTGGCCCTTGCCCCTTGCTGAGGCAGAGCCTTTGATCGCTGTACTGGACGAAGAGCGACCTGAGGGTATTGAACTTTCATCGCCGTCTGTCGGCGATCACCGGGACGACCAGGACGAGCGTGGCGACGAAATCGCCTCTTCTTCCGACGGGGTGTAAGCGTGACAATGAAGGGAGGTGCGCCGGGCCAAGTCCGGGAGGATCGGGCACGTTTCTTTTACGGCGACAAGCTCCGACTGGCGCGACTGCTCGCAGGGCTGTCGCTCGATGAGTTAGGCGGGCTTGTGACCGCTAGCCGTCAGTTTGTTCATCAGCTTGAAACGGGCGCCAAGGAACCAACCGAAGAGATGCGTGACGCGTTAGCAGCTGCGCTCGCGGTGACGTCTGCGTTCTTCGCAACGCCGGCGACGAACCCCGTCCGTGAAGAAGACTGTCACTTCCGTCGGCTGGCGAGCGCCCCACGAGCGCTGACTGCGCAGGCTGTGGCTCGGGGGACAGCTTTGGAAGCACTAGTTGACGCGCTCGAGGGCCAGGTGCGCATGCCGATTGTCGACTTTCCAGAGGAGGCGCGCCCCGCTTCGCCCAACGCGATAGAGCGCATTGCCGAGAATGCTCGACAGCACTGGGGTCTGGGCCTTGATGGTCCAATCACCAGTATGATGCGTGTTGTGGAGAATGCTGGTGCAGTGGTGGTCCACTTCGATGATCTCACTGACCGCATCGATGCGCTGTCTATGGCTCGGCGCCGGCCTATCATCGTTCGCTCAACCGCGAAAGTTGCCGGCGCCCGCTTGCGCTTCGACCTCGCACACGAAGCCGCTCACCTGATTATGCATCAAGGCATCCAGACCGGCGACAGTGTCACTGAAGGGGAGGCGCACCGGTTCGCCGGGGCCTTTTTGATCCCGCGCGCCGCGTTCGCGCGTGAATTTCCTCGAAGTCGGCGGACTCTCGATTGGAATGCACTGTTTGCAATGAAGCTTCGTTGGAAGGTTTCGGTACGCGCCATCGCCCGGCGCGCGTTTGATCTGGGCCTAATCGACGCTGCGCAATATCGCACCGCCAACATCCAACTGGTAAAGACCGGACAAGCTAAGGCGGAGCGCTACGACGAACGGGTTGCGATCGAGGAGCCAGAGCTGCTGCGCGCGGCCATCAGCTGGATTTCCAACCGTGACCCGATTGTCCTTTACCACCTGCTTGCCAATCTTGGCATGGCCCCCGAGCTATTTGCGCGACTTACCGGGGAGCGCATGCCGACGTTACCCGACAATGTTGTACCGTTCGGTACAGATAGGCTTTTGTAGGTGCTGTTTCCGCGTTTGACCTCACGTTATGAGATTCCGTAGGGAAAGAGGCAAGAAGATACGGCGAGATACGGACTCGGAAACCGGCGGCTCCCTCTAAAATCAGCCGATCTGCTCGATCCGCCAACTGGTCTTGGCTTTGGCCGAGAGCGTCCGGTTCAGGTACGCAATCAGCATGCTGGCGTGCTGAGGCTTTGGAACGAAGAACATCACTGCCCCTCTGTCCAGCTCGACCAGCTCATGATGAACTCTGGGGACTTGAACGCCGCCCTCAGTCATGAAGTCGCGGATCGAAAGGTCATGCCAAGGCATTGAGTCCAAGGCATAGTAAGAACCGACCGACTTGAAATAGGCAAACAACGTATCCCTGTCAGATCCGTATTGGTCAAAACGGGCTGCGTATCGCAGATCGATCACCGACCTGGGTTTGCTAGACAGCACTGCCTTTTGAAGCGTCCGGCCGTGCACGGTATCCATGGCAACGACGAAAACGCGCAAATCGGGAAGAGCAAGCGCGTCGAACAAATCGAGCTGATCAGCGCGTGGTGAGCTCTGCACAGTATCACGGGTGGCGACCTCATGCGTCTGCGCGACAACGCGACCATCGACGCGGCTATGCCAGCTTCCGGTATTCTCGACGAGTGTGAGTTGCGGTTTCGCCACGCTATTTCGCCAAGGCTGCTTCGAGTTCGGGATAGCCTACCGTCAAGGTGGTCCATTCGCTACCCCATTCTGGTGCCCGCATCTCAAATTCACCGCTTGTCTTATTCTTGAGTTGCCACGTCTTCTCGAATGCACGGACGTACATCCGGGGTGCTACCCCTACGAACGGTCTGAAAAGCACCTTAGGCTCATTGAGCTTAACGTCGTCCTTATCGACGTCCGAAGCGGTACGCAGCTGTGCCCGCGCGGCACCGATGCTCTTTGGGACCGGC
This sequence comes from Mesorhizobium kowhaii, assembly GCF_042431665.1. Classification (NCBI taxonomy): domain Bacteria; kingdom Pseudomonadati; phylum Pseudomonadota; class Alphaproteobacteria; order Hyphomicrobiales; family Phyllobacteriaceae; genus Mesorhizobium; species Mesorhizobium kowhaii. The sequence continues at coordinate 5,775 of NZ_JBHLYT010000071.1, forward strand.
GGTATCCACTCGGACGGGGTCACTTCGATGGAATCGCTATGCAGCTTTCTGGCCAGGCTCTTGGGGTATGGCTCGATGAACTGAACTTCGTACACGCCGGCACTGACGATGTGTCTGGCGCAATAGTGGCACGGATATGTCGTGACGAAGAGGCGGGTACCGACGGTCGAGACACCTTCGCGCCCGGCCGACAGCAGCGCATCCATTTCGGCATGGACCGCACGACTGAACTCTATGAGGCCCCCCAGCCGAGTCTTCCGGATGCGCGCAGCCAGGTCGATCTTGTCCGAAACCTGCTTCAGTTCCGGAATGACCTCGATCAAGTTGTCGATGATGTCGTTTTGCTCGCGATTGCTGCTGCAGTACGCCTCGGCGCGGAAAGCGCAACGATGATCGTCAATGCCTCTACTCGACGTCGCGAAGCGCTCACCATAGACGCCACCTCCGGCCGCCGGCACTTCGTTCGTTCCGGTCGCAACCACAGTTCCATCGGCGTCGACCAATGCCGCGCCCACCTGTCGGGATAGACAGGCGCTGCGCACGCGCGCGGAGTGGGCATGGTGCATCGCGGTCTCCTCTATGGTGGGCCGCTCCACCCGATCATGCGAGATGATGCTAACGAACCTGCTCAAATCGGTGTCCAGCAGGTTCTTGGTGCCGTTCGGGTCGTCACGGGTATTGTCGATAAAGAAATCCGCCTCGTAGAACGCCTCGGTCACATGCTGGCCATGCTTGCGACTGGAGTCGTCCGAGTCACGATCCATGAAACGGTCGACGGCGTTCTGTGTTTCGGGCAGCCCTTTCTCCGGCCCGCGGAAGTATTTCTCGAGAATTCGTGCGCGACGCACGCCCTCCTCGCAAACGACTCCGATCAGCCCGAATGCGTTGCCATAAGTTCTGCGTAACAGGTGAATTTCGGCCGGGTGCCTTATCGAATCGATAAGATAGACGCGCTTGACGCTGTCGGGAATGACCTTCTCGCCCTTGACGTACGTCTGACCGGTGCGATTGGCACGTCGCTGTGCGATTTCGCGCATTGCCGCCTTGGCGACTTCGGCCATGTCATGCTCGCGCATCGAGTCACCGAGGTTCTGCAACTCGGTAACCAGTTCCAAGGTCTTGGTGCCGACACCAGGGAAGGCCAGGCCGTTCTCATTTGCCCAGGTTCGGATCAAGTCGCTTGCCTTGATCAGGTGAACTTCATAGCCGCCGGACTTGCAAACGCGTTGCAGTGCCTTGATCGCCTGCGACGCACCTGCCCCTACCGGACCGACAACGGCGAAGAAAAGCTCTTTCGAGTGATTCCCAGCCAAAACGGTCTTGCTATCCGGCTTCTGACCAGCCTTCTGTTCAATCTTCCCGACGACCGTCGATCTCGCCATGCTAGCGCCTCCCCCGATCCCCATTCGGCTTATTCTTTTTCTATATCGAAGAACTCGCAAAGTGCAAGCGTCTATAGCATTGGTATAATCACGAAATCCAGAAGAACCTCCGATGTTGAACTACTTACAGAAGCCCGGCATTTAGGGGAGAGAGCTGGATGATTTAGCGGACTGTAAGGATGGGAACTAAGAAACCTGAGAGACCGTTCGGATGGGGATCGCAACGTTAGCCGAGGAGGCCGACAATCGTGAAGCGACGAGCGCCGCAAAGCCTCGGGTTGGCAGGCTCCCTGCGCAATGGCGAAAGAGGCTGCCGGCAGAACGGCTGCCTCAGCCAAACACCTCTCGATAAAGGTCGGTCGGGGGCTTCGCTGCCGATAGGGGCCCGAAGCCTCCGGAGAACGAACCCGCGAGCCACGGGAGGATAGCTCTGGGTATTTCTGCATTTGGGGAGCATGAGGATTTTGGGGAGGTCAGGCGGCGCGTGTTGTTTAGTGGCCCACGGTTGCGAGCGGCAGTCCACATGCGCGGCGTGTCGATCCCGAGCGCCTCGTCGTATGCGCGGGGTTGAACGGCACGCAATGCTCGTAAAATCGTAAATCGGCAGAACCAATTCTGAAAACCTGCATCTCCACGATTCGGTCGTTGAACGGCACGCTCTCGTAAGTGACTATCGACAGTCAACATTCTATTTTCCAACACAGCTTCGGCAAGGCCGGTGGCTCCAAACAGCTCAGCTGGATGTTCCTAGAACCGCTAATGCCTTGACGCTACTGCGAGGCTCATAGAGCTTAAGGTTGTGAGCTACTCCGCGGCCAGCTCTCGGCGGCGCTTCTCGGCCAGGAGGCTGCCGATGGTGGCGCCGTTGGCCCCACCAACGTTCCTTGCATCCTCTAGCATACGGCGCATACCAGCAAATTTCTCTGGCTGACTGCGGCGCGTTTGTGTGTGTTCTTGCAGCCAGCCTTCAACCTCTTCGGGCGTAGCAACGTTTATTGCCTTACGTTCATATCGCAGTTTGCCGTCAGGTCCGCGGCTTTTGACGACAATGGTCTGCCAGATGCCGGAGTAGCCACCGAGAAGCTCGCTCTGACCTGGCACCTCTCGGACACGCCGGCGGGCAACTTCGTTTACAATCTTGGTCAACGCGATGGTTTCGAGTTCTGACTGTGCGGCTGAAATGATCACGGCATAATCTTTTCGCAGCGCTTCGATCAAAGTTTTTGTGCTGATATCGCCGCCTTTGGCGGCGGAATTGATAATCTTGTTTATGGTTGTTCGAACCTGCAACAAAGACATCAAGAACCTCCTTTGCTGAAATGGCCAAGAGCCTGTTCGACGGCACCGGCCACGACTTCGTCCGTATTTTTTGATGTCATGCGAATGGCTTGAGGCCGGACCTGATCGATCACAGCCGTTACATGCTGGCCTGCGGCTAAGCGAAAGATCGCGTTCGTGTCGCGCTCTGGGCCAAGTGGAATGGCATGGTCCAACTCGGTGATGATTAGCAGATCGTACCGTGTGGCATGGGCAGCGACAATTGTCTGCAATTCTGAAAGTCGTTTCCGACTGAGCCCGCGGGATGAAACCTCCAGAGCTGCTGTGAGGTAACCCAAGGCGTCCGGTACCGGACGATCGGCCAGAACGACGTACCTCGTAAGCAACGCCTCGGCCTCCCTGCCGCATCCCTTCGGCGATGATCCACAACGCGCTTTCATATGTGTGATCGCTAAGGATAGGAAAGCCTGCATCGCGCGCCTTGGTAGCGAGATCACCGATCTGGCCTACGCTCAAGCCGCGACCTTCAAGTGTTTCGGATACTCTGGAGACAAAAGTAGATTTGACCCGGACGGCGCTGGAAGGCTTCGTCAAGAGCCTTTTGGCGACGGACGAGGTGGTGATCGAGGCGACCGGCAACTGCATGGCGGTATCACGGGTGCTGTCGCCTTTCGTGAAGCGGGCTATCTGCCGGAGAGCGCGAGCGGGGAATGCTGACAAAAGCAGAAGCCTGCGCAAAACTCGGGATCACCGAATGTACCCTGGTCAGATGGGCGAAATACGACATCGTGAAAAGACATACCTACAACGGCTATATCAGCCTCTATGAGCTGCCAGGACCGCACGTCCCAGCCAAACAGTGCAGCCGATGGAACCAGCTTGCCCATCGGGCAGAGGCTATCCGCCGACTCAACTCCTCAAAATGCTCCGATCTCAAGGAAAGGGCTGTAGTATGAAGCCAGTTAGTTTGTTAACAGGCATGCTCCTTGGCCGTCATGCCATATGACCTTCAACAAATTTCCGCGTTTCCCCCTGAAGCAAAACAGGTTCCCCCCAAGGGGATTATGTTTGAGGACCTCCTGCACCCGGAGCGCCAGCGATGGAAAGCCACATCTCATATCGGTGTAGCCTGTCGCCAACCACACACGCACGC
>NZ_JBHLYT010000072.1:0-3628 GCF_042431665.1 Mesorhizobium kowhaii
CCCGCTACAGCGCTAGTTGAAGAGCGCGCGGGCGGCCGCCTTTGCTCTTCCAGCGCTTCAGATCTTGTCGTCGTTTATCAGCGGGTTTCGACCGTCTTCGACAGTTTACGACCGCGCTCTGCAGCGCCGTCATGATCTTCTTGCCGTCTTCGATCGACAGGCCGATTTCGCCGTCGAACAGGCGCTCCCAGCTCTTGTCGACCCGGACCTCCCGACGACAAACGTCGCCGAACTCGCTCTTTCCCTCGATTGTGATTGTCCACTCCACCGCCATCGTTGCTTCTCCGAACAAAGCGACGGTGATGAACTGCTCGGGCCTAACAATCCGTGCTCAACCCCAGAAAAATTACCGGTCTCGTCGTCGGTGACCGAGGTCGCGCAAGCGTTCGGCGTAGCCCCATTACAGCTCTATGCCTGGCGCAAGCAGATGGCTGGCGGCGAGCCTGATTCCGATCAGGCGATGGCGACCTTCGCGCGCATCGAGGTGAGCGATCTGCCCGAGGTCGAACGCCCCGTCGCCGATTGCCCGGACCCGGCCAGCAGGATCGTCGTGGCCTTTGCGAGCGGCGCGCGATTGCGATCGACGGGACCGTCGATCCGACAGCGCTGCGCATCGTCTTGGCGGAGTTGACCAGGTGATCACGGAGGTGCCGACCGACCGGATTTACCAGTGCTGCGGCGCGACCGATATGCGCCGCGAGATCAACAGTGCCTGGCGCGGATGGTGCAGCAGGTGCTCGCGCTCGACCCGCATTTATGTGTCGCACGAGATTTTGTGGCGGCGCCGTCCTGATGCCGGCCTGGGCCGGCAAAGATTGCAATTCTCCGCCAAATAATATTCAGATGCTGTTGACCTGCCACTGAACATTCTTCCAGCGGCGATTAGAGCCTTGGCCGTTTCTGATCCGATACCATTCTTTGGACCGCCGGCAGGTGAAGTTTTCCGGCTGTTTCACGATGGCGGGCTGACGGCGCCATCGGGATTGATCAACGAGATCGGAACCTTGTGCCCGATTGCGCCATGTGGGCGCACCTCGTTGTAGTATCTGCGCCAATCCTCCAACTTTTCGGCCGCGTCGGCAAGCGTCAGGAACCAGTGGGCGTTCAAACATTCCGCCCTGAAGCGGCCGTTGAAGGCTTCGATGTAAGCGTTGTCCGTTGGCTTTCCCGGTCGCGAGAAGTCGAGCGTGACGCCCCTGGTGTAGGCCCACAGATCGAGGTCGCGGGAGACGAACTCCGAGCCTTGATCGACCCGGATCGTCTTTGGATAGCCGATCTTAGGGCAGACCTGTTCCAGCATCCTGACCACATCCTCGGCTCGGTAACTGAAGCGTGGGTCGAGCACCGGCACGTAGCGTGAGAACGTATCTACGACCGTCAGGACCGGATCTTCTTGCCCGTCGCGAGCTGGTCGTGAACGAAGTCCATCGCCCAGACGTCGTTGGGTTCGACGGCTGGCTGGCGATCATCTCGCAGCTTCGCCTTCACGCGGGAATGCCTGGCGCTGGTCGCAGATACGTCGCTGTCAGGTGCCCGCGTGGCCCGGGAACTGGACGCTATCATCGCCCGTCGCGGCAAGCCTTGCACAATCGTCTCCGACAATGGCACCGAACTGACCTCGATGGCCATCCTCAAATGGTGCCAGGAGAGCGGTGTCGAATGGCACTACATCGCACCCGGCAAGCCCATGCAGAACGGTTTCGTGGAGAGCTTCAATGGCCGGTTCCGCGACGAATGCCTGAACGAAACGCTGTTTTCCACCCTCGCGGAAGCACGGGCAGCGATCCAGCTCTGGAAGGAGGACTACAACCGGCACAGACCACACTCAGCACTGGGCAACATCACGCCCAGCGAATTCGCCTTGAAAATGGCACTGGAAAAACAGGCCGCATGAGGCCAGAAATGAAACCCCGGACTCTCCACTGAACTGGAGGGAACAAGGGTCTCAGGTCACGGATCACGTCCTGCAGCATCTCCTTGTCCAGCGACAGGTCGGCGAACCAGCTTTCTGAGCTTGCCGTTCTCGTCCTCGAGCTGCTTCAGCCGCTTCATCTCTGTCGGCAGCAGCCCGTCATATTTCTTCTTCCAGTTGAAATAGGTCGCCTGGCTGATCCCGGCCCTCCGGCAGATCTCCGCCACAGGAAACCCATCCGCTCCCTGCTTCAGAATGAACGCCTTCTGCGCGTCCGAAAACTTCGATGCTTTCATCGCTTCCGCTCCTCTCCCAGCCGGGAAACTACAGCGGAAAACTCCAATTCTGAACGGTCCAGTTTCTGGGGATCAGATCACTGTCTAGCAGCTGCAGCACGGCACGCCACCCAATAAACTTATGATGAGCATCACTCGGACCGCCTCCGCCACAGGATGGGCCTTGCGGTGGGAGACCGAGCCGGTTGCAGCCTGCAAACCATAGCCATCAGTCCTGATTCGGCAGGATCGTTTTACGCCTATTGCCATCCACTTTCGTTGTTGTTGGAGAGGCCGATCGGGACGCGCGGACTTTTCGAGTCCAAGTTCTCGATTTCAAGTGTGTGTTGAGATCCGCGAGATGAGCATCGAACCGGAGTAGAGATTCACGCGCAGCCTCCGCACCCCGTCCGGCGATCAACGCACCAAGCACTTCAGCGACCGCGAACGCCGGTGTCATCGAATGAAAGAACGAGGGACTCTTCGTCTGAACAAGAACGACATCGTCGGCAATACGAGCGAGCGGAGCAACCTCGCTGTCGGTAATGGCGACGATAGGTATGCGATGTTTATGCGCATATTCAGCGATCTCAACCGTGACGCGCGTGTACGGGAACACACTAGTCGCGAAGAGCACGTCGTTGCGGGAGGCACGGGCCAACGCATCCGAACCGGTGCCACCGGTCGCATCGAGCATGACCGACTTTTCCCCAATCATTGAAAGAATATAATGCAGATGCCAAGCAGTTGCGTGGCTCGATCTCAGTCCGACGCAGAAGACGCAGTTGGCGGATGCAAGGCGTCTTGCCGTTGATACTATTGCATCAAGTTGAGACTCGGCTAGATGGACAATCTCGGCAGCTTGCGCCCGGAGAATTTCGCGCGCAAGGCCGTGATCGCCTTTACGCCTTTGAGCGATCGCTTGCACGTCGGCCTTTCCGGCGAATCCGAAGTCACCGCTACGAACGGCCTCAGCATAGATTTCGCGAAGTTCGTCGTAGCCGGTGAGGCCAAGATGCTTGGCCAGTCGCGTCATGGTAGCCGGCTGGACCCCTGCCAGGCGGGCCTGATCGCGCATTGATAATAGCGCTACGTCGTGCGGTTGGTCGATAATGTAGCGGGCCGCCAATTGGAACTGCTCCGACATTGTGTCAAAGCCCCCGATCAATCGCTCAGAAAGAGGTCCGTCAGCCATAACTCCTACCTAGCGCAGCGTCATAGCATGCGCAACATATGTTGCATCGCGCCAGGTCCTTCCGCGCCAGATCGATTGGTCCGAGCGGCAAGGAAGGATGGTCAGCCGTCCGCCATTGGTCGCAACGCACATTGCGGTCGGCCGTTCAATTTCGATCATTTGCACCGTCTGAGGCATTTGTCTCTTCGCCGAACTGGCGCGAGAGACGCCTCTCCCGGTGTTTCGGCCCTCTCGCGGTCAAGGATG
>NZ_JBHLYT010000073.1:0-14108 GCF_042431665.1 Mesorhizobium kowhaii
GCGAAATCGCACTGCTCCACATTGAATGGAAAAGCGTGTCGTAAGCATCATCATAGGCCCCTGTGATCACCGCCGTAAGACGGTACACAGAGTCTGGATAATGGCAGGATCTTTGACCACGAACTTGTCGAGGCCGTACGAAAGATCGCCGGCAACGGCACCGGCGACACGCGCTGGAAAGTTCCGGGCGTGCTCGACTGGTCGACGGGAATCTACAATCCCAATGTCGATATCTCGAAGGACACGACGACGCTTTATGCGTCTGATCGTGACGTCTTCCTGTTCCTGGTCGACGACCTCAATCCGATTGAAGCCGGCAGGCTGCCGAACGGAGAGCCGGATCTCTACTTCCGTGGTTTCTATTGCTGGAACTCCGAAGTTGGTGCCCGTACGCTCGGAATCGCCAGCTTCTATCTGCGCGCCGTGTGTCAGAACCGCAATTTGTGGGGCGTCGAAGATTTCGAGGAAATCACCATCCGGCACTCCAAATATGCCGCTTCGCGCTTCGCCCTCGAAGCGGAGCCGGCGCTGATCCAGTTCGCGGATTCCTCGCCGATGCCCTTTGTCAACGGCATCAAGGCCGCGCGAGAACGGATCGTCGCCCGAGACGATGATGATCGCCAGAGCTTCCTGCGCAAGCGTGGTTTTTCAAAAACCGAGACCACCAAGATCATCGATACCGTGCTCACAGAGGAGGGGCGGCCACCCGAGACGGTCTTCGATTTTGTCCAGGGCATTACGCGCGTCGCTCGGGACAAGGAGCATCAGGACGTACGGCTGGATATGGAAGGCAAGGCCAAGAAGCTCCTCGACCTCGCAGCCTGATTCCATACCGCGTCGGCGATGCACCCTCCCTCCACAGTCGAGTGCGCGGCTGCCCGTGCGGCCGGCGCGCGCGCGCGGGCGGCAGAGGCAGAGGGGGGAGGGGAGGTTTCGTGACGGGCTTGGAGGTTCGGGGAGTGGCCCCGGGCCGCCCGTCATGGAGACCCTGACCATGGCAAAGGCCATTCAGAAGATCGCAATGAACGCCGCGGAGAACATCCCCTACGACAAGCTGATGTTGTCGCAGAAGAATGTTCGACGCATCAAGGACGGCGTTTCCGTCGAGCAGCTTGCCGAAGACATCAGCCGGCGCAAGCTCCTGCAAAGCCTGAACGTCCGTCCCGTGCTCGACGGCGATGGCGAGGAAACCGGCACGTTCGAGGTGCCCGCCGGCGGCCGGCGTTATCTCGCGCTCGGCATCCTCATCAAGCAGAAGCGGCTGGCGAAGAACGAGCCGATCCCCTGCATCGTCAACCGCAGGCAAGAGACCTCGGCCGAAGAGGATTCGCTTGCCGAAAACCTGCGGCGCGCCGACCTCCATCCGCTCGATCAGTTTCGGGCCTTCAAGACGCTCAGCGATCAGGGCCTCGATCCGGACGAGATCGGCGCCCGCTTCTTCGTATCGCCGGCGACGGTGAGGCAGCGCCTGCGGCTGGCCTCGGTGTCACCGAAACTTCTCGATCTCTACGAGAAGGACGAAATCCGGCTCGAGCAGGTCATGGCGTTCTCGATCTCGGACGACCACGCGCGCCAGGAGCAGATCTGGGAGCGGATATCCAACTCGCACACGCAGGAACCCTACTACATCAGACGCCTGCTGACCGAGACGACGGTACGCGCAGACGATCGCCGGGCCGTCTATGTCGGCGCGGAAGCCTATGAGGCAGCCGGCGGCGTTGTCCTGCGCGACCTGTTCGAGCAGGATTCCGGCGGCTGGTTCCAGGATGCAGCACTGCTCGAGCAGCTGGTCTTCGACAAGCTGAAGGTGGATGCCGAGGCGATCCGTGCTGAAGGCTGGAAATGGGTCGAGGCGGCGATCAGCTTTCCCTATGGCCACACCTCCGGCATGCGGCGCATCTACGCCGAAGCCCAGGAGCTCAGCGCCGAGGAGATCAAACGCTACGACGCGCTGAAGGCCGAACACGACAAGCTCGATGCGGACTATGCCGCGGCCGAGGATGCCGACGAGGCAATCGAGGCGAAGCTCGACCAGCTGGGCGCCGAGCTCGATGCGATCGACGACCGTCCTCAAAGCTACGACCCCGCCCAGAAGGGCATTGCCGGTGTGTTCGTGACGCTTGCCGCGCACGGCAAGCTCCAGGTCGAGGCCGGTTTCGTGCGCGCCGAGGACGAGCCCCGTCCCGAGACCGGCGGTGGCGATGAGCGCGAGGAAGGGGACGCCGAGGGCGAAGCCCGGTCTAACGGCGACGGCGACGGCGACGACGATGGTGTTGTCGTCAACGGCAAGCCGGTGGATGACAGCTCTGGCGACGACGGCGAGGAGGACGGCATCAAGCCGCTGCCCGATCGGCTCGTCTTCGACCTGACCGCACAGCGGACGCTGGCGCTGCGCAATGCGCTCGCCGGCGACGCCGACATCGCCTTCTTCGCGGCACTCCATGCCTTCGTCCTGCAGGTCTTCTATCGCTTCGCGCCGGACAGCTGCCTTGAGATCAGCCTGAAGAGCGGCAGCTTCAGTCAGGTCGACGGGCTTGCCGAGACCTCCTGGGCGAAGGAAATCGCCGAGCGGCACGAAGCCTGGGACCGTGAGCTGCCCGATGAGACGGACGGCCTGTGGGACTTCCTTCTCGGCCTCGACGAGGCAAGCCGCAAGGCGCTGTTCGCCCACTGCGTCTCGCTGACCCTCAATGCGGTGGTCGAACCGTGGAACAGGCGGCCGCGGGCGCTCGAGCATGCCGACGTCCTGGCCAACTCACTTCAGTTCGATATGGTCGACGCCGGCTGGACGCCCACGGTCGAGTTCCTCGGGCGCCTCACCAAGGCGCGGATTCTGCAGGCTGTCCGCGAAGCCCGTGGCCAAGACTCCGCGCAGCTGATCGACCACATGAAGAAGGAGATCATGGCCCGTGAGGCCGCCCGACTTCTCGAGGGATCGAACTGGCTGCCGGAGCCGCTGCGCCTCGAGGTCGAAGACGCGGCTGCCAATGGCGGCGGCGCAATCGCCGGCGAAACGTCGGACGAGGCGACGCTCGATGGCGATGCGGCCGAACTGCCGGCCTTCCTCGCCGACGATGCGGATCCGTCCTCCGATGAGCCGGTGACCATCGACGGCGACGAGACGGACCATCTCCAGGCCGCCGAATAGTCGGCCTCCCGCTCCCCACCAGGCCCGGCACCTCCGCCGGGCCTGTTCGCTTTCATGGAGATCGACATGTTCGACTGGAACCGAAGCTGCTCCTACGACGAACAGCAGAAGAGACGTTTTCACACGACAGCCCGCTCACGGCTGAAGAAGCTCGCTGCCGAGCTTGCACTTCCGCCAGGCAGCTTTGACTTGCGCTCCAATAAGGCGGGCATCGCCGTTTCCGGGGAAATCACCCTGCATTATGACCGCGCCTATATCCAGGTCGGCCAGTTCGGGCTTTCCTCGGGCCACGGCGTCCTGATCCGGACCTGCAAGTCCCGCAAGGACTACACAGGCGGGGCCAACCATTTTGTCGCGCTCGGCATGCTCGATGACATTGCGGCCCTCGCCGCGGCCGTCCGCGCCATCACCGGCATCGGACGGGGTCCATCTCTTTCCGCAGACCGCCGCGCCGCCTGAGGCCACAGCCCCGACATCCGAAGCCTGCGGCGGCGCCTGTTAACCGCACGGCGCCGCAGAGCTCTCCAAGGAGGGATATCGGAAGACGATCACGGCAAGCGCGGAACGCCCCCGATCCTCCAGGGGACCATCGAAGACCACAATTCCGATTCATCCGAGCCCGGCCATCGTGCCGGGCTCTTTCGTCTTCAGGTCACGCCGCGCGGTGTCGATCTGCTTCAGGAGCCAACCGCCATGACCTCAAATCCATCCTTCAGGAAGGTGCTCGTCGGCGTTGCCACGCGCGAGCACATGTTCCAGCTGTTCAATCGACACAAGGACAACGCCGACCTCGATCCGCTTTCCGGCACGCCGTATTCAGGTGAGTGGTTCCAGATCGAGGCCTCCTCCTACCATTTTATGCTCGGACTCCTGCCGCCTCTGTTCCAAAGGTCCGGGCTGTTCGGCATTTCGGAATTCAAGGCCGGCAGCGTCACCAGTGTGTTTTTCGAGATCAGGATCCGGGGCCGCGAACGCTGGTATCACGGCTTTTGCGACCTCTCGGATCGGCAATCCCCAGACAAGATGCGGGCCGCCATCATCGCCCACGAGACGGGCGCGACCGACAGCATGACCCGAGAGGAAAAGCTCGAGGCCATCTGGAACACGACGCATCCGGACTTCAAGGGAATAGCCGGCGAAATCAATCCCGACGCCTGGCCCGTCGAGCATCACGGCAAGCGTGCAGTGTTGGTCGATGACGGCCGCGACGGCACGATCCTGAAACTGCTCGAGGATCTGTCGGACGACGAAATCGACAGCCGCATGCCCGCGATACGCGAACGCAGTAGAAGGAGAGGGGGCAACGATGCGGACCCCTCGTAAGCCGCCGCCACGAGGCGAATATGCGCATCTATCAAGCGCGTTCGACCTGGGCATGCCGGACCTGCGCCTTCGGCAATTGCTGGGCGAGGTCTGGAATGCCCCGCCTCGCGGCCAACCTCCAGCGTTGCGATGGCTTCTGTTTCGTGCGGCTGGTTGAACGATGCATCGAACCCGGCCTTCCCGCGGGCGCGACTTTGCCGAGCGGCACCGGCCAGCTTGCGCGTGGGAAATATCGGCAAGCCATTCGGCCGCGGCTTGGATGAGGAAGGCTGAGATAGCGGCCAGCGTGCCATCCCCACGAGGATTAATCGGTTGAAAACGACACTTGCCCTCCCGCGGGCTCTTTCTATAAAGCTCTACCCGAGAGACAGCGATCTATCGGCAAATCGTTTCTCACCAGGAAAGGCATATGAAGCAACAGACCCGACCATTCATCGTAGAGGTTAAACAAAAGCGCGGCGTTCAAAAACAGGGTCGTCCCATTTGGGGTGATGTTGACCTGTCCGCTATTGCGGCCGAGGTGGCCAAGGATGCAGAGGTAGTGTTTCTGCCAAATCCTCGGCCGGTTGACACCGTCGTCGGGTCTATCGATGCAGAAGATCAACCCAATCAGAAAGCGGAGCCTTACATGGCCGATCCTCAGGAAGCTCAATCACGCCAAGGTACTATGGAAGCATCTGCCACGCCGAACCCGCTCGAGACGAAAAAGAAAATCTTACGGCCGAGAAAGGCAAAGGCTGAGCCCAAACAGCCTCCCCGAAAGAATGGCGCCAAGCCTGCTTCGAAGGCAGTCGAAGCCCCAGCTGCAGCGGTCCGGACCGGGCGAAAAGTCTACTCCCGGATCGAACGCTCGCAAAGGCTTGCCCAGATCGGTAACTCGATTGCCGGCGGCGCTACCCTCAAGCACGCCGTCGGTCAGGCCGGTATATCCGAACAGACCTATTATCTCTGGAAGAAGGCCGCAGCGCCTGCCCAGGATAGCGGCGACCTCAGGGATCTGCTCGCGCTCGAGGAAGAGAACAAGCGACTGAAGAACCTGCTTGCGGACCGTTTGCGCAAAGAGAATGCCGAGCTGAAGAAGAAGCTAGGCCTCGCCTAACCCGCCAACGAAGGACCGCGCGACGATCAAACTGGCAGTGGCGGCATATCGCCATCGCCGACCCGCCATACCCAAGAGCCGATCTCCGGTCGCGCGGCGATCATCTCGTCGAGCGAAGCCTCGAACGTGCCATCTGTTCCGGCCGGGACGACAAAGAACGCGATTGGCTCCTCCCTGTTCTGAAGCAATGCGTTAGCGATCGGCTGGTCGGGCTGCAGGTCGTAGCGCAATCCCTTCACGCTCTTCTCGCGAAGACGGGCCAGCGCATCGACGAGCCTCTTCTCAGGGACCGTCTCGTAGGGAATCCAGTTCTCGGACACCACCATCAGCGCGATCTCCTCGACAATGGCGAGGCCGGCCGGATTGAGCCCGAACGTCGCGATCACTATCAGATGTGAACTCGAATCCGCTTCCCACAGCGACAATTCCTTCTCGAAACGTGCCTGCAAACGCCGATGCAATGCGTCATCGATGATGAAGGGAAAACCGGGCAAATGCCTGATGACAAGTTTCTGACCGGATCGGGCTGGCACGATCTCCTTCACTTCACCGACCAGGACCAGCAACTTTCGTGGACCGGATTTCGGCGGTAGTGCTGGAGCAAGGACCGTGTTGCGACGCTGTTCAATCGCTTGCCTGTTCTCGGCCCGGAACGGCTCGGGGACGAACAGGATATCCGCGAGCGGTCCACCCCTCACCGTCATTTGCCCGGCAGCCTCCAGAAGATGCCAGCGGACATTCCACCAATGTCGCTTGCCGGCCCATCTGGATGTCCAGACCGTCAATTCGGCCTCGTGCCAGAGATAGTGAAGGAGGCCACGTAGTGACATCCTCCTGGGATCTCCGGTTACACTGGCGGAGTTTTGGCCAGCAGGCATGGACGCTGCCCGCCCGCCCGTCTTCGACAGGCTGAAATCGAGTTTCAAAGCCGCCATGCCGCTTTGCTGATCGAGCTGGATCGCGCTGCCCATCAAGGCGCCCAGCCCGGACAGTTCGTAAGGGGACTCGTAGGAATCGCAGGAAGACTCGTGCCCGCCGCCGCTGAGCGGCATGCGCTTGATCAGGTAGAGGTCGCCGATGCGGGCGACATACATCGGGCAGCCGGGCTCACGGCACAGGCATAGTGGACGCTCCCTGCGGGCGTAGGCGTTCGCTAGCGCCGCCTGCAGGTCAGGCGCTCCCTCCTCGTAGACCTCACTGCCAATTCTGAACCCTCGCATCACCTCCGCAGCTCCAGGTCGCCGCCGCATCCCGCGCATTCAAGTCATGGCTTTGCGCTGAGCGCAACCCGTTTGGTGCATTCCAGAGGGAGAGGGGTGCCGGGAGGAGTGCGGCCCGGCTGGCGCGGAGAGAGTGCCGGCGCACAGGCCATTCCCCTCTCGCGAAGGACATCTTCATGAATATCGTCACGACAACATCGACCGTGGCCCGGACGGTCGCTCCCCTTGCCGCGCCGGCACCCGTTCCCATCGCCAAACATAACGCCCAGGCGATCCACCAGGCGGCAACGCTTCTTTTTCCCTGCCTCGAGCAGGGCAAGCTCGTCACCAGCAACGCACTCCGCGCCGCCATGACGGAAAGCTTCGGCGGCACCGATGCGCAAGGCTTTTGGGTCTGGAAGGACGCCTATGAAGCCCTCGAAGCCGCGCAGGTCCTGTTCATCCGCAGGTTCGGCCCGACGATCCTATCTCGCTCGACGTCGCCGCAGGCGACGCTCACGATGATGAAGCGCGTTGCCGAACTCCTTCCCACCCATACACGGCGCTCGGACGAGAGCCAGGCGATGCAGCAGCTGTCGACGCCGCTGCCGCTCGCGTTTGTCACCGCCCATGCCGCGGCGATCACGGCTTTAGACCTTGTTCTTGAACCCTCTGCCGGCACGGGCCTTCTCGCCATCCATGCCGAAACAGCCCGGGCTTCGCTTGCCCTCAACGAGCTTGCCGCGACACGCGCCGACCTTCTCGGCCTGCTGTTTCCGCGCGTCCCCGTCTCACGGCACGACGCCGCGCATATCGACGATCATCTCGATGCGGACATCCAGCCTTCCATCGTGTTGATGAACCCGCCCTTCACTGTTGGCGCTCATGTCGATGGCCACGTCGCCGATGCGGCGTGGCGGCACCTGTCCTCGGCGTTCGCGCGACTGCGCCCGGGCGGCCGCCTTGTCGCCATCACCGGCACCGGGATCTCACCAGAAAATCCCAAGTGGATGCCTGCCTTCGAACGACTGCAGGAGCACGGCACCGTTCTCTTCACCGCTGCGATCGACGGCCGCGTCTATGCCCGCCATGGAACCACGGCCGAAACCCGGCTGACCGTCATCGACAAGGTGCCCGCGGCCGACCCTTCCCGGTTCGTCGCCTCGCCGGGAAAGGCCATGAATGCCGAGACATTGCTCTCGTGGATCTCCGATCTGCCGCCGCGGACGCCGGGCGCCTATCCGAACTCGATCGGCGCTCTCGCGAGCGGCATCCTGCGCGACACCGCCTTGCGCATGGCTGGGCGGTCCGCGGCCAGGTCCACGCCTGCCTCTGTCCCAAAGACCGGGCAGCCGGTTCGCCCAGCGGCCCGGACCGCGCCTGCCCGCCCGGTGATGGCAAGCACCCCGGCTGTCCCCCTTGCCTATGAACTGAGGGACTGGATGCCGGAGAAAGGCGGCCGGCTCACCGACACGATCTATGAGCCCTACGCCCTCCAGGCGATCCATATTCCCCAGGCGAAGCCACATCCGACGCCGCTTGTGCAGTCGGCGGCGATGGCGGCGGTCGAACCGCCCCGGCCTGCCTATCGCCCGTTGCTACCTGTGGCCGTCGTCCAAGAGGGCCTGCTGTCCGACGCCCAGATCGAAAGCGTCATCTACGCCGGTGAGGCCCATTCCGGCCATCTCGCCGGCACCTGGACGGTGGACGACACCTGCGACGTCGTCTCGGCCGCCCCCGAAGCCGCCGAGAACACGGTCCGGTTCCGTCGCGGATGGTTCTTGGGCGACGGCACCGGCTGCGGCAAGGGACGACAAGTCGCCGGCATTATTCTCGACAACTGGCTGCAGGGCCGTCGGCGAGCACTATGGATCTCAAAATCCGACAAGCTCCTGGAGGACGCCCAGCGCGACTGGGCAGCGCTCGGCCAGGAACGGCTTCTCGTCCAGCCGCTCTCGCGTTATCGGCAGGGCACGCCGATCCGCCTTGCCGAGGGCATCCTGTTCACAACCTACGCGACGCTCCGCTCGCAGGAGCGCGAGGGCAAGAAGTCCCGCATCGCCCAGATCCTCGAATGGGTTGGACAAGAGGCGGGGAGGGCCGAAGGCCCGACTGGGACTGAAGAAAACTCGGCGGGGAGGGTCGGAGGCGCGACAGGGACTGGAGAGAACGGGGCGGGGAGGGCCGAAGGTCCGACGCGGGCCAAAAGGTCTTTCGATGGCGTCATCATCTTCGATGAGGCGCACGCCATGGCAAACGCCGCCGGGGGAAAAAGCGAACGCGGCGACGTCGCTCCCTCGCAGCAGGGCAAAGCGGGCCTGCGCCTGCAGCACGCGCTGCCCGATGCCCGTGTCGTCTACGTGTCGGCGACCGGTGCGACCGCCGTGGAAAACCTGGCCTATGCGCAACGTCTCGGCATCTGGGGCAGCGAGGATTTTCCGTTCGCCAACCGGGCCGAGTTCGTCGCGGCCATCGAGGACGGCGGTGTCGCGGCCATGGAGGTGCTCGCCCGCGACCTCAAATCGCTCGGCCTCTATATGTCGCGTTCGCTCTCCTATGACGGCGTCGAATACGACCTCCTCGAGCACGCGCTGACAGAGGAGCAGATCCGCATCTACAATGCCTATGCCGACGCCTTCCAGGTCATCCACAACAACTTGATCGCAGCGCTCGAGGCGGCCAACATCACCAGCGATTCCGCCACGCTCAACCGCAACGCCAAAGCGGCGGCGCGATCGGCCTTCGAGAGCACCAAGCAGCGCTTCTTCAACCACCTTATCACATCGATGATGACGCCGACGCTGATCGGCGCGATCGAACAGGACCGCGGTGACGGTCATTCGGCAGTCGTGCAGATCGTCTCCACCGGCGAGGCGCTGATGGAACGGAGGCTGGCCGACATCCCCACCGAGGAATGGTCGGATCTCCACGTTGATGTCACGCCGCGTGAGTACGTAGGAGGGTATTTGACGCACTCCTTCCCGACGCAGCTGTTCGAAGAGTACTCGGACGCCGAGGGCAACGTCACTTCGCGGCCCGTCCATGACGCGGACGGCAATCCCGTCCAATGCCGCGAAGCGGTGCGCCGGCGCGACGAGATGATCGAAAAACTCGCGTCGCTGCCACCGGTCGGCAGCGCGCTCGACCAGATCCTCCATCACTTCGGCACCGATGTCGTTGCCGAGGTTACAGGCCGCTCGCGGCGCATCGTGAAGAAGACCGGCCGCGACGGCGTCGACCGGCTTGCCGTCGAGAACCGTCCCGGTTCGGCCAACCTCACCGAGACGCAAAGCTTCATGGATGACGACAAGAGCGTGCTGGTCTTTTCCGACGCCGGCGGCACCGGCCGCTCCTATCACGCCGATCTCGGCGCAAAAAACCAGAGACTGCGCAAGCACTACCTGCTCGAGGCCGGCTGGCGCGCCGACAACGCCATTCAGGGTCTCGGGAGGACGCACCGCACCAACCAGGCGAGGCCGCCGCTATTCCGGCCCATGGCCGCCAATGTGAAGGCCGGCAAGCGGTTCCTGTCGACGATAGCCAGGCGGCTCGACACGCTGGGCGCGATCACGCGTGGCCAGCGCCAGACTGGCGGGGCAGGGCTGTTTCGCGCCGAGGACAATCTTGAAAGCCCCTATGCCCGCGCCGCGCTGCGCCAATTCTACTATCTGCTCCACCAGGGCAAGATCGAGGGCTGCTCGCTCACCACCTTCGAAGCGGTCACCGGCTTGTCGCTAACCACCGACGAAGGTGGGCTGCGCGACGAACTGCCGCCGATCACAACCTGGCTCAATCGGCTGCTTGCGTTGCGCATCGAAACCCAGAACCTGCTGTTCGAGGTGTTCGAGCAGTTGATGACGGCGAAGGTCGAAGGCGCCATCGCTGCCGGCAACTATGACAAGGGACTGGAGACGATCGCGGCGGAGAGCATCGTCGTCACGGATCGTAGGACTGTTTACACACACCCGGTCTCGGGCGCGCAGTCGCATGTGCTGACCGTCGCGCGCAAGGACCGCATCCGACCGCTCGGCCTTGTCGATGCACTGGCGATTGCGCGCGCCGAGCCCCAATCCGTCATGCTGGTGAACACCCGTTCGAGCCGCGCGGCGATACAGCTTCCGACGGCGAGCCTGATGCTCGACGACGGGACCGTCGAACACCGCGTCCGCCTGCTGCGGCCAACCGACGAGCTGCGCTTTGGCCTCGACGCCCTTGCCGAAACGCACTGGCAGCCGGCCGAGCGAAACCTGTTCTGTGACCTCTGGCAGACTGAAGTCGCCGCCGTCCCGGAGTTCACGACGAGCACCTTCCACATCGTCACCGGCCTTCTGTTGCCGATCTGGCGGCGGCTGCCGGACCACGACTGCCAAGTCTACCGCATCCAGACCGATGCCGGCGAGCGCATCATCGGGCGTCACATCGCATCGACGCTGGTGGCGACCCTGTTCCGGAACCTGGGTCTCGACGATGTGCCGACGCTCGCGCCAGAAGAGGCCTGGACCGGGCTCGTGGAAGGCAAGATCGGGCTGCAGCTCGCGGATGGCCTTATCCTCCGTCGCAGCCGGGTCATGAACCACTACCGTGTCGAGCTGATCGGCTTCACCGATGCGATGGTTCCCCGGCTGAAGGCGCTGGGGCTGATCTCCGAAATCATCTCCTGGAAGCTGAGGCTGTTCATCCCGACGGCCGCGCAAGGGTCCGCCATCCTGGCCTCGCTCCTCGATCGCCATACGCTGGTCGGTGTCACCGACCGTGCGGCAGCGGCTTGAGGGGCCGCGACCATGACCGGCTCGGCTTCCGATCTGGCACACCGCCTTGGCGATCATGCCGAGGCGGTGTGCCGCGAATATCTTTCCAACGGTCATCGCTCGGGCAATCACTGGATTGTCGGCGACGTGCGCAACACGCGCGGCCGCTCCATGCACGTCCGCCTGAAAGCCAATGCGAAAGGACCAGCAGGCAAATGGGTCGATGAGCAAAGCGGCGAACATGGCGACCTGCTCGACGTGATCGAGGCGAGCTGCGACCTCACGGACTTCCGCGAGGTCGCGGACGAGGCGCGTCGCTTCCTCGCCATGCCGCGGTCCCGACTGCAGTCTCAGACCCTTGGAGCGCAGCGCCAACCTGCCGCGGCACGCGGTTCGCCCGACGCCGCGCGTCGCCTGTTCGCCATGTCGCAGCCGATCGCCGGCACGCTGGCCGAGCGTTACGTTGCCGGCCGCGGCATTCTGCTTTCCACGCGCGAGCTCGCCCTGCGCTTCCATCCCGCCTGCTATTACCGGGATTTCGTGACGGGCGAGACGCGGACGCTTCCCGCCCTGATCGCGGCGGTCAGCGGCCTCGATGGTCGCATCACCGGCCTGCAACGGACCTGGCTTGATCCTGCGGGCAATGGCAAGGCGCGGGTCGCCGATCCACGGCGCTCGCTGGGCCACCTTCTGGGTAACGGCATCTGGCTTGGCTTCCAGCCCGGTACGCCTGTTCCGGTCATGGCTGCCGGCGAGGGTTTTGAGACGATGGCCTCGCTCCGGACGGTGATGCCGGCCCTGCCGGTGGCAGCCGCCACCTCGGCCAATCACCTCGCCGGCCTCATCTTCCCGCACGGCTGTACCCGCCTCTACATCGCGGCAGATGCGGACGCCGCCGGCCGGCAAGGCATCGAGCGTCTCAGCCAGCGAGCAGGCGAGGCCGGGATCCTCGCCCTGGTGCTGCAGCCGCGGCTCGGCGACTTCAACGACGATCTCCGCCAGCTCGGCCCGGCCCGCCTCGTGGCTTGGCTGCGGGGCCAGCTCATCCCGGATGATGCCCGTCTCTTTCTGCCGTCCGGATGAGCGGCCCAAACAAACCGGCAAGTTGTCCGGGCGGGCAGGGGCGGCGTCACCGGAAGGTTTGCAGGCATGGCGGCGGTCCGCCGGAGGGGCCGCGCCCGCGGCCTGCCTGAGAGGCGACCCCTGCCACCCCCCGGTCACTGCCGCAACGGCTGCGCCGTCCTCCGCTTGCGCTTCGGCCTTCGGTGCGGCCGCGCCCGGGGCGCGGCGGGGATGCGCTGTCAGGCCGCGATCGGCGCGGCCTCGACCGACGGAGACACCCCATGACCTACGAGCTTCCTTTCGACGACGTCCACGAGCCCTATCACGCCTCCTCGCCGACCGACCGCGTCATCCTCGAACTGCAGATGTACGGTCATCGTCCGCATCAGGACGAGCCGGACCCGCGCCCTCTGCCCGACGACGAGGTGATCCGGGCAGGTCTTGCCGGGATCGTCGAAACCTTTGCCGGCATGCTCGGCGACACCAGGCTCGAACCCGATCTCGACGACCTGCTCTGGTCTTTTACCAACGTCTTCCATCGCGCCGCCGAACGCGTCGCCCGCAGCCTCGACCGCAACGAGGATGCGCAGCGTTCGAGCCAGAGCGAACAGGACGGCTCGGAGGTGAAGTCCGTCGAGTTGGAACGGCTCACGGGCGAAGGCATCACCTACATCGAGCGTCGCAACGTGCTGGAAATCATGCGCGACGAAGCCGCCGACCTCTACGAGGCGCAGACCGGATCGGCATGGCGGCCGCGCACCGGATCCAAGGTCTCCCATCAGGCGATGACAGCGGCGGTGATCGACTCCAGAGACTTCCTCGCCGCGCGCCGCCGCGCAGACACCGAGGTTCTGGTGCCGGCCGGCACCAAGATCGCTTTCGCCGGCGGCCTCGACTTTAACGATCACGATAGGATCTGGGACGCGCTCGACAAGGCCCGTGAGAAGCACCCGGACATGGTTTTGCTCCACGGTGGCAGCCCGCGCGGCGCCGAGCGCATCGCCGCCTGTTGGGCCGAGAACCGCAAGGTCACGCAGATCGCCTTCAAGCCGGACTGGAACCGGCACGCCAAGGCCGCACCGTTCCGCCGCAACGATCAGCTGCTCTCGGTGGTGCCCTACGGCCTGATCGTCTTTCCCGGCTCCGGCATCACACAGAACCTCGCCGACAAGGCCCGCCGCCTGGGCATCCCCGTCTGGCGGTTCGCGGAGGGCGGCGTGTAAAGCGCCGGTTTCCTCGCATCCGCATCATCGAACCCGACCGGGCGCGGTCGGGTTTGGCCCGCGCACAGCGCACCGAAGCCGCGCGCGAAGAACGGCACCCCCTAGATGGTATCGCCGCGGTGAGCATTCAGCCAGGAAATGTCGTATTGCACTCCGCGTTACAATTACGTATATACGTCCGCAGCACAGGAGCGCGCCATGGCCACTACGGCCACGAGGAAGGAAACACCCGTCTCGATGCGGTTTCGCGACGATGATCTCACCATCATCGACCGCGGCGCGGAGCTGCTCGGCCTGTCGCGCACT
>NZ_JBHLYT010000074.1:0-25529 GCF_042431665.1 Mesorhizobium kowhaii
CCTCGCTGACCATGGCGCCCATCCATCGCTGTGAATCGCCAACCTATCACAACCAGGTCGCCTACGAATCCCCCTCCGCGCGCTTTCGTGACTCAGTAAGACTAAGAGACTGTTTGGAAATTCTACTCCGGCGGCCATCTGATGGCGGTTTCTGCGCTTCCGGTGCTCACGGACCCAAATGTCCGCTGCGCTCCGGTTAAGAGCCCCGTATGCCTAAGCGGAATGCGGCTTTTGCAGAACATCGAATTGCGGGTTGGTTTCGGAGAAGATCGGCAGCGCCGCAGCACCAAGGACCGAAGTGTCCTTGCCGGCAGCGCCGACAAGGACCCGCGGCACGGTGCGGGCGCTGGTCGAGCTGACCGAGAGGTACAGGGGGTCGAGCCGGCTCGCCAGAAGCTCGATGACGCCAACCGGCATGAAGCCGCCAAGGACCACGGTTTCGGGATCGAGCGCGAGTTCGAGCATGTTGATGGCCTGGCGCAGCGGATCGATTGCCTGGGCGACCCATGCTTCCAGGCTATCGCCATTGGCCAGCAATGCCTGGAGCAATTCCGGCGAGGCATGATCGGGGTCGGGGATTTCCAGGCACTCATAGGCGGCGCGCAACGAGACATAGCGTTCGAGGCAGCCACGCTTGCCGCAGCCGCATTCGAGGCCGCCGGGCTTGACGATCATGTGGCCGATCTCGCCGGCATTGTGGCGGCTGCCCTTGTAGAGATGGCCGTCAAGGAACAGGCCGGCGCCAAGGCCGGTGCCGATGAACAAATAGACGAAGCTGCTGAGGTTGCGGGCAACGCCATAGAGCCGCTCGCCGATGGCGGCGGCGGTGGCGTCGTTCTCGACTGTCACCGGAATGCCGGTCAGCCGCTGCAATTCTTCGGCGACGGGGAAATCCTGCCAGCCGGGCAGTGCGGTCGGCCCGACCGAGGTCATACCCTCGACGTCGAACGGGCCAGGCATCGCCATGCCGATGCCGAGCAGGCGATTGCGGTCGAAGCGAAACTTGCGCATCAAGTCGCCGCCTATTGTGGCCAGCAGGGGCATCGCCTGCGCCGGCGTCGGCCGGTCCACCGGGCGCTCGATTCGGGCGCGAACCGTGCCGGACAGATCGGTGATGACGCCGACCGCCAGCTGATGATCGAGCTGCAGGCCGATCGAATAGCCGCCGTCGGGATTGATCGAGTAGGGGACCGCCGGCTGGCCGCGCGCGCCTTTCAGCGTGGCTTGCGCGCTAAGCAGCTGTTCGCGCTCGAGTTCCTCGACGATATTGGAGATGGTCTGCGTGCTCAGCGCCGTCAGGCGTGCGATCGCCGCCCGCGACAATGCGCCGTTGGTCCTGATCGCTTCGATCACCACGCGGCGATTGTGGGACTTGGCCTGTTCGAGATTGGTGCCAGCGATGGCTTTCCTGAGGGTCATGTGCGCGTTACCAACAAACTTTCCGTAGAAAACAAATCAAGTTGATTTAATTATACGCAATGGTAGCTACCACTTCTAGCCGGTTTCGCGACGAGAGCGCCATCGTGCCACGCGCGGATCAGTATTATTTGATGCGATCAGCGTCGCCGGCCAACGCCGAGCAACATGGCGGCGAAGGGCGCTGGCACAACCACCTCGATCTGGACGATGCGGGTCCTTTTCAGCGTCGGCTTCTCCCTCCGTAAAGCATCGATCCGCCGCGATGGCCGAGAGGCTGCAGCCAGGGCGAACGGCTTTGCAATCCATCCGCCATTTCCATATATCGCTTGGCATGAAGAAAATCGGTTTCCTGTCATTCGGGCACTGGACGCCCTCATCGCAATCACAGACGCGGTCGGCATCGGACGCGTTGCTGCAGTCCATCGACCTCGCCGTCGCCGCCGAGCAACTGGGCGCGGACGGCGCCTATTTCCGTGTCCATCATTTCGCTCGCCAGCTCGCTTCGCCGTTCCCGCTGCTGGCGGCTGTCGGCGCCAAGACCAGCCGCATCGAGATCGGCACCGCGGTCATCGACATGCGCTACGAGAATCCGCTCTACATGGCCGAGGATGCGGGAGCGGCCGACATCATCGCCGGCGGCCGCCTGCAGCTCGGCATCAGCCGTGGGTCGCCCGAGCAGGTGATCGACGGCTGGCGCTATTTCGGCTACGCCCCGCCGGAAGGGCAGAGCGACACCGACATGGCGCGGCATCACGCCGAGGTCTTCCTCGATACGCTGCGGGGCGAGGGGTTCGCCCAGCCCAATCCGTGGCCGATGTTTCCCAACCCGCCCGGCCTGCTGCGGCTCGAGCCGCATTCGGAGGGCCTGCGCGAGCGGATCTGGTGGGGTGCGGCCACCAACGCCACTTCGGAATGGGCGGCGAAACTGGGCATGAACCTGCAGAGCTCGACGCTCAAATTCGACGAGAGCGGCAAGCCGTTCCACGTCCAGCAGGCCGAGCAGATCCGCATCTATCGCGAAGCCTGGAAGGCGGCCGGGCATCAGCGCGAGCCGCGTGTCTCGGTCAGCCGCAGCATCTTCGCGCTGGTCGACGATCGCGACCGCACCTATTTCGGGCGCGGCAACCAGAGCAGCGACCAGATCGGCTTCATCGAGGAAAACACCAGGGCGATCTTCGGGCGCAGCTACGCCGCCGAGCCGGATGTGCTCATCAAGGAACTGGCGCAGGATGAAGCGATCGCCGAGGCAGACACGCTGCTGCTCACCGTGCCCAACCAGCTCGGCGTCGACTACAACGCCCATGTCATCGAAGCGATCCTGACCCATGTCGCTCCGGCCCTGGGCTGGCGCTGAACTCGGATCGATCAGGGCGGATAGTGCAGGGAGAGACAAGATGCCGAAGAAAGCCCTGATTGCCTGGGGCGGCTGGCCGGGACATACGCCGGAGCAGAGCGCGAAGGTCGTGCGCGGCCTGCTTGAACGCAACGGATTCGACGTCACGCTCGGCGAGGGCACAGTGATGTTCGCCGATCCGAAGCTCGCTTCCTTCGATCTCATCGTGCCCGTGATCACCATGTCGACGATCGAAAAGGCCGAACTTCAGAATCTGGTTCTCGCGGTTCGCCAGGGCAGCGGGCTTGGCGGCTTTCACGGCACGATGTGCGACAGCTTCCGCAGTGAAACCGATTATCAGTTCATGACCGGCGGCCAGTGGGTCGCGCATCCCGGCGACATCATTGACTACACGGTCGCCGTCACCAGGCCGGATGATCCGATCACAAGCGGCGTCAGTGATTTCGCCTATCGATCGGAGCAGTATTATATGCATGTCGATCCGGGCAACGAGGTGCTGGCCACGACCACCTTCACCGACGCCCATTTCCCAGGGATAGGCGGTGTTGTCATGCCGGTGGTCTGGAAGCGTCGCTATGGGGCCGGAAAGGTCTTCTATAGCGCGCTGGGACACAATGCCGACGAGTTCGCGGTCCCGGAAATGGCCTTGATCGTCGAGCGCGGCCTTGTCTGGGCCGCCCGCTAGGTAGGAGCTCGCGGAAATGAGGACGGCGCCATGACGGCATCTGTGAGAGACTTGGCCCTTCACACGCCCATCGATGGTCGGCACCGCAAGATGCTGATCGATGGCGCCTGGTGCGACGCGCTCAGCGACCGCACTTTCGAGACGCGCAACCCCGCCACCGGCGCCGTGATCGGCACCGTGCCGCTCTCCGATTCCAGCGATATTGACCTCGCGGTGGCGGCCGCCCGGCGCGCCTTCGACGGACCGTGGAGCCGGTTCAAACCCTATGAGCGCCAAGTGCTGCTGCTCAAGATCGCAGACCTGATGGAGCGCCGCTGGGAGGAGATTGCGCTTTCCGACACGACGGATATGGGCATGCCCATCGTGCGCACGCTGGCCAACAGGAACCGGGTGCTCGGCATGCTGCGCTTCTATGCCGGCATGGCGACGTCGATCCATGGCCACACGATCGGCAATTCGCTGCCGGGCGACATCGTCTCCTACACGCGCAAGGAACCGGTCGGCGTGGTCGGCGCCATCATTCCCTGGAATGCGCCGACGGCCGCATCGATCTGGAAGATCGGCCCGGCGCT
This sequence comes from Mesorhizobium kowhaii, assembly GCF_042431665.1. NCBI lineage: Bacteria > Pseudomonadati > Pseudomonadota > Alphaproteobacteria > Hyphomicrobiales > Phyllobacteriaceae > Mesorhizobium > Mesorhizobium kowhaii. Next base: position 4,031 of record NZ_JBHLYT010000074.1, read on the forward strand.
GGCGGCCGGCTGCACCATCGTGTTGAAGCCTTCCGAGGAAGCGCCGCTGACGCCGCTTTTGATCGGCGCGCTGATGATGGAAGCTGGCGTGCCTCCCGGCGTCGTCAACATCGTCACCGGCACCGGCACCGAAGCCGGCGCGCCGCTCGCCGCCCATATGGACGTCGACAAGATTGTGTTCACCGGCTCGACGGCGACCGGCCAAAGCATTCTTCGCGCCTCGGCCGGCAACATGAAGCGCGTTTCGCTGGAGCTCGGCGGCAAGTCGCCGGTCATCGTCTGCGCCGACGCTGATCTCGAACGCGCCGTGCCGATCGCGGCGATGTCGGTGTTCGCCAATTCCGGCCAGATCTGCATCGCCGGCTCGCGGCTGTTCGTCGAGCGGCCGATCTACGAGGAATTCGTCGAGCGGGTCTCGGCCTATGCGGCAAAGCTCAGGATCGGCGACGGCGCCGACCCCGAAACCGAAATCGGGCCGCTGATTTCGCCCAGGCAGCTCGAACGCGTCACCGGCTTCATCGAGGACGGCACCAGGCAAGGCGCGAAGCTGGTCACCGGCGGCAACCGCATCACCGAAGGCGGGCTCGGTGCGGGCAACTTCATCGCGCCCAGCGTGTTCTCCGGCGTGACCGACGATATGCGTATCGCCCGGGAAGAGATTTTCGGCCCGGTGATTTCGGCGTTGCCCTTCGACACGCTGGACGAAGTGGTGCGGCGCGGCAACGACACGCCCTATGGGCTGGGTGCCGGCGTGTTCACCCGCGACGTCGGCAAGGCGCACCAGCTGGCAAACCGCCTGCGCGCCGGCTCCGTCTGGGTCAACACCTATCACGCCATCGACCCGGCGGTGCCCTTCGGCGGCTACAAGATGAGCGGCTACGGCCGCGAGGGCGGCGCCGAACATCTCGACGAATACCTCAACACCAAGGGTGTCTGGATCAGGACGGACTGAGAGGGGGGCGCGACGGAACTCGACAGTGGGTGTTGTTCTTCACCGCTCCGCTCACCCGATACCGCCGGTGACCGCATAGGCGCCGGCAGTGCGGCCATCCTCCAGCCGCACCACCGCTGTCACGATCGAGCCATACGAGCCACGCCAGACGCTGTGGAGCCGCTGATGCTCGGCGGCCGGGACCAGAGCATGTCCGGTGAAGCTGGCGGCGCTTTGCTGCAGGGCGACGGCCTCTCCGTTGACGTGCACTCGGACGCTGACTGTCACGATTGACTCGACGGGCAGGTCGAGCGTGATGGCGATCTCGTGCTGATCGCCCAAAGGTCGCGTCTCGGCGGCAAGCGTAATGGTGAGCGGCGCCTTACCGTCGAGGGCTTGGCCGGAGCGCCCTGAAAAGACATCGTCGGCCAGTTCAGGCGTGCGCGGTGGGCGGCTGCGGCGTTGAGTGGAGCGCTCGAAGTCGCCGGCCATGCGCAAGAGCCTGTCGTCATCATAGGCCTTGCCAGCGAAGGTGAGGCCAACCGGCATGCCGATGTCGGCCATCGTTCCCATCGGCACGGTGACGGTCGGAATGCCGAAATGGCGCCACACCAGATTGCCGTTGGCGACCCAGGTGCCGTTGCGCCAGGCAAGCGCGGCCGACGCCTCGTTGATGTCGGCGTCGGCAGGCCCGACGTCGGCGGCGGCCGGCAGCACCACGGCGTCAATGCACTGTGCGTCCAGCCAGTCCTCGAAATCGATCCGCCGTGTCGCCTCCAGCCCCTTCAGACCGTCCTCAAGCGTCGGAATGTCCACTACGGGCGTGACGCCCGATCTTGCCCGCTCGACATATTCCGAAAGGTCGAAGCCGCCCTCATAGCGGTCGGGCAGCGTGCCCGGCGGTTGCGGAAAGATCTTTGGGCCATCGACCGAGACGAGATCGGGCAGTGCCGGGTCGGCATTGGCGCGCAGGAAATCGTCCCAGCCCCAGATGCAGAGGTCCCAGATTTCGCGGTCGGCGAATTCTTCTGGCACCAGCCCGCGCTCGACCATGCTGCGCGCGCCGGGCCGGTCGCGCTCATAGTTGGAAACGACGGGAAAATCGACCTCCACCACCTCGGCGCCAAGTCGTGTGAGATCGGCCGCTGCCTGTTCCCACAAGGCAAGCACCGAGGCCCGCGTCTCGATAGGCGCATCGGCCTCGCTGTCGCGGCCGATATACATGCGGGGCACGCCCAGCCGCATGCCTTTCAGCGACCCCGCAAGCGTGAGGTCCGTGTAACGCGATGGCCGCACATCGGAGCTCTTCGGCAGTTCGACCCAGGGCTGCGCGCGCCAGAAATCGCCTCGTGTCTCGGGATCGTCGGCGACGATCACGTCGAGCAGTTCGAGCATGTCGGGCACGCTGCGCGTATGCGGCACCACGACATCCATGGTCGGCACCAGCGGCCAGTTGCCGCGCACCGAAATGACGCCGCGCGACGGCGTGTAGGCGACCAGCGCGTTGTTGCTGGCCGGCGCCCGGCCGGACGACCAGGTTTCTTCGCCGAGCCCGAAGGCGCAGAAGCTGGCTGATGTCGCCGTGCCGGAGCCGTTGGATGAGCCCGACGCGAAGGCGGCGGTCAGATAGTCGGCATTGTAAGGACTTTCGGCGCGGCCGTAGACGCCGCGCTGCATGCCGCCATTGGCCATCGGCGGCATGTTGGTGAGGCCGATCAGCACGGCGCCGCCGGCGCGCAACCGGGCGATGGTGAAGGCGTCCTCGTTGGCGACGAGATGCTCGAAGGCCGGCGAGCCGGCGGCCACCGTCAGGCCGGCGACTTTGTAGCTGTCCTTGGCGGTGTAGGGGATGCCGTCGAGCGGGCCGAGCGTGGCGCCGTTGCGGCGGCGCTGGTCGGAGGCGGCGGCCTCCTCGAACATGTCTGGATTGAGCACCGGGACGGCGTTGAGGCTGATGCCGTGGCGATCGAAATGCGCGATGCGCCTGAGATATGCCCCGACCAGTTCGACGCTGGTGACAGTGCCGTCATCGAGCGCGCGTCGCAATTGTTCGATCGTCGCTTCGACTAGATAAAGGCCGGCATCGATCATCACTGGTTCCAAGGCTGTCGTTGCAGTCCCATGGATGAGCGAGGCCGCCGGCTTCGGCAAGAGCCAATCAGCGGCATTTGGCATTCCTGCGGCATTGCGTCAGGCTGGGCTCAAGAAACCGCGCCCGTTTGGGAACCTTTGTCCGGCTGGCGATTTTGGATGTATGGTGTGATTCCGGACGGCCAGAAGGGTGTTGCCGATGACAACGAAATGCCTTGTGATCTTGGCTCTCGCTTTCGCGATAGGCTCAAGCCTTTGCGCTTCGGCGTTCGCTGGCGACCGGCATCACCACCACCAGGCCCAGTCCGAACGCTACGTTCCCGCCGATGACGATCTCATCAATTTCCTGTTCGGCGGCCCGCGTTACTATGATCAGCAGCTCTTCACCACGGCGGCCGGAGCGTGCTCCTACCATCGCGTTGGGCCCGACGCGAATGCGTTGAACAAGATCAACGATCACCATTGCGGGAAGTAGAAACTCTACTCTGGCTGATATCTGATGGCGTTTTCTGCGGTTCCGGTGCTCACGGACCCAAATGTCCGCTGCGCTACGGTTCTCGAAACCGCCATCATATGACTCACCAGAGCGAGTTTCGAAACAGGCTCAGCGCTGGCCGCTCTCCTTCATCCGCTCGACGATCTCGGCCATCAGCGCCAGGTCGCGGCGTGAATCGGCGAGGTCGGTCAGCGGCCTGGTGCCTTCGCTGATATGGCGGTGGAAAATCTCCAACTCGTTGGAGAAAGCGTCGCCATAGAGTGGGCCGAAGGTTCTCGTCACCGGGCCGAGCGGGCCGGCGTCGGTCACCTCCAGCCGGGTCGGCAGGCTGCGGATATAGGGTGTGTCGTAGATGATGCGCACGCGCCTGGTGTTCGAGCGCACCTCGATCATGGCGTCGAACAGGCCGAGATCGTCGACCACCGCGTCATACAGACACGCGAAATGGCCGTAGTCGAAGGTGACGCTGGTGTTGGCGCCGCCATTGGTGCGGTGCGCCGCGAGCACGCGCGCCGGTTCGCCAAGCAGCCCGCGCATTGCCGAAATGTGGTGCGAGGACAGCGCGGTCAGCCCGCGATAGGCGCGCACCAGGTCAGCAGGCGCGTCGGCGCCGACGACTTCGCGGATCAGTGCATCGCGTTCCTTGGCGCCACGCGAAAGCAGGGCGGAGTCTATGTCTTGGGGGTAAAGGACGTTCTGGCTCCTCTTGAGGAAATGCCGGCCTTCCGAGATCAGGTCGAAGATGCGGACATGGGTGATGTCGGCGAAGGCGGGCAGTTCATCCCTGGCCGCCAGATAGGCCGGGGCGTAGCGGCGCATGTAGCCGACGAAAAGCGTCTTCTCGTAACCTGGCATCAGCGTCAGCAAGTCGTCGATCTCGCGTACTGTCAGACAGGCGGGTTTTTCCAAGAGGATGTGCTTGTTGGCTTCCATCGCAGCGCGCACGAAGCGGCTGTGGGTGTCGTCGGACGACAGCACGAAGACCGCGTCGATGTCGGGTGAAGCGATCAGCGCCTCGGCTGTCTCGAAGGCTTTTGCCGTTGGATATTGCCATGTGCACAGCGTCACCAGGCTCGGCGAAACATCATACACGCCCGCGATCACCCAGCGGTCGCGCTGATCGCTCAGCACCGGCAGATGGATCGACTGCGCGACCTCTCCAAGACCGACAAGCCCGACACGGATCACCGCCACGGCATACTCCTTCTCAACGCGATTGCTTTAAGGTGTGTTGATATTCAGGTGATGCCGGCCTGCGAACGGCAGTTTTCTGCGTTTCCGGTGCTCACGTACTTTAAGTACGCTCCGCTCCGGTTCTCGAAAACCGCCATTCTCGGCTCGGCCTGACCTGAATCCCAACACACCTTGGCCAACTTGTTTGTCTTCACACAGCGCCGGTGACCAGCGCGACGAGTTCGTTGCCTGATGTTTCCGAGGCCCGCACCGTCGCCACCATCTTTCCCGCCCGCATCACCCAGATCTGGTCGGACAGGCGGCGGACCTGATCGAAATTGTGGCTGACCAGGATGACACTCACCGACTGCTCGCGCAGGCGCCGGATCAGCGCTTCGACATTGGCCGTCTCCTGCACGCCAAGTGCGGCTGTCGGTTCGTCCATCACCACCAGCTTGGCGCCGGAGCCGACGGCGCGGCAGATCGAGATCGCCTGCCGCTGGCCGCCCGAAAGGCGTCGCACCCGCTGGTTGATCGACGGCACGTTGATCGACAGCCGCGACAGCATGGAACGGGCCTCGCGTTTCATCGCCTTGCGGTCGAGGAAGGCGAAAGGGCCGACGCGGCGCACGATCTCGCGGTTGAGGAACAGGTTCTGCGCGACCGTCAGCTCGTCGATCAGCGCCAGGTTCTGGTGCACGGTTTCGATGCCGGCCTTGCGCGCCTCGTCGGGATTGGCGAAGGGCCGCGCCCGGCCGTCGAAGAACAGGTTGCCGGCGTCCGGCTGATGCACGCCGACCAGGCTGCGGATCAGCGTCGACTTGCCGGCACCATTGTCGCCGATGACGGCTGTGACCTCGCCGCGGCGGGCCTGGAAGGCGACGTCGGTGAAGGCGCGGATGCCGCCGAAATGCTTGCTCAGCCCTTCGCAGGCGATGATCGCGTCGGCGGCGGGGATGTGATTGGCAGCGCTCATTTCTGATACCGCATGATCAGCGCCGCCAGCACCACGATGGCGCCCACGGCAAGCGGTTGGTAGAAGGCCGACACGTTGAGCAAGGTCAGGCCGTTGACCAGCGCGGTGAGCATCAGCGCGCCGATGGCTGGCCCGAGAATGCTGGCGCGGCCGCCGAACAGGCTGACGCCGCCGAGCACCACCGCCGCCACCGAATTCAGGAGCAGGCTGGTGTTGATCAGCGGCTCGGCCGAGCCGATGCGGGCGACCAGAAGCAGCGACGCGATGCCGGCGCAAAAACCCGAGATCGTGTAGGCGGCGATCTTGACCCGGTTGGTGCGGATGCCGAGCGCTCCGGCGCTTTCGGCCTGGCCGCCGGTTGCCAGCAAATGGACGCCGAAGCGGGTGTGATAGAGCGCGATATGCGCTACAACGACGGCTGATATCGCTACCCAGACGGGATAGCCGAAGGGTCCGAACGAACCGGAGGCGAGCCTGAGCAGGAAGGTCGAGCCGACCATGGTCGGCTCGCCACCCGACAGGATGAGGCCAAGCCCGGTGATGCCCGACAGCGTGCCGAGCGTCACCACGAAATCCGGGATTTTGCCGGCGGTGATGATGAGGCCGTTGAAGAAGCCGACGGCGCTGGTCGCGGCGACAGCGAGCACGCAAGCGATGAAGATGCCGTAGCCGGCGGCGTTGACGAGGCCGAGGATGATGGCGCCCAGCATGACGGCGGCCGCCAGCGACAGGTCGATGCCTGAGGTCGCGATGACGAAGGTCTGGCCGATCGACAGCACGACCAGGATCGCCGCCGCCAGCAGCAGTGCCTGCAGATTGGCGACGCTGAGAAAGACCGGCTGGGCGATGCCGAAGACGATGACGAGGCCGACCAGGCCGACGACGGATGCCCAGTCGGCCCAGAAGGAAGGATCAAGGAGGAGAGCCGACAGGGAGGGGCGGCTCTCCTCCGCCGCGCCCGCCGAATGGGCGGCGGGCGCGTTGTCTGAAGGCGTGCTCACTTCAACATCTCGCGGAAGGGATCGGGATAATCGCCGCCGGGGCGCGGGAAGTTCTTCAAGGACGCTTCCGCATTGTCCTTGTTGATCAGCAGCACAGGTGCTGGCACGTTGGCGGGCAGTTCCTTGCCCTTGGCGGCCACCGCGCAGGCTTCGACGCCCATGGCGCCGACGACATAGGGGTACTGAGCGACGGTGGCGGAGAGTTCGCCGGCGGCGACCGATTTCAGCGCGTCGACGATGCCGTCGAGGCCGATCACCTTGACGTCCTTGCCCGAGGTCTGCACGGCGCGTTCGACGCCGAGCGCCATGATGTCGTTGGCGGCGAAGAAGCCGGCGAGATCCGGATGCGCGGCGAGGATGTCGGTGGCGGCGGTCAGCGCCTTCTCGCGGTCCCAGTCGGCGCTCACCATCACCACCACATCGAGCTTGCCTTCGACGGCCTGCTTGAAGCCCTTGATGCGGGCGTTGCTGCCGACATCGCCGACGATGCCGGCGATCAGCGCGACCTTGGAGCCTTTCGGCGCCAGCTTCAGCATCTCCTCGCCGGCCAGCGCGCCGGCAGCGACATTGTCGGTGCCGATATAGGTCGAGACGGCAAAGCCGGCGGCCTTGGCCTGCTCGGCGTCGATGGTGCTGTCGATGTTGACGATCGGCTTCTTCTTCTGGGCGACCGGCACCAGCGCCTGGACGAGATTGGAGACGCTGATCGGGTTGACCAGATAGCAATCGAAGTCCTGCATGGCCATGGCGGTCAGGCGGTCGGCCTGGCCGGTGGCGTCACCCATGTTGGCGGCGGCCTGGACGCTGACATTGACGCCGTTGGCCTTGCCCTGCTCTTCGATGCCCTTCTGCATGGTCTGGAAGAACGGATTGTCGAGGCCTTTGACGATGGCGGCGACTTTGGCCGCGTCCTCGGCGTGGACGGGCGCCGAGATGATGGTTGCAAGCATGCCGGCGCCAAGCAGATTTGTGCTGAGTTTCAGGCAATTGAACATGCGCATGTCTTTCCTCCTCCTGATTGTTTGACGATCTGCATCAGGTTCGTTGTTCGGCGAACGAAATGGCCGACAGGACGCAAGCGACCCCAACGCTTGGCGTGACAAGCTGCCGACAAGCCGATGCCGGCGGCAGGACTTGCTGCTTACGGCCCCGGTTCGGGCGCTTTTTCGTGTCAGGCATTGCTCCTCCCAGAGCGCTGGCCGATGCCTTGCCAGCGTTTCCGCATGTTTTATAAAAAATTGACACGCGTCAAGATTTAAAATGGTGCGCAGTGATTTTGCCTGTGCTGCGCTGCGGCATGACTGGCTTGTGGAATGACAGAAGCCACGCCGTGCGCTACAACCACGACGCGAAAAAGATGCCCTGCTGAGGGAACCTTGAGCACAGCGGTGGGCGCTGCGTCATAAAATCATACCGTAAGGGAAACCACGCCCTGTCGTCGAAAGCGCCGGTGAGGCATGGGGGAGGCTGCATTGGGAGGTGACACGATGTCTGATCAGGACGACCTGATCCGCACGGGCATCGGGCGGTTGCTCGCCGAGAAGACAGGCGCCGCCGTCATATCGATGAGAGAGAGCATCACGGAGCTTTTGACGCTGACCGGTGCCGCGCTGGACGAAAGCCTACAGGACCTGCTGCTGGAGATGGCCGAAGTCCGCGGCATGGTGGTCGCTCTCGATCTTTAGAGCAATTCCAGGAAAAGTGTGAAACGGTTTTCCGTCCGGAATTGCGTCGAAACAAAGCTCTAGGATCGCGGCCGACCGGCCGGTCTCGGCCGGTCGTGCCATGCAAATCAACCAGGCGCGCCGCCAAGGATGAAATCGGCGCAGCGGTCGGCGATCATGATCACCGGTGCGTTGGTGTTGCCGCTGGTCAGCCGCGGCATGATCGAGGCGTCGCAGATGGGCAGGCGCGGCACACCGCGGGCGGCGGTCGGCTGCCTCGGTTAAGGGATAAAGCTCCCCCACTCCTCAAAAATAATAGCGATCTCTCCCCTGACGCGCGAGCCGCGCGGCAGGGCTGACTCTTTTCCCGAACCTCAAACGTCATAGCTTCAGTCAAGCAATGGAGCAGGATCAATGAGCCTCAGGGATAAAACTGTCGTGGTCACCGGTGGAAGCCGCGGGCTTGGCCTCGGATTGGTCGAGGCACTGGTCGAACATGGCGCCAGGGTGACGGTCGTCGCCCGCGGTGCCGAAGCGCTGCAGGCGGTCAGCGTCCGGCTAGGGGTCGCCACGATCGCCGCTGACGTCACGGACGAGGACGCTGCTCATCGCATCCTTGGCGAAATCCACCCGGATATACTGGTGCTGAACGCCGGTGCGACGCCGCGGATGGGCCGGTTGGATCAGCTGAAGTGGGAGGATTTCTCCATAGCCTGGGAAACCGACGTCAAAGCCGGGCTTTATTGGTTGCAGGCGGCGCTCAACCTGCCGCTCAAACCGGGCAGCCGCGTGCTGGTGGGATCAAGCGGCGCCGCCGTTACCGGATCGCAGATGTCTGGCGGCTATGGCGGCTCCAAACGCATGCTTTGGTTCATGGCCAAATACGCCAATGGCGTCTCGCAGGAAAAGAACCTCGGAATCCGCTTCCAGGCCATCGTGCCGCGGCAGATGATCCTCGGCACCGGAACCGGGGATGCTGCGGCCAACGCCTATGCGGGCTCCATGGGCATCACGCCGGAACAATTCGTCGCCCGCTTCGGTGCGCCGATGCCGCCCCGGGCGTTTGGCGATAGGGTGGTTTCCGTGCTGGAAGATCCGCAATATGCCGAGGGCGTCGTCTTCGGCCTCAACGGCGATGCCGGAGTCACCGTCATGGAGGGCGCGACGCCTTGAGCGATAGAGGGCCTGCCGTGGATCGCGACCGCCAGGAAGGGCTCCTTGCCCTTGCTGTCGCGTTGCGGCCCGAGCTGCACCGCTATTGCTCGCGCCTGATGGGATCGGTCATCGACGGCGAGGACGTCGTGCAGGACACTTTTGCGCGGGCCTTCATTGCTTTGGACGAGTTGTGCGAGGTGCCGCAACTGCGACCCTGGCTGTTCCGGATCGCCCACAACCGTGCGCTGGACCTGCTGCGCAGTCGCGCGATCCGTGCTGCCGAGCCTATCGAGGCGGCCCTCGAAATTGTCGACGACGCCGAAGCCGACCCCGTGGAGATGCTGATGCGCAGGCAAGCCGTCCAAACCGCGGTGTCGCGCTTTGCGGAACTGCCGATCCTCCAGCGCAGCGTCATCATCCTGAAGGATGTGCTCGACGAGCCGCTGGCCGAGATCGCCAGCCTGCTGGATATCACGGTCGATGCCGTGAAGGGGCATCTGGCGCGCGGCCGCGCCCGGCTTCGGGAGATCAACGCCCACGCCACCCCGCTGCCCGATGCGCGCATCGCGTCCGCGGCGGTGGTCCGCTATGTCACCCTGTTCAACAAGCGTGACTGGGACGGCCTGCGGGCGCTGCTTGCCGACGACGTGAAGCTTCATCAGTCCCTGCACCCGCCGCGCTCGGGTGCCGCGGATGTCGGCATGTTCTTCACAATCTATGCCAAGAGCGATGACGTATGGGTCACGCCCGCCTGGCTCGAGGGCCGCGAGGTGATCGCGGTGTTCGAACACCGGACCGACCCGAAGCCCGGCTATTTTATGTGGCTGGAGTGGCGGGAAGGGCGGATCAGCTTCATTCGCGACTATCGCTATGTCCGTTATGTCGCCGACGATGCAGAGCTGTCGCTGGTGGAGGACGCTGGCTCTTCCGGTCGCGGCACTGGGCTCTGATTTCGGGTGTTCCTTCGAGGCGGCGGCGTTCGGCAAGCAGTTCGTCAGCTGCCCCGGTAACGCAGAACCTCCACCAGCAGCGTCAGAGCCGGCGATGTGTGACGCCGGCTGGGATAGTACAGGTGATAACCCGGGAAGTATGGGCACCAGTCCTCCAGGACCCGGACCAACCGGCCGTCCCCGACGTAGGGGAGGGCCTCGTCTTCCGGCATGTAGGCAACACCCAGGCCGTCCAGCGCCGAATTCAGGCGCATGCCGAGCGTATTGAAGACCAGTTGGCCGTCGCCCCGCACTTTCATCTCGCGGCCATCTTTCTCGAGGCCCCACGGAAACAGTCCGCCGTGGGTTGGCAGCCGCATGTTAATGCACTTATGGGCGGTGAGGTCCTGTGGGGTTCGAGGGACCGGAAACAGCTTGAAGTAAGCCGGTGAGCCGACCACGGCCATGCGAATGTCTGGCCCGATACGGACCGCCACCATGTCCTTCGCCACCTGCTCGCCCATGCGAACGCCGGCGTCGTAGCCCTCCGCGACAATATCGGTCAGGCCGTAGTCGATGATGATCTCGACCTGAATGTCCGGGAAGTCCGGCAAGAAGCGCTTCAGCGCGGGCTGCAGCACCGACATCGCCGGGTGTTCGCCGGCGGTGATGCGGACGGTTCCAGCCGGCTTTTCGCGAAGCTCGTTCAGGGTGGCCAGTTCGGCCTCGATCTCCTCGAAACGGGGAGCCACGGTATGCATGAGCCGTTCGCCGGCCTCGGTCGGCGCTACGCTGCGCGTGGTCCGGGTCAGGAGCCGCAGCCCGATACGCTCCTCTAGGTTGCGGATGGTCTGACTGAGCGCCGAGGGCGAAACGCCCAACTTCGCTGCGGCACGCGTGAAGCTTCGCTCCTGGGCAACAGTCGCGAATGCGGCAAGATCGTTGAAATTCTGCATGGCCTATTTATTAGCCCATCTAACAAGATCATACCGATTATAGCTGGTTATCACTCAGTCGGCCCAGCCCTATTTTGCGGGAGATGTCCCACTGCCCCACTCGCCTCCACCAGCCGCAAAGGATCTAACATGCACAACATCGAAAGCACCGGCCGCTCGGCGGACCGCGATATCAACCGCCGCTCGTTGCTCAGCGCAACGGGCCTGGTTGCGGCCGCGACCCTGGCAGGTGGAACGACGTTTTCAGCCGCGGCTCAGCAGGCAGCCCCAGCACTCTCTGGCCCAAGCGTGGAGGGCCGGCGAAAGCTGGGCTCGCTGGAGGTCTCCAGCATCGGCCTCGGCGTCCAGAACATGAGCCGGACCTATCAGACAATCGTTCCTGCACGACCGCAGATGATCGACATCATCCGCACGGCCTTCGATCGGGGTGTCACCTTCTTCGACGCAGCCGAGGCTTACGGCCCCCACGAGGTGGAGCGTATCCTCGGCGAAGGCATCGCGCCGTTCCGCGACCGGGTGGTGATTACATCGAAGTTCGGCTGGAATATCGATCTTGAAACGGGCCAACGGCGCCCGGGGCTCAATAGTCGTCCGGACCACATCAAGCTGGCCGTTGAGGGCATGCTCAAGCGTCTGCGCACCGATCGCATTGACCTCCTCTATCAGCACCGGGTCGATCCGCAGGTGCCGATCGAAGACGTCGCCGGCGCGGTCAAGGATCTGATGGCGCAAGGCAAGATCCAGCATTGGGGCCTGTCGGAGATGGGACTCAAGACACTTCGCCGTGCTCACGCGGCGCTGCCCATTACGGCCGTCCAGAGCGAGTATTCGATGCTGTGGCGCGGGCCTGAACGCGAGGTCATTGCGCTTTGCCAGGAACTCGGCATTGGCTTCGTGCCGTGGAGTCCGCTCGGCGTGGGTTTCCTGACCGGTGCCATCGACGCAAATACGCGGTTCGCCGATGGTGACATTCGCAAGATCGAGGGCCGCTTCTCACCGGAGAATCTGGTGCACAACCTGGCGCTCGTAAAGCTGGTTGAGAGCTGGGCCGAACGGAAGGAAGCCGCGCCGGGACAGATCGCTCTGGCCTGGCTGATGGCGCGGAAGCCCTGGATCGTGCCTATCCCCGGGACGACGCAGATGGCGCACCTGCTCGACAACATCGGTGCGACTTCCGTCCGGTTCACGCCCGCGGAACTTGCGGAACTTGATGCCTCGGCGGCGTCGATCCAAATCCAGGGAGCACGCCTGCCTGAGGCTGTCCTGGCATATTCGGGTGTCGAAGCGCCGGAGAAGAGCTGAGCCCGAGCTGGCAACAAATCAAAAGGAAGACCGTTATGAAAACCAGAAAACTGGGAGACCTGGAGGTTTCCGCCCTCGGCCTGGGCTGCATGAGCATGAGCTCCGCCTACGGGCCACCCGCCGACAAGGCCGAGATGATCAAGCTCATCCGCGCCGCCCACGATCGCGGTGTGACCCTGTTCGACACGGCGGAAGCCTATGGGCCCTTTACAAATGAGGAACTCGTCGGCGAGGCTCTCGAGCCCATTCGCGACCAGGTGGTCATCGCCACGAAATTCGGCTTCGACATCGACCTTGAGACCGGCGCACGCACCGGCGGCACAAACAGCCGGCCTGAACACATCAAGCGCGTGGCCGAAGCCGCTCTCAAGCGCCTTAGAACGGACCGTATCGACATTTTCTACCAGCATCGCGTCGACGCGAACGTGCCGATCGAGGATGTGGCTGGTGCCATCAAGGACCTGATCGCGGAAGGCAAGGTCAAACACTGGGGGCTTTCCGAGGCGGGTGTACAGACCATTCGCCGCGCCCACGCGGTACAGAGAGTCTCGGCCGTGCAGAGCGAGTATTCGTTGTTTTACCGCGGTGCTGAAGCCGAGGCTCTGCCGCTCTGCGAAGAGCTCGGGATCGGCTTCGTACCTTTCAGCCCGCTGGGGGCGGGCTTCCTGACCGGCAAAATCGATGAAACCACGAAGTTTGACCCTACCGACTTCCGCAATGCCGTGCCGCGCTTCTCGCCAGAAGCGCGCAAGGCGAACATGGCGCTGGTCGATGTCGTCAAATCGGTTGCGCAGCGCAAGGGAGCTACCCCGGCCCAGATCGCGCTCGCCTGGCTGCTGGCCCAAAAGCCGTGGATCGTGCCTATACCCGGCACCACGAAACTGCACCGTCTCGAGGAGAACCTCGATGCGGTGGACGTTGCGCTCACCTCGCAAGATCTTCATGAGTTGGCCGAGGCTCTGGCGAAGATCGAGGTTCAGGGCGACCGCCTCCCTGAAGGGGCGCTCAAGATGACTGGGCTCTGATCGAGGCCTGAAGCGCGACCGATGCTGAAAAGCCGCCGCTGGGCGCCGCCGATGAAGATGCTTCATCGACGGCGCCTGCGGCGCTTGCTTGGCCTCTGCGCTTATTTGACCTGGATCAGCAGACCGAGCGGGGCGAGCGGGCCGACATGCATCAGCTCATAATTGGCGAAGCCGCCGGCGGTCAGCGGCAACGCCTCGACCGCCGCCTTGGCCTCTTCGACCGTTTCGACTGCGCACGCTTTTGCGCCAGCGCCCTCGGACGCGGTGTGCGCGACCTTCGCGCGGATTTGCGCTGAGGGGGCGGCAAGGGCGGGGCTAACGCGGCTCAATCAGCGTCCGCGCTGCGTCTTTCCCCGCCGCGAGGATGCGATCCGACAATTCCGTTCCTTCCACCGCGCGAGCCAGTTGCAGCGCGCCGATGAGCGTTGCGAAGACACCCAGCGCCACGCCTTCCGGGTCCTTGGCCTGCGGAAGTGCTTCAGCCAACTGGCGCACCAAAGTCAGCAAGTGGTCGGTATAGACTTCGCGGGTTTCAGGTGGCTGACGCGCGAGTTCCGGCAGCAGCGCGGCGGACGCGCAGCCCTTTTCCGGATTGTCCCGGTGCTCGGCTGACAGATACGCCTCTATGCCCATCTCCGGGCCACCGGAGGCCAGTGCTTCGGCCAGTTGCTGCGACTGAAGCTCCATGGCCGCCGCCACGCTTTCGCGGACGAGCTCCGCCTTGGATTGAAAGTGCGGATAGAAGGCGCCGTTCGTAAGCCCGGCGTCGCTCATGATGGTTGCCAGTCCGGACGCAGCGATGCCGTCGCTGCGAAAACGGTCGGCGGCGACTTCCATGATCCGGCCGCGTGATGCGTCCTTTCGGCCCTTCTCGTAGCGCATAGCCGCACTTCCTTTCTGCTATTGCATTATGATCATAATTTGATATTATGAGTGTAATTCAACTGGGGCGAAAAGGCTAGCCCTCATGAGTTTGGAGCACGAAATGAATATGAAATCCGGAAAAACCGCTGTCGTGACTGGAGCCTCCTCGGGCATCGGCCGCGCCAGCGCCGAGGCCCTGGCGCGGGCGGGGTTCACTGTCTTCGGAACGAGCCGCCGCAAGGCCGGCAACGAGCCGGACGGGGTGACCATGCTGGCTTGCGACGTGACCGACGGCGAGGCCGTCGCGGCACTCGTTTCGACGGTCCTGTCGCGGACCGGCCGGATCGACCTCTTGGTCAACAATGCCGGCGTCGGCCTACTTGGCGGCGCCGAGGAATCCTCGGTCGCACAGGTGCAGGCCTTGTTCGACGTCAATCTGTTCGGTGTCATTCGCATGACCAATGCGGTGTTGCCGTCGATGCGGCGGCGCGGCGAAGGGCGCATCATCAATATCGGCTCGATTCTGGGATTGGTACCCGCGCCATACTCAGCGCATTACTCGGCGGTCAAGCACGCGCTCGAGGGCTATTCGGAATCGCTCGATCACGAGGTTCGCGCCTTCAATATTCGCGTCTCGGTCATCGAGCCGGCATTCGTGCGTACCGTCTTCGACCAGAACGGCATCGAGCCGGATTCGCTGTTGAAGGAATACGATCGGGCTCGGGCCGGGCTCAAGGCGCTGCTGAGCGAGGTGATGCCGACAGCCGATCGGCCGGAGGTGGTGGCGAAGGTGGTCGTCAAGGCGGCGACCGATGCCCGTCCGCGACGGCGCTACACCGCCGGCAAGGCCGCGCGGCAGGTCAGCCTCCTGCGCCGCTTTGCCCCCGCGGAGATGTTCGACAAGAGCTTGCGCAAGCAGTTCCGTCTGCCGGTCTGAACATCAGCGAGACCAGAGATTTCACGCATATGCGATACGCCAAAATCACTTTCAGAAAGTCACTATCATGAAGGCATTCGTTGTCGACAAGTATAACAAGAAGGGCATTCTGCGGCTGGCCGAGATGCCGGAGCCGGTTCTCCAGGACAGTGATGTCCTGGTCGAGATCCATGCCGCAGGGGTGAACCTGCTCGATTCCAAGATCAGGACCGGAGAGTTCAAGCTCATCCTGCCCTATCGCCGCCCTCTCATCCTGGGCCACGACGTGGCTGGGACGGTTATCCGCGTGGGATCGAAAGTCCGCAAATTCAAACCCGGCGACGATGTCTATGCGCGGCCGCGCGATGGCCGGATCGGGACATTCGCCGAGTTCATCGCCATGGATGAAGCCGACGTGGCCTTGAAGCCAAAAAACCTCAGCATGGAAGAGGCGGCCTCGATCCCGCTGGTCGGCCTGACCGCCTGGCAGGTGCTCATTGAAAGGGCAAACCTTAAGAAGGGACAGAAGGTCTTCATCCAGGCCGGCTCCGGCGGCGTGGGGACATTCGCCATCCAACTGGCAAAGCACCTCGGCGCGACCGTGGCCACAACCGCTGGTGCAGCGAGTGCCGATCTGGTCAGGGGTCTCGGCGCCGATGTCGTCGTCGACTACAGGAAGGACGACTTCGAGAAAGTCCTGTCGGGCTACGACGTCGTCTTGAACAGCCAGGACGGCAAAACGCTTGAAAAATCCCTGGACGTGCTGAAACCGGGTGGGAAGCTCATCTCCATCTCTGGCCCAACGGATCCCGAATTTGCCAGGGAAAAGGGCCTGAACCTGGTGCTGAGGCTGATACTGCGCCTGTTGAGTCGTGCCATTCGGGCCAAAGCCAAGCGCCGTGGCGTCAGGTTTTCGTTCCTTTTCATGGGAGCACAGGGCGATCAGCTGAGCAAGATCACCTCCCTCATCGAATCCGGAGCGATCCGCCCAGTTGTCGATCGGGTCTTTCCCTTTGAAGCGACCAATGAGGCTCTGGCTTACGTCGAAGGCGGACGTGCCAAGGGTAAGGTCGTCATCAAGGTCAGATAGCTACCATACCGGGCCGGTGCTCGGCCAACGCCTGGGACACGGCGTGCGCGACCTTCGTGCGGATTTGCGCTGAGGGGACAAGAACGAGCGGAGAGCTTGCCTTGGCGTCGACGTTGATCGACGGCCGGTCCTCCGGCCGCCGCATCCACCGCTGCAGCTATTTGTTTCTACGCAATTCCGGACGGAATACCGTTGCGCACTTTTCCTGGAATTGCTTTATTGATTGATCTCGGGTTCGACGAGCCTTGCCAGGTTTCTGAGCGACTCCTGCCAGCCGAGATAGCAGGCTTCGACCGGGATGACGTCCGGAATGCCGGCCTGGGTGATGTCAATCTCGGTGCCGACCGACACCTTTTTCAAGATCACCGTCACCTGGATTTCGCCGGCCAGGTTGGGATCGTCGAATCTGTCGGTGTAGCGCAGGCGCTCGGCCGGAACGAGTTCGAGATACTCGCCGCCGAAGGAATGGCCGTTGCCGGTCGTGAAGTTGCGGAAGGACATTTTGAAATTGCCGCCGACTTTTGCGTCGAGGTGATGAACCGTGCAGGTGAAGCCGTTCGGCGGAAGCCACTTCGCCAGCGCGTCCGCTTCAACGAAGGCGCGATAGACTTTCTCCGGGCTGGTCGTCAGGACGCGATGCAAGCGTACGGTGCCGGGCATATCCTATATCCTTTCATGATGCCTTTTCGATGCCCCAAGGACGAACGGGACTTGGCCAGTCCGACACAGGCTATCAGATTTTTGAGGGCCCGGCCGCAAGCCTGCCCGACTGGCGCAGGCCTTTGGCGTGCGCCAGTTCAGGTTGATTGGGACTCGATTTTGCGGCGCCTGGCCTAATCGCTGCAAATGAGGAACCGGATAGCCATTATGAGGAGACTGTTTATAACGGTCGCTGAGATCGCGATGACCAAGGGGAGACGATGCGCTACATACGTCCGCTTTCAATCGAAGATGCCGTTGGCCAGCTGGCCGGGTCGGCCGGTACGGCCGCCATTCTCGCCGGGGGCAGTGACCTGCTGGTGAGGATGAAGGGCGGCTTTGTCGAACCCGACCTGATCGTCGACATCAAGGCGATCGAGGGCTTGAGCGAGATCAGGGAAACGGCCGACGGCTTCAGCATCGGTGCCGCGGTCCCCTGCGCCGTCCTGGGAGAGAGCGCTGCCCTGAAGAAGGCATGGCCCGGCGTCGTCGAAGCCGCCAAGCTGATCGGCTCGAAGCAGGTGCAGGGGCGCTGCACGATCACCGGCAATCTCTGCAACGCCTCGCCGGCGGCCGACAGCGTGCCGGCGCTGGTCGCGGCCGGCGCCAGGGCATCGGTCGTCGGGCCGGCGGGCAGGCGCACGATTCCCGTGGAGAGCGTGCCGACCGGGCCGGGCAAGACGTCCTTGGCCAAAGGCGAGATCATCGAGGCGATCCTGCTCGACAAGCGCCCGCCGCGCTCGGGCGATGCGTATCTGCGTTTCATTCCACGTACCGAGATGGATATCGCGGTGGTCAGCGCCGGCGTGAACTTGACGCTCGATGAGAGTGGTGTCGTCATAGCGGCCCGCGTGGCCGTCGGCGCCGCGGCGCCGACGGTGCTTCTGGTTGAGGAGGCCGCGCAGGTTCTCATCGGCTCCAAGCTTGACGAAGCCGCGCTTGAGAGGCTCGCCATGGTCTGCTCGGGGGCTTGCCGTCCCATCGACGACAAGCGGGGCACCGTCGAGTTCAGAAGGAAGGTTGCGGGTGTGTTGGCCAAGCGGGCCGCCACTTCAGCCTATGCGCGCGCAGGAGGCAAATGATGGCTGGTGTAGCAGTCTCAACCACAATCAATGGCGACCACGTCGAGTACCTTTGCCAGCCGGACGAGACGCTGCTCGATGTCCTGCGCGATCGCCTGGGGCTGACGGGCGCCAAGGAAGGCTGCGGCACCGGCGACTGCGGCGCCTGCAGCATCATCCTCGACGACCGGCTGGTGTGCTCGTGCCTGGTGCTCGGCGCGGAAGCTGAAGGCCGGCGCGTCGAGACCATCGAGGGCATGGCGCATGGCGACAAATTGCATCCGCTGCAGCAGAAGTTTCTCGAACACGCGGCGTTGCAATGCGGCATCTGCACGCCCGGCTTCCTGATTGCGGCCAAGGACCTTTTGGCCAAGAACCCCGACCCGACCGAGGAGGAAATCCGCTTCGGCCTCGCCGGCAACCTCTGCCGCTGCACCGGCTACGACAAGATCGTGCGTGCCGTCCAGGACGCCGTCAGCGTGATGAAGGGAGCATGAGATGAATTTCGATCCGCGTTTTTCGGGGCGTAAATTCACATCCGTCGGCACGCGCCCGATCCGTCCCGACGGCGTCGACAAGGTCACGGGCCGCGCCCGCTACGGCGCCGACTTCAACATGGCCGGCCAACTGGTCGGGCGTGTTCTGCGCAGCCCGCATGCGCACGCGAAAATCAGGAAGATCGACACCTCGAAGGCGGAGAAGCTCCCCGGCGTCAAGGCGGTGATCACCGCTGCCGACCTGCCGGACCTCACCGATGGCGATGCCGCCATGTACGACGTCCTCGACAATTGCATGGCGCGCGGCAAGGCGCTCTATGACGGCCATGCGGTGGCCGCGGTGGCAGCCGTCGACGCCCGCACGGCGAGGCAGGCGCTGAAGCTGATCGAGGTCGACTACGAGTTGTTGCCGCATGTCACCGATGTCGACGAGGCGATGAAGCACTCCGCGCCTCTCATCAACGACGCCATCTTCACCGAAGGGCTTGAGGAAAAGCCGGTAAAACCCTCCAACGTCACCAAGCGCAGCCAGTTTGGCCATGGCGATGTCCATCAGGGTTTCGGGCACGCCGATTTCATCGTCGAGCGCTCCTTCAAGACCGAGCAGACGCACCAGGGCTATATCGAGCCGCATGCCTGCGTGGCGAGCGTCAGCTCCGACGGCACCGCAGACCTCTGGGTCTGCACGCAGGGGCATTTCGTCTACCGCCAGCACTGCGCGCAGCTGCTTGGCATGGAAGCCTCGAAGCTGCGCGTCACCTCCTCGGAGATCGGCGGCGGCTTCGGTGGCAAGACCCATGTCTGGGCCGAGCCGGTGGCGCTGGCGCTGTCGCGCAAGGCCGGACGGCCGGTGAAGCTGGTGATGACCCGCGACGAGGTGTTCCGCGCCTCGGGCCCGACCAGCGCCACCTCGATCGACGTCAAGATCGGCGCCCGCAAGGACGGCACCATCACCGCGGCCGAAGCGACGCTGCGCTATTCCTGCGGCCCCTATGCCGGCTCCTGGGCCGAGATCGGCGCCATGACGGCGTTCGCCTGCTACAAGCTCGATAACGTCAAGACGGTCGGCTACGAAGTGCTGGTCAACCGGCCGAAGACCGCGGCCTATCGCGCGCCGTCGGCGCCGATGGCGGCGTTCGCGGTGGAAAGCGCCGTCGACGAACTGGCCAAGGAGGTCGGCATGGATCCGGTCGAGTTCCGGATCAGGAACGCCGCGCAGGAAGGCACCAGATCGTCCTACGGCCCGGTCTATGGCCCGATCGGCATCGGCCCGACACTGGAAGCTGCGAAGAGCCATCCGCACATGAAGGCGCCGCTGGGCAAGAACCAGGGCCGTGGCATGGCTTGCGGCTTCTGGTTCAACTTCGGCGGCCAGACTTGCACCGACCTCAACATCGGCATGGACGGTTCGGTCTCGCTTGCCGTCGGCACCGTCGATGTGGGTGGTTCCCGCGCGTCGCTGTCGCTGGTGGCGGCGGAGGAACTCGGCATCGCCTATGAGCAGGTCAAGGCGATCGTCGCCGACACCTCCAGCCTCGGCTACAACGACATGACGGACGGCAGCCGCGGCACATTCTCGTCCTCCATGGCGACGATCTCGGCCGCCCGCAACGCGATCAAGATCCTGCGGGAACGCGCCGCGCAGATGTGGGACATTTCCGTAGACGACGTGGTCTGGGAAAACGGCCACGCGACTGCCAAAGGCGAGAAGCATGGCAATCTTGGGCGGCTGTCACTGAAGGAGATCGCGGTCGCGTCGGGGAAGACCGGCGGACCGATCGCCGGCCACAGCGAGCTTGTCGCCGATGGCGCGGGCGTCTCCTTCGCCACCCATATCTGCGATATCGAGGTCGATCCCGAGACCGGCGCCACGCGGGTGCTGCGCTACACCGTCGTCCAGGACGCCGGCAAGGCGGTGCACCCGACCTATGTGGAGGGACAGTACCAGGGGGGTGCCGCGCAAGGCATCGGCTGGGCGCTCAACGAGGAGTATATCTACGGCAAGGACGGGCGGCTTCAGAACCCCGGCTTCCTCGACTATCGCATCCCGGTCTGCTCGGACCTGCCGATGATCGATACGCAGATCCTCGAGATCCCCAACCCCAACCACCCCTATGGGGTGCGCGGCGTTGGCGAGACCTCGATCGTGCCGCCATTGGCGGCGATCGCCAATGCCGTGTCGAACGCCGCGGGCGTGCGGATGACACATATTCCGATGTCGCCGCCGCGCATCCTGGCGGCGATCGAGATGAAACGGGCAGGCTGATGGTCGAAGTGACGCTCTGGGGATCGCTTGGCGCGGCCGCCGGAGGCAAGAACAAGGTCGAGATCGAGGCCAAGGACATAAGGGAGCTGTTCAGGAAGCTGGCTGAACAGTATCCCGGCCTCGAGCCCTTGATCGACCGCGGCATCGCTGTCGCCATCGACGGGACGATCTATCGCGACACCTGGTCGAAGGAATTGCCGGAAGGGTCGGAGATTTTCCTGCTGCCGAGGTTGGCGGGGGGATAGTTGGACAAGCGTCTCGCTGCCATCGCTTAGCACCAAGGTCTCGAACGTCTCGGCATGAGCCGGGGAACGAACCCGCTGCGCGGGAGGGCGCCTGCGGTTGAGGTAGAGATCAAGAACCGGTCGTTGCGCCTGCATTGAGCGGGGTTCGGCAGCGGCAGAGCA
>NZ_JBHLYT010000075.1:0-865 GCF_042431665.1 Mesorhizobium kowhaii
CTGCCAAAGTAGTGCTAGGTTGAGGACTCATTCAAATCCAGGCGGAGATGATAGCCGCGAGAGCAAGGGCTGAGAGGTAGTTCTGTGCATGGCGATCGTATCGTGTTGCGATGCGGCGCCAGTTCTTGAGCTTGCAGAACATGCGCTCGATGACGTTTCGTCTGCGATATGCCTTATGATCGAGTGGATAGGGCGTACGCCGTGAGGCGGTTGATGGAATGACAGCCTTGATCTTCTTCCGCTTAAGCCAATTGCGCAGGCTGTCGGCATCATAGGCTTTGTCGGCCAGGAGCCTTTTGGGCTGGGCCACCATGCCAATCAAGGGAATGGCCATGGTGATGTCGGCGATGTTACCAGGCGTCAGCGCGAAGGCGACCGGTCGGCCGCGATCATCGGCCAAAGCGTGGATTTTGCTCGTTCTTCCACCACGCGAGCGGCCAATCGCTTCCGAGAACTCCCCCTTTTTGAGCCTGCCGCAGATCGATGCGCCTTGACGTGGCTGCTATCGATGGAAAGTTCATCGGGAACAGGTCCGGCAGCAGCCATCTTCTCGAAGATGCGCTGCCAGATGCGGCGCTGCGACCACCTGTTGTAGCGATTGTAGATTGTGGTCGGTGGGCCAAAGGCCGCAGGCACGTCGCGCCAGCGGCAGCCGGTCTTGAGAACATGCAGAATGCCCGAAATCACCGTGCGATCATCAACCCGGGGCTTCCCCGCTTTGCCGTGAGGAAGATGCGGTTCCATCGCCCTCCACGCCTCATCCGACAACCAAAACAGGCCCTTCGACATCAGTTCGACCTCCAGCGACTCATTGATGGCGAAGAATATCAAACAAAATCAGCCTATTGTATGGGTTCTCAACCTA
>NZ_JBHLYT010000076.1:0-6562 GCF_042431665.1 Mesorhizobium kowhaii
AGTGCGCGACAGGCCGAGCAGCTCCGCGCCGCGGTCGATGATGGTGAGATCATCGTCGCGAAACCGCATCGAGACGGGTGTTTCCTTCCTCGTGGCCGTAGTGGGGTCGGAACAAGAACTGTTCCCAGCGACACGCTAAGGCCGAACGGAGCATGAACGTCATGCAGCGTGACGTAGCCGAGCCGAAAGTCTGAGCGACCGGAAGCCTTCAGGCATCTGATGTTCTGCATCCCAGGTGTAGATGCCGGTCAGATTGATGTGTTCCCAACTCAGCGGCGATACGTGCTTGAGCAGGTGATCCGGAATCTCGCGATGCATTTTGCGTAAGTGGGTGACGGCCCGTTCGATATAGACCGTGTTCCAATGGACGATCGCACTGACGACGAGGTTGAGGCCCGATGCGCGGAATGCTTGACTTTCGAACGACCGGTCGCGGATTTCGCCACGCTCGTGGAAGAAGACGGCGCGTTTGAGTTTGTGCGCTGCCTCGCCCTTGTTGAGACCGGCTTGGCAGCGCCGACGCAATGTCGAGCTCGAGTACCACTCGATCATGAACAGCGACCGCTCGATGCGGCCGAGTTCCCGAAGAGCCTTGGCCAGTTGGCTTTCCTTCGGTGCTGCCGAGAGCTTCTTCAAGATCGTCGAGGGTACAACGGCACGGGTGGTGATCGACGCCGCCAGATGAAGCAGATCATCCCAGTGTTCGAGGATCAGGGTGGTGTTGATCGGCGCCCCGATGTGGTTTGACAGCGCCGGGTACGCATCGCCTTTCTCGAACGTGTGGAACTTCCGATCCTTGAGATTGCGCAGTCGCGGTGCGAACCGCTTGCCGATCAGGGCGAACAGTCCGAAGACGTGATCGCTCGCGCCGCCCGTGTCGGTAAAGTGCTCCTGGATGTCGAGGATCGTATCCTGATCGAACAGGCCGTCGAGCACATAGGCGGCCTCGCTTTCGGTCGGGCTGATGGGCAGGATGCTGAAGTAGCCGTACTGGTCGGACAGATGGCTGTAAAACTTCGATCCCGGCTCACTGCCATAATGTAGATTGATATCTCCGCGCTTTGCGGCTCGGTCGCTTGCTCGGAAGAACTGACCGTCGGATGACGCGGTTGTTCCGTTGCCCCAAAGGCGAGAATGCGGATGGCGGGTGTGTGCGTCCGTCACGCAGGCCTGGGCCGCGCGGTAGGTCTCTGACCGGGCGTGGAAGGTGCGCATCCAGCTGATCTGGTGAGCGCTGATGCCTTTGGACGCACTGGCCATCCGTTTCGGACCGAGGTTGGTCGCATCGGCCAGTACGCCAGCCAGCATGGCCGAGATATTCCTCGGAGTGTCACCTGTGCGAACATGCGTGAAGCAATCCGCAAAGCCGGTCCATTCGTGCACTTCCCGCAGGAGGTCCGGCACCTCGACCAACGGATAGAGATCGCTGATCTCGGCATTCAGTTCCTCGACTGCAGCGGGAACCTCGCCGGCGGTCGGCGTGACAATCAAGGTGCCAGCTTCAAGACGAACACCTTCGAGCTTCCCAGACCGTGCTCTGTGCGCCAGGCGCTTCAGATTGAAGTCGAGTATCTGCCGTACTTCGGCAAGCCACTGCGCGCCGTCACCCTGGACGCCCAACCCAAGCCGATCCTCTTCCTTCATTGTGGTGAATGTCGCCCGCGGCATCAGATGCTCGTCGATCGGCCGGAAGGATCGGCTGCCGTCGACCCAAATGTCGGCAGATCGAAGCCGGTCTCGCAAAGCCGCGAGCGTCGCAATCTCGTAGAGACGGCGATCAGGCTTCCCCTGGCCGAAGATGAGCCGTCGATCCGCTTGGCTGAGATGGGTGACCGGCACGCGCTCCGGGAGCGTCCGACGCTTCTCGGCATAGAGCCGTTTCAGCAGCGAAATTGCCACAAGAAGCGGATCGTGTCGCCGCGCCGATTGGAATGTGAACGCCTGCAGAAAGGCACCGGCATACTTGTGGACGGTTGCATACTGTTCAGCCGCCAAGGTCAAGGGCAACGTCTCGTTGTCCTCGACCATTGACTGGAGCTCAGGCTTGATCCGCAGCAGCCGGTGCCATCCAACTTCCTGATCGAGCACCTCCAGTGCGTTCCGGCCATAATCGTTCGCGGACTGCAGGGCTGTGATCGTGTCGAGGAACATGCGCAGCGCCTTGGCGGTATCCGGTCTGCAGTCCATGTGTCGCTGCTTCTTGCGGTTGTTGGCTTGCGAAAACAGCCGACCCATCAACTTGATGAACATCGTCACCGCATCATCCGTGAGCTTCTGGCCGAGCTTGATGACTTGCGCGACGATCAGAGCATGCCGACGGCTGGCATTGAAGTCGTTGGCCAACCATGCCGGCGTGGCGTTCCCTTCACGGATCATCTGGTCCCACCGACCCGAGGAAATCCGCATCTGCAATCTCGGATCGATCTCCAGCGTGCGCAGGAAGGCAATCCGTTCGGTCAGTCCGACTAGGTTCGACGCACCTGGCGCATCCGGCGCTGTTCGCAGCCAGTGAAATCGTGTCTGCCCGATCGACGGGTCAACCTCCAACAGCCTGTCCAACGATGCAAGCTGATCGGGCGGGATACCTTCGACGAGTTCTTTCTCGGCGCGTCGGCGAGCTATCGCACGACCGGCAAGGCCAATCTTCTCGATAGAATACGGCGAGGGAAGGAGCGCGTGTCGTTTCCGGAACTCGGCAATGACTGCTGTCGCGATCGGCAATCCGTGGTCGCCATTAGCCGCCGCATCGATTGAAGCCACAAGGGCCGCGCGGCGATCGTCTCTCGAGGCAGTCCGGAGACCGAGGTAAGCCATCAAAGACCGGCTATGATCGAAACGCGTCTGCACTCGATGTGCATAGAGGGCGTACAGGCGGGCGTCGACGCCGAGCTGATCCGCAAGATAATTGATCACAGCCGCGGGTGGCCGCTCGCTATCCCACAAGAGCCGCCCCGTTTGGCGCATTGTGCAGAGTTGAACCGCGAAGCCCAGCTTGTTCTGCGGTCGGCGACGGAGCTCGCATTCCAACCGATCTGCCGGGTCCAGTGTAAAATGACGGATCAGACTATCCTCGTCCGTCGCTATGCCCAGGAGTATCGCCGCTTCCTTTGAGCTGATAAGCTGTCTTCTCCCCATTCGCGTTCTCCCTTGGCACACACCGACTCCAAGGGGAAATTGGTCGCCATCAGCCGAATGCTTTCAACCGGCCGGCAGCCTCATCTACAGATCAATTACGCGCGTTCGTGCTTCGTTCGGTCTTAGCGTGTCTGCGGGAACAGTTCTTGTTCCGACCCCTGGCTGCGCCGCGCCATCCCGGATGCGCAAAGCCTTGCTGGGAAAGACGTCGAGGACATAGCGATCGCCGCCGGCGCAGCCATCAGCGCGCTTGATGCGGTGGTTCGCCGACAGGAGCGCTGGGCTGGAGCTTGGCGGCAACGCCTGGCGCTTGCGGCGGCCGCGGTAACAGCGAAGCAGGCCGGCCGCGTCGAGGATGAAAGCGCGCTGCGTGATGCCGTGCTGCTCACACGACCGGGCGATTTTTTGTCCGTCGGCCCCGCCGGATCGATGCTGCTTGCCTGGCGTCGGCAGGCCGTTACGCCTGCGGAGGAGCTTGTGACCAAGAGAAATCTGGCCGCGGTGTTGGAAGAGTTCGGCTACGCCCCGGATGATGGGGTGGTCTGCGATCTGGCGGATGATCTCCGGCAACTCGCGGCCGGCGCCGGCATGGTCGCAACGCTGACCGGCCCATTCATGGCCGCCGAACGCCACGGCTTTGCGCGCGCAGTCGGGGCATGGCTCGCCGACGCCCTGCTGGCGCAACGGCTGGGTTGGGCGCAGGCCGTGCCGCTGTTGGGCGCCGAAGTTGCCTTGGGTACAAGCGCCCCGCCCGCGTCGATCGGCAGCCAGCGCTGTGGCGACAAGCATCGAGACAGATCCTGAGCGTGCAAAAGGTCTGCTTGCCGCGCTGCGCGCGGTGCGCTGCGCGCGATTGATCTTTGCGCCGAACTCGGGCGCCGCGCGGACCGGCTGCTTGCCGTTGCGCCGAAACTCAGGGCCAAGGCGGCGGATCTTGTTGTCGACAAGCTGCTGTCCGACGATGCGACCGTTGCCTCGGAAAAGATCGCAGGCATGAGTGACCGCGGTCTGCGCCGCCTGTTCGACCGGCTGGTCGAACTCGGCGCCGTGCGCGAGCTGTCCGGCCGCACCACGTTCCGTATTTGCGGGCTCTGACGATAATGGTCGAGGCGGCGCGCGCGAGAAGGGGAAAGGTCGATCAGCTGACCAGCTGTTTGACCGGGAACTGGATCATCTGCCGCCGGAGGCGCGCTGGCGCGAATGGATGAACCGCGTCGAGGCCACCATTTTTGCCGCCAGTGAACCGGTCGGTCGCGAGGCGCTGGCGCGCGTCGTCGGCAAAAGCTGCAGCGTCGATCTTCTGATCGACGATATTCGCGAGGAGCTGCGCGGTCGACCCTATGACCTGGTTTCGGTCGCCGGCGGCTGGAAACATTTGACCCGGCCGGTCTATGCCGACGCCATCCGCGCCGCTGTAGGCAGCAATGAAAAGGCGTCCGACCGGTAGCGTCGCCTCAACATTTTCGGCGGACTTTACGGGCATGAGCCTGCACCCGCCCACCGATATTATGACGCTCCGATACAAGCGTCATCGTTTTCCTGCCGAGATCATAGCGCATGCGGTGTGGCTCTACTTCCGATTTCCACTGAGCCTGCGTCATGTGGAAGATATTCTGGCCGAGCGCGGCATCGAAGTCTCGTTCCAGACTGTGGCGGAATGGGCTGCCAAGTTCGGCCGCGGATATGCCCGCTCCATCCGGCGGCGGTCCAGGGGTAGTTTTGCCGACAAGTGGCATCTCGACGAAATGGTCGTTGCTATCAAGGGCAAGAAATTCTGGCTGTGGCGGGCCGTCGATGCCGATGGCTATGTTCTCGATGCCTTGATCCAGAGCCGCCGGAACAAGAAGGCGGCCTTGAAGCTGATGCGAAAGCTGCTGAAAGGGCAAGGCATCACGCCGCGCGTCATGATCACCGACAAGCTCAGATCCTACGATGCGGCCAAAAGGGAAATCATGCCAGGTGTCGAGCATCGATCGCATAAGGGGCTGAATAACCGAGCGGAGAATTCTCATCTGGCAGTTCGACGGCGAGAACGAGGTATGATCCGGTTCAAGTCGGCACGACAATGCCAGCGCTTCGTTTCCATCCATGGCCCGATCGCCAACCTCTTCAATCTTCACCGGAAACATCTGATAGCCGCCGATCACCGCAACATTCGAGCCGCCGCTATGGCGGTCTGGAGGCAAATCGCTTTGTCGACAGCCGCGTGAAGAGGCCACATCGGGGGGCATCCCGTGCCCAACCCAAGTTAAGGCGACGCCCCATCCTGTCTTACCGGGTCAGTTCTCAGTGGCAATCAACAGAGACGTCCATGTTCGGAATCTGACACACTGACGCACAAGCATTCCGCGTTGCGGGCCGATACACGTGGTTTTGCCCCCTTTATCGCACAACCTCTTTGTTGGCCCGCCGATTGCATGGGACACGGTGGAGAACCATTACGAAGATTGCGATCTGGCGGTCTCCGACAGAGGAGGTCCATGTGAAATGTGCTCAACCGATGCAGCTCCATGCGATATCTTCTGGACTGTTGGGTGCTGCACCGCCAATCGAAGGTTTTCCGTGTTCGACGCGGGCGCCGCTTTCGTTCACCCAGCCGCGGCTTGGTTCCTTTCTTGTCTGTCGGCGGCAGCGAGACCTCGCCCATGCAACTGCGGGCTTCGCCTTCGCGGGAAGCTGGACGAGGGGCCGCAGTGGGGCCTTGGACGATAGGTGGCGCGCCATGAGATGCTACACACCGTTGTGCTTGGGGCGGAGCCCTGCCAGGACCTTGGGGCGCAGGCAAAACGGACTCGGCAGGCAATTTTGGTTCATTGCGAGGACCGGAGTATGAGCGATCGTAAGAGGGATGCGCGGACGACCTCGGCGCCGGCGCCTACATCGCCCACTAACTGGGACTCGCCGCACCGTACCGCTGCCATGAATTTCATCGAAGGGACGCGCGAGGTAACCAAGGGCGAGCTACAAGACCACAGTATCACGCGTTATCGTGTGACCAAATTCTATCGTGAACAAATCACAGACGGTGACTATTATGACCAGCTTAAACACATTGTCGAACCGTCATTGAAAGAGTTTGAGAGTCCTGGCAATCTGGATACAAGCGGAGAGCACGACAACACGGTTTCACCCGGACTTCAACATAAGTATGCCCAGACGGGATTGTTGCTGGTGACGGACCGTTGCGCTTCATACTGCCGTTATTGCTTTCGGAAACGCATTGTTGGCCATAAGTCCGATGAAATTGCCACCGATTTCTCTCAGATTGCGCGATATATTATAGATCACCCTGAGATGACCAATGTGTTGCTTTCGGGGGGGGATCCCTTCGTGCTCAGCACTGCCAAGCTTCACAAAATTCTTGATCATCTGCTGCCGATCCCGCATTTGGATTCAATTCGATTCGGCACAAAAGCAGTCGCCTACG
>NZ_JBHLYT010000077.1:0-2533 GCF_042431665.1 Mesorhizobium kowhaii
CGTGAAGAGTTTCGGGCGCCGGCAGGCGTACGAAAGTCCCCGAGGAAGGAACCCGCGGGCCACAGTCGATGGCTATGGAGATTTCGATTTGCGGCGGATGTCGGCGAGGGCGCGACTGCCGCGGGGAAGCGCCGGGTTTGATGCGAACGGCCCGCTTCGCCTTCCGGCCACGCGGCGTGGTCGGCTCGTCGCGCAGCCGGATGCGCCCCCTGCGGCGTCGATGATCATCGCGAGCGCGTGTGGATCCGTTGCCGGAGGCTGAGCGCCTGCGGCTGGAGGCTGGATCATGTCATGCCGGGTCACGGGACGGTCTCCCGGTGAGTTGTCCTCGCGTCGGGCGGTCCGCGCGGCTGCCTCCACCGTTCGATCGTCTCGATGACGATCATGCGTCCGCCGCAGCAGGGGCATGGCGGCCGGACATCAGCCGGCTCTTCCGAGGTGTCGTTCTCGGACGGCGCAGCGACGTTCAGCAGTTCGCGGACGCGTGCGAGGCTGCCTTTGCGGGAGCCGCCGGCAAGCAGGCCGTAATGCCGGATGCGATGGAAGCCGTGCGGCAGGACATGGAGCAGGAAGCGGCGGATGAACTCATCGATCGTGAGCACCATGACCTGCTGCCGGTCGGCGCCGTCACGGCGGTAGTCTTTGTAGCGGAAGGTGACGCTGTTCTTGTCGAAGGCGATCAGGCGGCTGTTCGAGATCGCGACCCGGTGGGTGTAGCGCGACAGGTAGGCGAGCACCGCCTCCGGTCCCGCGAACGGCGCCTTGGCATAGACCACCCAGCGCTTCTTCAGGACGGGAGCAAGATGGCGCAGGAAGGCCCGGCGATCTGCCAGGTGTGCCATTGTTCCGAAGAAGGCTAACCGCTCGGCGTCGTGCAGCGCGATCAGCCTGTTGAGGAACAACCGGCGGAACAGCTTGCCGAGAACCCTCACCGGGAGCAGGAAGGCCGGGCGCGACGATATCCACCGGCTTCCATCCGGCGCGATGCCGCCGCCCGGCACGATCATGTGCGCGTGCGGATGGTGCGTCATCGCCGAACCCCAAGTGTGAAGGACGGCGGTGATGCCGATGCGCGCGCCGAGATGCTTTGGATCCGCCGCGATCGTCAGCATCGTCTCCGATGCCGCCTTGAACAGCAGGTCGTAGACCGCCGCCTTGTTCTGGAACGCGATGTCGGCGACCTTGGCGGGGAGCGTGAATACGACGTGGAAGTATCCGACCGGCAGCAGGTCGGCCTCTCGCTCGGCGAGCCATGTCCGCGCGGCCGCGCCCTGGCACTTGGGACAATGCCGGTTGCGGCAGGAATTGTAGGCGATGCGCCACTCGCCGCAGTCCTCGCAGGCTTCGACATGCCCGCCGAGGGCCGCGGTGCGACATTGCTCGATCGCCGACATGACCTTGAGTTGCTGCAGGCTCAGATGACCTGCATAGACGGCCCGATAGGCAGGCCCGGCGGCACGGAAGACGTCGGCGACCTCGACAGAAGCGCGCACGGCTCAGCCGTCGGGCGAGATCTCTCCCGGCTTGAACAAGCCAAGCTTGTCGAGCGGGCTCGTCACCGTTCGCACCGTGCGGGTCGCGACCTTGGTATAGAAGGCGGTGTTGTTCAGCTTGGCGTGCCCGAGCAGGACCTGGATGATCCGGATGTCGGTGCCGTCCTCCAGCAGGTGGGTGGCGAAGCTGTGGCGCAGCGTGTGCGGCCCGACCCGCTTGGCGATGTCGGCGGCCTGGGCCGCCTCGACGACCACGCGATAGAGCTGCCGCGTGCTGATCGGCTTCATCGGATGCTGCCCCGGAAACAACCAGCCGTCGCGGTGCATCACGCCCTGCTGCCGCCCGACCTTCCACCACTGGCGCAGCAGCACGAGCAGGTCCTCTGAGAGCATGGCGTTGCGATATCGCCCGCCTTTGCCGCGCTCGACGCGCAGCAGCATGCGCTCGCTGTCGACGTCGGCGACCTTCAGCATCGACACCTCGGCGACGCGCAGGCCCGCGCCATAGGCGACCGAGAGCGCGGCCTGGTGCTTGAGGCAGGTGGTGGCGTTGAGCAGCCGGGCAACCTCGTCGCGGCTCAGGACCACGGGCAGCTTGCGCGGATGCGCCAGACGAACGAGCTTGCGCGCCAGATCGGGACGATCGACCGTATGCGTGAAGAAGAAGCGCAGCGCCGACACGATGCTGTTCATGGTCGGCACTGGAACGCCGTCGTCCTGCTGCTTGATCTGGAACCGGCGCAAGTCGTCGGTGGTTGCTGTGCCTGGTGATCGCCCAAGGAATGTCGCCAGGCGTCCGATGTCGCGGAGATAGTTGCGTTGCGTCTCCCGGGAGAAACGCCGCATGTTCATGTCGTCGATCAGTCGCTGGCGCAACGGGCTGATCGAAGCTTCGAGAACTGGATGAGGCATGGTCAGACTCCTTGTTGAAGAAGCCTGTGATGCTCTGCCGCTGCCGAACCCCGCTCAATGCAGGCGCAACGACCGGTTCTTGATCTCTACCTCAACCGCAGGCGCCCTCCCGCGCAGCGGGTTCGTTC
>NZ_JBHLYT010000078.1:0-9290 GCF_042431665.1 Mesorhizobium kowhaii
GAGGATTTTGGAACCGGCGTGGTGCAGTATCCTCTCGTCTTCTGGAAGGTGGTTGCGGTCTCGGCGCGCGATACCAACGGTCGCCGGTCCCTACGCACCTACGGTTTCAGGCTTTCCCAGAAAGACGTCGTCGATCGGTTCGGAGTGGAATTCGCGCCCGGTGAATATGCACGCTATCAAGTCGCCCTGTCAGCCATTAGCCATGAGGCCGGCGTTATTTTTGACGATGTCCTCTTGCGCGCCGATACACACGCCGAGGCATAACATGACAGTCAGCGTCGCCGAGACGGCTCGCGGACGCACGTTGCAGTGCGCTTCGGTCCAGAAGGCCGCCGCTCATGCGGGGGCTGCGTCGTGGGCGGCGCTGAAGCGCGACAGATAGTCTGCGGCGCGCTGCGCGTGCGCGGCGGCGGCGAAGATCGCTCGCTTGTCGTCCTTCAGCACGGACAGCCAGTGGCCGATATAGGCGGCATGGTCGTCGCGATCCTCGAGGCGCAGCCCCAGGTCGGCGCACAGGAACGCGGCACCCAGTTCTGCCACCAGCTCCTCGCGGATATAGCCGTCGTCTCCGAACCGCTTTTGACCGAAATCACGGTCAAGGCGCGTAGCGTGCCGGGTCCAATGGGTGGCCTTGTGGGCAAGCGTGGCGTAGTAGGCCTGCGCATCCCGGAAGGCGGTGAAGGCTGGCATTTGGATAACGTCGAGAGCCGGACTGTAGTAGGCGCAGTCACCTCCATGACGGATGTCGGCGCGCGTCGCTGCGAAGAAGGCTTCGGCATGGGTGATACGCTCATCCGGGTTCCGGAGGTTTTCGGCGCTGGCATAGAAGTGAGCCGGCAGCCCGTCGACTTGTTCGACATTGAAGACCGTGTAGGCCTTCAGGAACGGGATGAAGCGCTCGGCCTCATCGCCGGTGGCCTCGTCGGTCTCGGTGCGCCGCATGGTGTCGGCATACACGACGGGAGAGACCTTCTCGCCCTTGCGGACACGGCCGCCCATCTCGATGGCCTGCTTGAAGGTCATCCAGATCGGCGCGGCGTAATGCGCGGTCATCGCGGACGCCCAGAGCGTCAGGACGTTGATGCCGGCATAGGGCTGGCCGTTATGGCGAAGCGGCCGGGAGACGTGGCCGGCAGCATGGGCGGCACTCCAGGGCTGCGTCCAGGGTTTCACGCCCTGCTCAAGGGCTTCGATGATCTGGTTGGTGATGCGGCTGTAGACATCCTGCCGCGGGGTTTCGTTGGTGTCCGACATGACCTTGCTCCTTTTGCGTTGGGTTTTTCTCAAGACGCGGAGAAGCTGGGCCGGGCGATTGAGCCAGCCGGTCAGGCCCTAACACGGTCCCGCCTCGGCGGGAGTGGTGCGGGCGGGGTTTGACCGGGCGGCGCGCCCGGCCGAACGATCGCGGCAAATATTGAGGAAAGCGCGCCGCAATGAGCATGGACGGAACGCCGGAAAGCCAAACCGCGCGGCATCGGCGAAAGTCGACAGGAAGCGACCCTGCAAAGGCAGGCAGCACGCGAGTCAACGCAAATGGACGGCGCTGTGCGGGACCAACTTTACCGCGGCCCTTTTTAAGGTACGGGGCCAGGGCTGGCCTGTGCGACTGGGAAAACGACGACGATCCAGGCGAGAGCACCACGACCGGGCTCGCGTCAGTTGCACCTCCATACGAGGATCACCGGAGAGAAGATCGCATGGGGCGGGAGAACGCCAAAAACGGTCCCGTGGCCTTCCGCCACGCCTAGCCCTTGCGACGTCCTTTCGAGTATGACCGGGATGCAACGCCACCACGATCCAACGGCGTTAACTGGAACAAGAGGTGCGGCGGCCATGTTGACAGCTGTGATAGAGTAGGCGCGACCATGACCAAAAGCACCCTCGCCTATATCAATCCGGCCATCCTGCGATGGGTCCGGGAACAGGCCCGCCTCAGCCCCGAGGCGGCGGCCGAGGGTATTGGCATATCCGCCGACAAGCTGCAGGCCTGCGAGGCCGGCGACAAGCACCTGACCTTCCCGCAGTTTCTGGCCGCGGCGAACTTCTACAAGCGCGCACCCGCCATCTTCTATCTGAATGAGCCTCCGGTCGGATTTCAGCCGATTCAGGATTTCCGGCGCCTTCGCGAGACGCCAGAGGACGCCTTCAAGTCCGGTCTGGAATGGGCGATCCGCCAGGCCAGGGAGAGACGTGAATTGGCGCTCGAGCTCCGCAATGATTTGGGCGAGCCGGTTCAGCCGTTCAAACTGCAGGCCGCCGTCAAAGACAACGTAGAGACCGTTGGGGCGGCGATCCGGACCTATCTTGGCATTAAGCAGGTCGACCAGCAGACCTGGCGCGCCAAGGCTTTCGATAACTGGCGCACTGCCATTGAAACCAAGGATGTGCTGGTCTTCATGGTGCCGCGCTTGGCATTGACCGAAATGCGGGGCGTAGCGGTCGCAGAACCCAACCTGCCGATCATCCTGATCAATTCCAAGGATCGCACCAACGGGCGCACTTTCACCCTATTGCACGAATTCTGCCATCTGGTCGTCAGGGCCAGCGGTATCAGCGGTCTCGATTTCGTCGCACCCGAGCCCGCCAGCGCCGTCGTAGAGCAATTCTGCAACGCGGTCGCCGGCGCCGCTCTGGTTCCGAGCGACTGGTTGCTAAGCGAGCATTTGGTACGCACCAAGGGCCAGGTGAAGACCTGGGACGACGACGAGCTGGCCGCGCTGGCCGGCCGCTTCGGCGTCAGCCGCGAAGTCATTTTGCGCCGTTTGCTGGGCCTCGGCCGCACCACACAGGCATTCTATGAAAGCCGCCGTGCGAGCTTCCAAGCCGAGTATGATGCCTTGGCCGAGAAAAAGAGTAGCGGAGGTCCCGAGCGTCATCTGGTCGTGCTCAGCCAGCTAGGTCGTAGCTTCACTCGCTTGGTGTTGCAGGGCTACTACGATCGCCAGTTGACGCTGCGCGACGTTGCAAGCCACCTCAATATGCAGGTGACTGCCGTTCCGAACATCGAACGCGCCGCCTTCGGCCTTGCAGGGTAGCGCTACGTGGCGACGATTTATTGCATCGACACATCGGCCCTGATCGCCGCCTGGTACGAACGTTACAAGCCCAAGCGCTTCCCCAGATTGTGGGACGAGTTTGACAAGCTGATCGGTCAGGGCCGCCTGGTTTCGTCCCTTCTGGTCCAGGCCGAATGCGAGAAACGCTCCCCGGAGCTGCATGACTGGCTGAAAGACCGCGCGGACATGTTTGTCGCGCCCGACCAAGCGATCCAGCAGCGCGTCCAGCATGTGCTGAACACCTACAAAGGCCTGGTCGCCGCCGGCAAACAGAAGTTTGCCGCCGATAGCTTTGTCATTGCCACGTCCGAGGTGTTGGGCCACACGCTCGTCACCGAGGAAACCGGCGTGGACAGCTTACGCAAGATCCCCGGCGTCTGTAACGCCATGAAAATACCCTGCATCAACCTGATGCAGCTGTTCGACGCCGAGGACTGGACCGTCGGTTAGTCGGAATGCCTTGGGGCCGGCTAAGCTGTCTGAGAGAGATAACTCCCTCTATCGAAAGCTCTGCAAGTTCCCGTCGACATTGCGAAGGCGCGATCCCTCCCCCGCGAAATTCGCAGGACGGGCAGCATACCTTCCCAATTGCTTCGTATCCTGAAGGGCGATGAACCTCATGGCCGATGTTCGCCGCTCGTGATTGAACCTGTGCCAAGCGGCGCGAAGAAGCACGTCCATCTCATCTTGTACCTGCCGACGCGAAACGTTGGCATTAAAGACTCGCACATATGATACCCCTCATCCGGCGCGGCCTGGACGCGGTCCCTTGGGACAAACCACTCTCCCGTAGGCGGGTCATTCCGAGAGTAAGGTTCGGGTTGTTTGACGTAGTAGCCATCCTTAGTAGGTCTGACGTCGCTGGAATCGATTGGATGGCAATCTCGATTGCCGCAGCACCTAAAATGAAGAACAGGGTCAGTCTTGTGTGTATACCAATGTGGGCGTTAGCATCGCCAGCCAAGACAAGCCCCACTAATGCAATGCCCCTGTCCGACTTACCCATGGCGTGCCCGTCGCACTTATTGATATTATATTAGCAATACCTAAATGCAAGATTGAAGTCGCATTGCCCAAGGCAAAAGTCTCTGGGGCAAAGAGTTGGTCAATCTTGGCCCGATAGTGTGGCTTTCAGCGATAGTGAAGATGGGCGAGATCTGATCGCGCCAACCGGTCTCTTTCACGATCTTGCCGCCGAAGCCCTTGGCGCAGCACGGGGCGAGCCCGATTCCTGTTCTCTTGCATCTTGTGGGCCATGCTCACCCGTTGACCAGCATACGCCGTCGCAAGCGTGAGCCTCTCGAAAAGGTCTCCCTTACGTTGACCATAAATCTTCGCAAGCCACGCACTATCCAACCCCGGCCATCCCAGATGATCTTTATCTTCATCTCGAAAGTACTCTTCTGCAACCGCCTGATGCAGGTGAACAGATATCGACTGTACTGAGATGCAGATAATTTCACGCCATGTTGTCACTTCAGCGCCCAAGGAACTCCCTTGCGTACTGAGAAATAGCACTGACAAACGCGATCATTTAGCACCTCATGCGTGCATACATGAAGTACGGAATGACGATCAGTGCTGCAAAATAAGGTTTCCACCTTCTGCTTCGTCTATTTACTTCTTCGCAATCGGTTGCTTATCCGCTGCGATCCAACGCCTATTAAACATATCTAATTTTATTGCCCGAGCCCTGAAGCCATTCGCTCGTTTATCCTTCACAGCGATACTTGCATTTTTTGCTGCGTCGGTGTTATGGCAATCACGGGTTGTTAAGTCAAGTTTGTCCTGAACAAGAGAATGTGAGAGTTGTGCGGCACCCAAATTGTCGCCACGGCATTACTATTATCGGTAAAAAACAACGAGGAGCGAGACCAAGTATTACAATTGCGTTTCACATGTGAATTAGTTATTTTTTTCGATTTTGTGCCGGGCGGCCAAGGGGGAGGTATTGAGAATGGTTGAATCGATTGAAATGACACTGGAGATATGGGCCTCGGCACTACGCGAGGTGAAGTCCCTGATTAGGGGGCTTTTCCCTCAGGAACGTGTGGCGATTTCGGCCGGACTGTTCCTTGAAGGCCTGCTCCGGGACGAGCATCGCAAGACCGGCTGGATGCGCGCCGAGGCTGCGGGTGACCCCGGGCCATGGCGCCAACAGGCCATTTTGGGGAGGGTCAAATGGGATGCGGACGCTTTGCGCGACATCGTGCGCGAATACGCGCTCAAAACGCTGGGCGACAACGAAGCGGTCCTCGTGATCGAGGAGACGGGGTTCATCAAGCAGGGCAAGACGTCCTGCGGGGTCGCGCGGCAGCTCAACGTCTCGACGGGCAAGATGGCCAACTGCCAGATCGGCGTGTTCGCGGCCTATGTATCCCGGCACGGGCAAGCTTTTATTGATCGCGCGCTGTATCTTCCGAGGGCATGGACGGATCACCCTGCCCGCTTGGCGCAGGCCCACGTGCCTGCGGGCACGACTTTCGAAATAAAGTCCCGCCTGGCACTGGTTATGATCGCACGCGCCGTCGCTGCCGACGTACCCTTGAGCTGGGTAGCATCTGACCGCGTCTTCGGTGGCGCCGACATCGAGATGGCCCTGCGACGCTGGTACAAGGGCTATGTGCTCAGCGTTAACGGCAACCATCACTTCTCTTGCCGAAATCGCTTCCCAGAAGGAGGGACAGCCGAAGATATCGCGCGGAACCTCGATCCCTCCCTATGGCGGAGCTTGCCTCCGGGAGAGGCCCTCCAGGGCTCTGAATCATGGGCTTATTGCCCGTTCACTGACTTGGACGTCGCGGAATATGACAGAACCCGTTCCGGGCTCTGGACCCCCGGGCTCTTGATCCGACGCGATGCGAACCGCGCTCTCAGCTACTTTTCGACATGGTCTCCAGCGGGAACCGAGATCGAAACCCTTGTCGCAGTGCACCAATGCTGCAGGATTATCGAAGAAGGCCTACGTACGGCGAAGAACGATCTGGGCCTCGACCATAACGAAACCCGTTCCTGGCACGGGTGGCATCGCCACGTCTCGCTAGTCATGCTCGCTTTCGCGATGGTGTCGACCGTGCGCCACAAGGCGAACCTCCAGCCCCCGGGAGCGGTCGGAAGGCTCATGGTGACTAGTCGCAGATTCGAACGCTTACCGAGGCCTCCCAGGAAGCCGAAGCCGGGATCGCTCGGCGCCGCGGCCGCCCTCCCATGGCTAGATCAATCGGGCGAATGTGGCCGCAAGCCCTTGCCGAGCAAAACGCAACAGTAGCGTGAGGTTCCAAGATGAAATTGTCCGTGAAAACGAGATCCACCCGCCTTCTAAACGAGGCCCGAAGGGCAGCCGGATTCGCCGGAAACGGGAGAAATGAAGAGGTGGTCATGCGACAAAATGCCGTCATCGGTGTCAGTACGTCATATCGAGATATCCGACCTGAGCAAGCGCGTAGCCAGGAGCTCTCCGAGGTCGGTTTTCCGGTTGGAGCGAGTAGGAAAGCTATCAAGAAGCAAGGAGCATGATTATGCCTGAAGACAATACAGAACGGACAATCGCAGAAGACGACAATACTGAACAGACAGGCGTGAATGAGGAAAATACTGAGCACATTAGCGTGGATGAGGAGGATGCTGAACAGCCAGGCGTGGATTTGTTGGGCCTTACGGCAGATATCGTCGCGGCCTTTGTCCAGAAAAACCCGATCCCTGTCGCCGATCTTCCGGACTTGATCGCTAGCGTCAATTCTGCGTTGAGGGGGATTGTACAACCGCCTGCTCCGCCAGAATCTAAGCTCGTTCCGGCGGTCAATCGCAAGCGGTCCGTCTTCCCCGACTATATCATATGCTTGGAGGACGGAAAAAAATTCAAGTCTCTCAAACGGCATCTCCGAGCCAATTACGGCCTGACACCCGACGATTATAGAGCCAAATGGGGACTTGGTCCTGACTACCCGATGGTGGCGCCGAATTATGCGTCTCGGCGGTCCCTCCTTGCGAAGTCCGCGGGTCTCGGCCGTAGGCCAGCCGTCAAAACGCAAGGGTAAAGCCCCCGCTTGCTCGCGAGTTCTGGACTTTTTGCTTTGCCGGACGCATCCTCTCTTCGGGGAGATGGCGATGGGGAATGCGGCTCAGCCATGGCGCAAACGGCGCACACCATGATGGCGAACGCCGAAAGGCCGGCTTGCAATCGTTCTTGCGCTGCTTGCGATCTCGTCTGCTGCCTATGTTGCGGCTGACAACCGGCCCCGGCTCCCGGCCGTTCACTCCTATGGCGCGTCATCGAGCGAGGTCGCTGCGCGCAAGGTAGGTTGTGACATCAAGGGCAACATCAATGAGCGCGGCGAGCATATTTATCACGTGCCGGGCCAGGAATATTACTTGGCCACGCGGATCAACACTGCGCGTGGGGAACGGTGGTTCTGCTCCGAATGGGAAGCATGGTGGGCCGGCTGGCGAAAGGCTAAGGTATGAAGAAGCCTGGAACATCCTTTACCGGAGAGGAAATCGCGGCCGAGTAGGAACGCCGCCGGAACGCTGAGAGCCAGATCGAACATGATCGAGCGCGGGTAGCCCAACGTCTCCGTGAGTCCCGGAACGATATGCAGTGCATTCATTGCGGGCAGGGATTTTCGAGCGTCGAATCCTCCGCCGCTGAGGTCGGACTATGCGACCATTGCCTTCATAGGGACTGACGCTGACGTCGTAGTCGAGGTGAGTAAGGCCAACGTGCAAAAATAAACGCGTCCTCGTTTCCCGCCTGCTCCGGCCTAGGGACCTCTCGCCTCGCCGGCGGCCAGCCGCGCCAACGCCTCTCGCCGCTGCTCCTGTGGGAGCTTGGGCTTGCGACCGAACTTAACGCCCATAGCCTTGGTGTCCAAGATCGTCACGGCAATGATGCCCTCGATCTTGAGCAACTCCTCCACGCGAGGCCAGAAGGGTTCGAGCGGATCGGGACGTGTGCGCCAGTGGCTCAACCGGACACCGTAATTGTCGCCGCGCAGGCGGCGGCCCCTCCCGCCACTGTCGAGCGACGCATGCCCTCAAATGGGCATCGGAGGCGAACAGCGTTTCCCTCCGGCGGCAAAGAACAGCATCCGATACTTTATCGTCTACAAAATTGATAGACATAATAAACAGCGTAGGAAGCGATTTTCCAAATTGGAGCAAAACGAGGATGTTAGCTGTGGAGAGATTTTCGAGAAGAAGGTTTAGCGCCCTCGTGGCCGCCTTTGCGGTGACCTTGGTCGCTTCTTCCTCGCCTTTCGGGGCTCAGGCGGGTAGTTCGGACGCGGATAAACTGCCGACCGAAATCCCGCAGGGCACCGTGCTTCGCATCGGCGATCCCGAGACGCAAAGGGCGCTGGAACTCTCGGGTCTGATCGATCAACTGCCGTTCAAGGTCGAATGGGCCAATATCAGCGGTGGTCCACAAACAATCGAAGCTTTTCGCGCCAATGCGTTGGACGTTGGATCGGTCGCCGACATTCCGCCCATCCACGCGACCTGGACCGGGCTCAAGGTCAAGATCATTGCCGCGAAGTTCCGGAAGGATCCGGTTGCGCACCCGATTTATCAGCTCGGCATTGCACCTGGCGTCGAGGTCAGGACGCTTGCGGACTTGCGCGGCAAACGGATTGCTTTCAGCCCGGGTCAGGCGCAGGGCGCGCTGGTGCTGAGGGTGCTGCAGGCCGCCGGCCTGAAAAAGGAGGATGTCAATCTCATCGAACTGCCCAGCAACGGCGATGCCTATCCGGTGGCACTTGCCAGCAAGCAAGTCGATGTCGCGCCGATCTGGGGCGTCCTCATCAAGCACTATCTGCACCAGTACGGTGCCGACGGCGCTACTACCATCCCGCATGGCTTGCGCGATGATCCAGCCCATCTCTATGCCCCACAGGCCGTGCTTGACGACCCGGCAAAAGCTGCCGCTCTCGGCGAATACGTGCGCTACTGGGCACTCGCGACCCGATGGGTGGAGGAGCATCCGAAAGAGTGGATCGAAGGCTACTACGTCGCCACGCAGGGGCTCGACAGCGAAGATGGCCAGTATCTCGTCAATGCCGACGGCCAGTTCGACATCCCGCCCGACTGGAACGACGTGATCGCGCGCCAGCAGGCGACGATCGATCTCCTGGCTCGGGAACTGAACAGGCCCCCGATCAAGGCCGAGGATCTTTTCGACAGGCGCTTCGAGAAGATCGCCACAAATGCGCTGAACGCGTCATGACGCCCGTTTCTAAA
>NZ_JBHLYT010000079.1:0-7928 GCF_042431665.1 Mesorhizobium kowhaii
AATCAAGACCAGCTTTGGGGCGATTATGATGCGGCCCAGGCGGCGCCGGGCGGCGCTTCTCCGCCGCCCATTTGGCAGGGAATGAATGCGCCTTCGCCAGCGCCCACCGTTAACCAGCCAG
Organism: Mesorhizobium kowhaii; assembly: GCF_042431665.1. Taxonomy (NCBI): domain Bacteria; kingdom Pseudomonadati; phylum Pseudomonadota; class Alphaproteobacteria; order Hyphomicrobiales; family Phyllobacteriaceae; genus Mesorhizobium; species Mesorhizobium kowhaii. The sequence goes on from NZ_JBHLYT010000079.1 coordinate 122, forward strand.
GCCCATCGGATCAAGGCGCCGGGGCATGGATTTTTGGGGCAGCACACGTGCCCAACGCGCTTCCGGCGCCGGATCTAGCAATCTACGTCCCCGGCTGGCAACACGGCGATCAGCGCGCGCCTGAGGACCTCATGCGCGGAATGCACTACATGGGCGTGCTGCCGAGCCCGTCGCAGCCGCAGACAAATTTCACCATCGGTGGCGTGCCCTACACAGCGGCGTTGGGGCCATCAGGCAGGCAAAACGACATCATTGTGTTCTACCGCCGAAACTGAACAAGCGATAGCCGCACGACAAACAGGATGAAAGTAAAAGCTGCGTCGGCCTCGATTGGGGGCCGACGCGTCGCCTATTCGCAATCACAAGTTGTAGAGCGAAAGGCTGCAAAACCCGCGTTTTGCCTACCAAGCGCGTCTCGGGCGGGGACAAATTTCCAAAAATGACCGCGCTGCTCGAACGCCTTACGCATCGTTGCGAGATCGTCGAAAGTGGAAACGAATCCTGGTGCTTCAGAGCCGCTTTCAAAGCTAGACTAAAGCCGAAAAGCCAACCTGCCGCGCCCGTTCCGGCTGTGCAATCCCGACCAGGCTCCGCCTGAACGGGCGCTCAGGGGCACGCCCTTCACCACCACAAGCCGGGGGCTCTTTTCACCCGCCAGCCGATGATCCGGCGGGCATAGGATGACGCCTTGGTGCAGGCATAGTCGAAGTCGTGAAAGGCGAACTCGCTCCCTGATCCAACCGGATGATCTTCGGATAGCCGATCGTGCTGCATAGAGCTCAGACATGCTTCCGGGAGACTATGTCGGCGAGGAGTGTGGCCGCAGCATCGCATCAACACGGCAAAGCCATCCTGCTCCCTGGTGCGTCTAAACACTTCCATTTCAGGCGTTAGTCCAGGTCGCGTTGACCAAGCGTACCCTTCTTTGTTCTGTGGGAGCGGGGAGGCCCCCTTTCGACAACGGCTTCTTCAAGTGTAGTCTCGCAATTGGCTGCTGCCCGTCGAGATGCAGGGCGGACGGCAAAAGGGCGCACGAGGCGCCCCTCCTTTCAGATCGGCTGTCGCAACCGACCTTCGCTGCGGGTATCAGAAACGGTAGGTGACACCTGCGCCTATCAACCAGGGATCGAGCGCGGCCTTGCCTGTCAGCTTCGCGCCGCCTACCGTGACGTCGAAGTCTGGCTTCAGGAAAAGCTTCTTCACGTCGAAGTTGACACCCCAGTGCTGATCCACCATGTAGTCGAATCCGACCTGTAGCGCGGTGCCGAACGTGTTCTTAACCTTGAGAGCATCGGCGCTGCCGGCATCCTGGTTATAGAAGATCGTGTAGTTCACGCCGGCACCGACATAGGGCTTGAAGGCGCCGAAATCGGTAAAATGGTACTGCAGTGTGAGCGTTGGCGGCAGCAGCCAAACCTTGCCGACCTTGCCCAGCCCACCGATCGTTCCTTGGCCGTCGATGTTGGCGTAGGTCGTGCCGAGTATGAGTTCGGCGGCGATGTTGTCGGTGAAGAAATAGGAGATATCGAGTTCCGGTGTCAGGGAGTCCGAATAGGAAAGACCGGAGCCGGGCACCGCGTTGACGTGGCCTGAATCCTCAGTGATGACCCCCAACGCGCGCAGGCGGACCTGCCAAGGGCTTGGCCATTCCGTGACCGAGGCTCCTGCCTGCGGGACGCTCGCGGCTTGCACCAGGTCCGCCGCGACGGCCTGCTGTCCCACCACAATGAGGACGAGGGCCGCTGCTACCTCCCGCGCCACGCCCATTCGCTTTTTCGCCATGATGTTCTTTCCTTGCTCTTCAGAGATGACGCACTGCACTATGAAAGATCCTGCTCGAACTTGCTGAGACCGGATGAGCCTCCTGCTCATGTTGGTGAGACCGAGCACCCGTTCTGCGTGTGCTCACAAAAATCGACCTGTGCTACTTGTTGAAATGTTGCTCTTGTTGATCCCGGCCACCTATCGACCGCTATCGGCGCGCCAGCCGATCGCACTGCGAAGGAAATTGTGGCCCAGGGCGACGAATGCGGCCCGCTCCCGATTGTTCTTGCCGTAGCCGTGCCCGCCCGCGCTGGCCTCGTAGAAGTAAGCCGGATAGCCAAGAGCCTGCAACTTTGCGGCCGTCTTGCGCGCGTGGCCCGGGTGGACGCGGTCGTCCCGCTTCGTGGTGGCAAGCAGGATCGGCGGATAGGGCTGTCCCGGCGTTGCGGCGTGATAGGCGGAGATTTCCCGGAGGAAAGTCCAATCCTCCGGCTTGTCGGGATCGCCATATTCGCCAATCCCGCCTGCGCCAAAAAGCTTGGTGTAGCGGCGCATGTCGATAAGCGGAACTGCGCAGAACAGCGCACCGAAAAGCTCGGGATAGCGGGTCAGCATATTGGCAATCAGCAGACCGCCATTTGAGCAGCCCTCGGCGGCAATCCGCCTCGACCGCGTGATGCCCCTTCGCACGAGATCGGTGGCAACGGCGGCGAAATCGTCATGCGCAAGACGCTTGCCCTCCCTACGACCCGCCTCGTGCCAACGGGTGCCGAACTCGCCGCCCCCTCGGATATTCGCCACCACACAAGTGCCGCCGCGTTCGAGCCATAGCTTGCCGAGCGGGGAGTTGTAGGAGGGCAGGCACGATATGCCGAACCCGCCATAGGCGGTGAGGTGAAGCGGAGCATCCCCGTCGCTATTCGCCGGGCCGACCTGCGTATAGGGGATCATTTCACCATCGGTCGCGACTGCCTCGTGTCGCGTGACCGCTAGACCGGATGCGTCGAAATTCTCCGGGTGGCGCTTCAGGATCACTGGAGCGCCGAGAGGCGTGGCATTGAGGTCGAAGAGGAAAAGCTGCGGCGGCGTGATCGGGTCCTGAGCCGAAACGAGGACCTCTCCATTGGAAACGTGCCGTTCCGCATCGAGCGGCCAGAGAGAAACAGTTCCTTCGGTAGGTACTGTCTCCAGCGCTAGGCGTGTCCATTCCTGACGGCCGGGGGTGAACATCTCGAAACGCGGAACGAGATTGACGAGATAGGAGATGATGAGCTTGCAGTCATTCCAGAAGAAGGACTGCAGGGAGCGCCTGTCGCCTGGTTCAAAGAGGGTGCTAAAATCACGCTTTCCGGCGATGAAGGAAGAGAGCGAGATGCCTATCAGCGTGTCGGCGGCATGGGTCGTCCCTCCCACGGTCCAGGGCTTGCGCGGCTTTACCGCCAGCCAGTCGCCGAAGCCATTCCACCAGGCGTCCCGAGGAAGGTCGATCTGCATCTTCGGCCCGCTTCTGTCGCCGATTCGGATTATCTTCTCGAAGAAGGCCGGCCTCTCGATGAACCAAAGGCGCTCGCTCTCGGCGGTGCGATCCAGATGGCCAGACACGCCGAGGGATTCGGAACCGGTTTCGAAGATTACCGGCGCGGTGAGCGGATCCGCGCCACGCTTCCACAGCCGCACGGTGCGCGCGTAGCCGCAGCGGGTGGCCATGCCATCACCAAAGGCACTGGACAGCAGAAGCGTGTCGGGGTCGAGCCAATTGATGCCGCCCTTCGCCTCCGGGAGATTGAAACCGTCGGCGACTAAGCTCAGAGTGCCCAGATCGAATTCGCGATGCGCGACCGCGGCGCTGCCGCCACGCGACAGGCGCAGAACGGCTCGTTCCCGTTTGTCAGGCTCGACCGACGCGCCGCCCCAGATCCAGTCCTCGCTGTCGCGGGCGGCGAGCGCGTCGAGATCGAGCAGGGGCTCCCACTGGGGATCGGCCGTCATATAGGCGGCAAGGGTGGTTCGCCGCCACAGTCCGCGCGGGTTTCGGGCATCTCGCCAGAGATTGTAGAGGTGCTGTCCGCGGCGAGTGATAAGGGGAATGTTGTCGAGACGGTCGAAAATCGCTGTCAGGGCATCGTGATCGCGCTCGAACTGTGTTCCATCGAAGTGCTCCAAGGTCCTGGCCGACTGGCTGGCCGCCCAGTCAAGTGCCCGTTCGCCTTCTACATCTTCAAGCCAAAGATAGGGATCATCGTCGGGAGCATTCAGCGTTGGGCGCAAATCGAATGCCGTCATGTCCGGATAACCTGAAGAATGATGTGGACTGGAAAACAAGCGCAAGATTCTCCGTCGGCTCGGGAAAGCTCGGCTTTCGCGGGGGCGACCACATATTCGGCCAGCGTGATCATGGAATGATTTCTCCTCTATCCGCGCCGAAGTGCGTATGTGGATAGTGCAGCACGTGTCGTGCCAAATGAGAAAATCGTTTCACAACAATGAGATGGCTCTGATGGCGCTGTGTCTCATGTCCGACTTTGTCGAAGACCCGACAACGCGTGCAGCCGTAGACGCATGATCGGTCTCCTGTGCGGGTTCCGTGGGCACCGCGGAAAACTCGAGCAGTGAAGCTCTACGCGAACTGACCGAGCTTCGGATCGACTTCGGCCACGGGGCAATCGGTTGCTTCTGAGGCAGATCGCCAAACCGTAGGTCGAGCTTTTTCAGGGGTGTTTTCGCATTGATGGCGCCGACCGTGGCAACATGGAGCTCTTGGCGAGCAGCGTTGTCGGATTTGAGGGCACCGGATCGTTCGCGGCGACATCAAGGGCATTGCTGCAATTTTCTCATTTCGCGGCGACGGAGAACGCAATTCACTTCGATAATGCCGAGCGCATCGCGGCGCCCGTGATCCTGGCCTACCTGTGGGCGCGCAAAAGGTTGCTTGGCGGCCTCATCCCTCCGCGCCTAGATTGGGTCGCAGGGACCAAATGGCGCTTGTTCTCTTGGATGCGTGGTTGGCAATGTGATTATAGCGCAAAGCTCTTCCGGCTATCTCTATACGGTCGACAATGCAGTTGGTGAGGTTCCCAGCTAGTGCGATAGTTGATGCGCTTAGGTCTGGGCATGCGCCCATCCGCAACCATCTGATCAAGAGCATCGTCCGAGCGAATTGCTTTCCCATGAGAGAGGCCTCGCGGCGGGAATGAGATGGCGTCACCCGCCATCATCGCTGCCTTCGAGGATGTCGTGATCGACCCAGTGCAACGGCATGATTGGTGAAGAATCTGGTTGCTCTTGCGACTGCCGACTTTGATGACAAGGCATGTCGCGGTCTGTCCAGCTGGAGATACAAGGGCCTGCACCGTCCGATGATAAAGACACCGTCCTTGTTCCGAATCTTCTGGTTCAAAAGGTGACGGATTGGCTCTTCGAAAAAGGGCGACATCGACGTGCGAATCGGGCGCCGCCGTGAGGCGCACCCCTCAATGTCGGATTTCCGACAGGTTTGAAAATCCGCCAACCAATTGCTTTGATCTGATTTCCTTCTTTGGCACGGCCTATGCACGGGATTCTGCGAACGTATCAGCGAGAAACGTCGTCCATGATTTCATGCGCACCGAAAATGCCCGACGCCGCGGTGAAAACCGCGCCCTTGCCTGCCACCAAGCCGCCGAAAGGCCGGCGCATCATGCGCCGGCTTCAAATACGTGATGGGCCTGGCAACCGTGTCGAGTGATGGCGACGTGGTCGTGGAGGCCGGCGGCAAGGACATGCGTTGATGCCCCCCAACCCATGTCGCCACCATGACCCGTCGATTGCCACCGGTTGGAATGCTCGGCGTCTATGTTCGATAGCCCGAACGCGCAGGACAATTGTCGCAAATCCGGTCAGGACCGGAGCTCGATAACGCCCGCGAGGGGCGCAAGCCGATATTTGCCGCGAACATGCCGCCTGGCCGGGAAACACCTGTAGGAGCAAGGCAAGTGGAGCTCTCTTGCATTGGGGTCGGAGCTGGGCCGTTGAATTTGAGTCTTGCGTGTCAGATACACGACGAGCAAACAGGACTAGAGGCGCAGTTCTTGGATCGGCAGGTCGACTTGCGCTGGCATCCAGCCATCACATTCGAGTCCTCGCAACTCCAAGTCAGCCACTTCGAGGATCTGGTTACGCTGGTGAATCCGCGATCAGCCTACACTTTCGTAAACTACTTGCACGAGCACGGCCGTCTGTACCATTTTCTGAACGCACAATTCAACGCCGTGCTCAGAGCTGAGTTCGAGCAATACCTGAGATGGGCGTTCCACAGAAACCCGCTTGTCCGCGGCGGCGAGACCGTGCGCGAAATCTACTATGACGGCGAATTTCGGGTGCGCACGGATAACGCGGTTCTCGGCGCCAGAGACGTCGTGGTTGGCATTGGCAAGCAGGCGCAGATTCCGCCTCAGTTTCAGGGTTGGACTGGACGCAACCTGTTCCACTCATCCGCTTTGCTAGACATCCATCCTGAGGTGGGGAAAAAGCATGTCTGCGTCGTTGGCGGAGGCCAGTCGGGGGCCGAGGTGCTGTTGCACCTCGTCGGCCTGCCGAAAGAACTACGGCCTCGATTGATCACTTGGGTCTCGCAGTGCCAAATCTACGTGCCTCTCGACAACAGCCCATTCACAAATGAGCTGTTCATGTCCTGCTTTTCGGATCGTTTGGCGGGGATGAGCGAGTCGCAGCGCAAGCTGTTCCTGCGTCGTTTCGTGCTTGCCTCGGACGGCATTTCAGAAAGCACGCTACGCGCGACCTATCAGGCGCTGTACCGCCACACATTTCTCGAGCCAAACGAATGTGAGATCACACTGCAGCCGGGTTGCAAAGTTTCACGCTGCGTCAACGTCGGTGCGGGCCACAGGCTGATCCTGCAGCGCGGCATGGAAGATGTCGGAGAGGTTACGGCCGACATCGTTATCCTGGCTACTGGTTACCAGAACGCGTTGCCAGACTTCTTGGAACCGATCGCGGACCGGTTGGAGCAGATCGACAATGAGTTGGCTATTTGCGAGGATTTTTCGGTGCGCTGGGACGGACCGCGCGACAGACGCATCTTCGTCCAGAACGCGAGCCTCGGGCAGCGCGGGCTGGTCGATCCGAGCCTAAGCCTGCTTGCTTGGCGTGCGCGTCGCATCCTCGACAGCCTTCTGGGGCGCGCGCCACGTGCGAAACCCGAGCCCCCTGACTTTATCAGTTCCACCTCGATCGAGCGGTGGCCTGGTCCCCTGGCTCCAGAGCGGGGCCAAAAAATATGAAGCTTCGCCTTTGATCATCGGCGGTGGCATACAAGGATGGTGTCCGCCTCCCCTGCGGCCAAAGCCGGAGCCTTGTCATCGTGACCGAACAAGCCTTCGGATCCATCGGCGCATCGCATATTCTGGGGGCGTGCATTTTCCTACGGTTATCAAGACCGGACTCGGTCGCTCACTCGAAAGATCACAGTGGCGTTGGCGGCCAAGCTGGCTCGGACATCAAAGGATGGTACCGCCCTTTGGCGATGAGTGTCGCTTCCGGACCAGATAAGGCGATTGATCCGGCCCTGTTTACAGAACCCTTGGACGCGTTCTCAAAACTCAAGGCACTCCTGCGCGCCAAGGCCGAGAGAACCATCACGGCTCTGTGGGACGCGGTCGGCTCGCTCCTTGATTAGTTCACGCCAACTACTTCCAGGCCGCCGGATATGACCAAGATTAAACAGGACGTGCTCTAGTAGCTCTGCGGTCGCAATCATCGCCTCAACACCGCCGGCAGGAAGCCATCGGTGGTCGTGGCCGCGATCGCGGCGGATGGCCGCCTTCCTGTGGGTCAATGGGCAGGAGAGAGCCGTCGCAATCGATCGATAATGGCGTGCCGGGCCTGCAGCAGGTACCGCTTGCTCAGCGCCGTCTCCGGAATTATGGACAGATTTCCCCGGAGAATCGTAAGCGCGTAGGCATCCCCACGTAGCGTGCAGGCGGTTGATCGCTCATTTTCAGCATGAATCATGCGGAGAATCCTGTGAGCGACAGTATGAGCCATC
>NZ_JBHLYT010000080.1:0-1372 GCF_042431665.1 Mesorhizobium kowhaii
CACCAGTCGGGCTTCGCCCCGCAACCGGCCCTTCACCACGCGTTCGAACCAGAGGTCGAGAACGTAATGAAGGTAGAGGTTGCTCAAAAGCACACTGATCGATCCGCCTTGTGGCGTTCCTTGTTCGCTCGGATGCACCGCTCCGTCTTCCAAGACGCCCGCTTTCAACCAGCGCCGGATCAAGCTGATCAGGCGCGGATCACCGACTCGATGTTCGACAAACCGGAGGACCCAATCATGATCGAGACTCCCGAAGAAGTTCTTCAAATCCGCCTCCAACACCCAGCTGATCATGCCGCCGGCGATGACCTCATTGAGGGTCGCCAAGGCGTGATGGGCGCTGAGCTTCGGCCTGCCGCCGAACGAGCAGGGCAAGAAGTCCTGCTCGTAGATGGCGGACAACACCTCAGCCGTGCTGCGCTGGAGCGCCCGGTCGGCGACAGTTGGAACCCCGAGGGGGCGCTTCTCCGTCTTACCGGGCTTGGGGATATAGACACGCCGAATGTTCGGCGCCCGATATCCCTGTCGGTGGATGGATTGGAGCATCGGCTCGATCCATCCGTCGAAGCTCTCCCTCGCCGCCGCCACCGTCTGTCCGTCCACCCCGGCGGCGGAGCGCTTCGGAATCTGTAGTAGATTCTTTTGCACTCGGTCGCGCGTGATGTGATGGGCCAACGAGGTGAAGCGAAGATTTGGCTCGCGCCGAGCTTTCACTGCTATTTGTTCAAGTTTCGTTTCCATAGTCAGCTGATCTTCTCTTAGAATAGAAGGCCGTGACTCCCGTCGAATGGAGCCCATGTCGCCCAAGAACAATTCAACTACCGCTGACCGCTTCCCCATGTAGTCGGCTCTCCCGACCTCCGAGTACTATCAGTCAGTCTGACTTCCACCCGGTCATCAGACCCTTCTCACCTCATCGGCTTGGCAGGTCCTACAAGCTTGCGCTTGAACCGGATGGATCTCCCTTGTTCACGTCAATGCCTTCGGTTGCATGCTGGCGGTACGAACCCCGGGAGCACCTCAGCCCGCTCGCGATGACGCGGGTTGCGATTCCGCCTTCCCCTTTGAGAGACAGGGTCGGCTACTCCGATCACGTTCGATTTCGGGGCTATTTTCCCGTTCACTTCATTCCGGCCTACAACCTCCCTGTCTACGCTTCGCAACGGCCGTTACCGGACGTCACGCAAGACTCAGTTCGCGGCTGCTCGCTAGGCTTTGCCGCGGCCGTCATCTCAGACGGCAGACTTCAACGCGCTTGCAAGGCGCAACGCTCATCAAACCGGACGTGCGGATTTCCCGCATCCGGCTTTCCGACTGGTTTCATCGTGAGGCACGCGGCGGCGGTCCAATGTGCACGCGTCGAAGACGCAGG
>NZ_JBHLYT010000081.1:0-17727 GCF_042431665.1 Mesorhizobium kowhaii
TTCGTCTCGTCCGGCCTGCGGGCCTTCCGGCGTCGGCCACTCATTTAGGTCAAAGTCTGACGGCATCCGCGGCGACCAGGTCGAGCTCGACACAGCCGTTTCGTGCCGTCCGGCCTGCGGGCCTTCCGGCGTCGGCCACTCATTTAGGTCAAAGTCTGACGGCACTCGCGGCGACCAGGTCGAGCTCGACACAGCCGTTTCGTGCCGTCCGGCCTGCGGGCCTTCCGGCGTCGGCCACTCATTTAGATCAAAGTCTGACGGCAACCGCGGCGACCAGGTCGAGCTCGACACAGCCGTTTCGTGCCGTCCGGCCTGCGGGCCTCCCGGCGTTGGCCACTCACTTGGGTCAAAGCCGGACGGGACGTGCGGCGACCACGATGGGCTCGACCCTGCAAGCCGGGGTTCCCGACTCGGCTGCTCAGGGAAGGCCACACCCAGCGCTCTGTTTGCCTCGACGACTCGTAGGTACTGCCCAAGCTTCTTGAGGTTCAAGCCAGTTCTTCCTGTGGCTTTGGTGAAGTCCCGATAATCTGCGTTCAACGACCGTCGCTGCCGTTCAGTGCCGTTGATTCGGCTTACTATGCTCTCCCTACCCGTACTTTGGAGCCAATCACTAAAGCTACGTTGGTACGAAGCAGTATTCTGGATAGTTTTTTTTCTATTTTGGGACGCCGGGTCGGATCCGAGCTTGCTCAGATCGTCGCTGACCAGGCCATCAATGATGCTGACGTCGTCAGTATAGGCATTTCCTAAGTATTTTCTAAGCTTATCGAACGATGCGGTCCGATTTGTTGTTTTAACGTAGTTCTTGTAATCCGCGTCCAGCGACGCTTTCTGCCGAGAATTGCCGCTGATTCGGCTCATTATACTACCCCTGCTCTCCCTTTGGAGCCAATCGCTAAACGAACGTAGCTTGGAAGCCATGGTTGAGGCGGGGGCCTTCTTTGCGCGAGTCGCGTCGGGTCCCAGATTGGCCCAGGCTTCGTCTTGTAGGCCATCGATGGTGGGGGCGTCCTCCGGATAAGGGTGCAATATTTCGCGCCCCATCAGGCGGGGTCCGGCACCGACTGCTTGGAGCCCCTCAGCTCCGAGCCTCCGGAGGTGAGACAGTGCCGCGTCGAGCCGGTCACGATGGTCCCCACCAGTTGCGGTGTACTCCTCGATGTCGAGGGCTAGTGACTTTGGCTCGTTAAAAGCCCGAGTAGTCAGTGGACCCTTGTTCTCTTTTAGGAGCCAACGAGCAAACGCCCTAAGAGCCTGCACATTGCTCTTGATGGTAGGCGCGGGAACCCTTCCGGCCCTTCGACCGCTGCCGCCATTGTAGGCTTTGACTGCTTCCTCGAACTGTCGGATCATCCGCTTGTCCTGGGGATGCATCGGTTGGTCTTGCGTGTCCACCCACGCGGGGGCGGATATGGGATTTCCGGCCCGGAAACGCTGGAGCACGTCCAATGCTCCACCCAAATGATTCCTGCTATTGGCGCTCGCCACTTTCGCAAAGTCATCCTTTTTGGCTTTCAGCAGATCAGCGTCGCCAAGTAGCTTTTCCAGTGTCACGCCTTCGGGTTGAAGGAATTCGCTAAACATTCTGAGAGCGGTCACGTAGTTATCAATGGTTTTAGGCTTGCGGTTCTCGCCGACCAACGCCACCTTGAATTCTTCAATGAGGCTCAGGTCCGCATCGGACTGGCGGCTCCGCTTGGCAAAATCCATGCGAGGCTCTGAATGGATCACGTACGACAGTGAGTCGCCGGACGACTTTTCGTGACGACTGCCCCCGAAGGCTTTGCCGAGCCCTGATTTAATACGAGAAAACAGTCCACGGCTCTTGCTATCCTTCGTCCGCGCCGCAAGCCGCGCTTCCGATGGTGCTGCGTAGCGCGTGCTACTGAATGGCCTGTCACGCAAGTCAGACTGCGAGGCCTTCGCAGCCGAGCCAAGGTGAACGCGAGGAATATCGACGCTGTACCGTGTACTGCTGACCGAATTGTCCAGTAGGCTGGAATGCGGCGGCATCCGCATCGAACCGCCGACGTTAGTGCGCTGGATACTTCCATGCGCCACTGCGGATCGAGTGTCGGGCGAACCAGCATCCCCGGAGCTCTCGTCAGGGGAACTGAGCTGCAAGTCGCTCAATTGCCGCTCAAAGCTCGCTTGGCCAGCAGGCTTATTGTCCGACTTTTGCCTCGCCCGCTGCTGCTCTTGCAAGGCAGCGTACTGGTGCATCCAAGCGTTGGTATTGAATGGATCGTGATTGGATTCCATGCCACTCTCCTTGATGAGATAGAACTGCCGCGTCAGATGGGATAGAATTGCCGCTTCGAAGACCTTGCGATGGTCAAACATCCATGTCTTAGCAGCGCTAGCTTTCGACGAGCTGACCACCTCCTACGGGGGCCTGTCGCGACGATCCGGGTAGCCGACAATTCGCAGATCGCCATGCCGCCTTCAGACTTTGTAAGCCTTGTGAAGTCCGAAGAGACGCGCAAGCTGGTCGATTTGGTCGTCGACAGGGATACGTTGCAACGTTTTGTTACTCGTGAGCGGCAAGGCCGATCACATCACAACACCATCCACCGCTTGACCGCTCGTTTCGCGCCGCTATTGCTGGAGCGCTTCCACCGCAGCAAGCGCAGCGTGACCGGCAAATGGCATGTCGACGAGATCTCCACCAAGGTCCGTGGCCAGCGGATGTATCTCTATCGCGCCATCGACAATGTCGGCGATACCGGCGAATTCTATTTCGGCGAGCAGCGCTGGAGCGTCGTGGCCGACCGGACCGCATCGACATCGACGGTAGCCAGACCAATCGGGAGGCGATCGTTTCCTGCGACACCACAATCGCTTGCAGGATCGCTCCCGGCGCCGGCTGAAGCCGATCCGGATCGGCCGGAGCCAGTGTTTGACGGATGTATGGACAAGGGCCGTTCTGCTCCAATGTCCTGGGGGGGGTGCTCTCGAGCGCACAAAAAGGACAAAGCAACCACCGGTGATTCGCTCTCTTTCATTACCGATCCTGGTTCAAATTGAGATTTTTGAAATACCAAGACGGGTCATCATCGGACGAGTTTGTCTCAAAGCTTGCTTCGCTGGAATTGGCCCCAATGCTTACTTCGCTATCGGCATCATAGCCCTCGGCATTGGACAGATATAGAGGAGGTTTGTCAGCCCGCTGCCATTCACCGTCACTATTCTTCGCCCATTTTTCGGGATGCTGTGTAGGATCAAGTATCCACCGATTGTCACCCACGTGAACAAAGCCCATTTGGTCTAGGCGGGCTTCATTTTCCGTCGCGGCAGGTCGTGACATGACCAGCGCCTGATTGCCGTCGAGCCGAAGTTGATGTTCAAGCAAAATATCGCCTGCATTGTCGGCTAGCGGATGAGTAACCCGAAGGTCTACGACGGATGTGATCCGATCTTTCCCAGGAAACTGTTCCCGCCACGATTCTCCTTCGATGCTAAATCCGCCTTCTGTTCTTAAGATCCCAACGCTTTTTTTGCCTAGCTGATAACTAAAGTATCGCGCCTCTTCCGTATCATCGTGGGTACCACCGCAGAGCCTTGCAACCATTACCGTGCGCGCGGCTTTTGAGGACACGAAATCCGTGTACTCTTGCGGATTGTCCGCGATTTGTTTGATTTCATCGCCGTAAAATTCCCTCACTTTCCTACCGAATGAAGACCTGTCGATCTCGACGATAGGAGGCTGGGAAACGAGCGCGTATGGCCGTGCGGGCGCTGAAGACGAACTAGCATGGAGATCAGGCGCCATGCTTGCAATTGTTTCCCCAAAGCTATCACTGTCGTTAGACGGCGTTGTTTCGTTAGCTTCGCAGGCGCTTGTAGATGAGCCACTGATTCGACTGTACATGGCAATTCGTTTCCCTTTTTGGCATGAATCTTTGGAAGTGAGCTTGGGGCGTTGGGTTGCGCTCGAAAAGATACTCGAACGAGCTGACAGTGAGCTGATCCGCACGTAAGAGTCGTTGCCGCGCGGCGACGCGCTGTTTGATCTGCACGTTCTCATCCAATTCCTGGGCCTTCAGCATCTCGCGCAGCGCATCGCGGAGCGGAACAGCTTGCGGATTGATGCTGCCGGCTCGATGCCGGCATCAGCCTCGGAAACTATCTTCGGGCAGTCGAACGGCAACGACGAGATTGGTCGACCTCGCAATACGCTCTCGCGCTCGGCTATCGATCTTGTCCATGATGTCGAATACGTCATGAACACTGCGAACCCGCCCGGCTTCAAGAGATCGATCGAGCGCGATGCAGTAGTCATGAAGACGCAAACCCATCGAGCGATAGGCGCGCTCGCATCGTACCGCGCGATCGTATAAGGGCGGACCAATGGGGATCGAAACTCGCCGGCAGCTTGGTGCGGGCGAAGTCGCCGGTGAGGATGCGCGCGGCTGCCGCAGCCGGACGACGCGTGCGATCACCGGATCGAGCTCGATCCCGGTGGCACCGCGAGAGGTCCCCACCTATATCCAGCGTCGAGCAGCCCGCACCGACCGGTGCTCCGCCTCGGCAAGCGGGTGGTGTGGCTGGCCGCCAGGCACTGTGGTCAACAAGGACTTACAGAACGCAGGGGTGAGCTTGCCGCGGTGGATCACGACGTTCTCGTGACCGATCGCAGCCCGGGCGTCCTGCCACTGCCGATTGTGGCCGCGCTGTTCATTGGACTTGACGTGGCAAGCGGCGAAGTCGGCGTCATCCAGCATCGCCAACTGCCCTGCAAATACCGGTTGCTGTGTATGGATGTGCACCCACATCGGCCTCGGCATTGCACCATTGCGCAGCGCCTTGGGCTGCAGCCTGATCTCGAACAGTGTCCCTGGCTCGTCCCTCAACGCGCGTGGTCGATCGGCAGGCGTCAACTCGTTGGCCTCCCGCAAGTGTTCAAGGTACTTTTGTGACGGAAAGGCGTAGGTCTTCATGCATTCGATCGAAGTAGAGGCCTTTTCCTCGGTCAAAGCCTTGGCCAGTCCCCGCGCTTCGGACAACATCCCCTTGAGCTGGACTGTTTTGTCGTGCACTTCGACCACTTGCGCAGGCGTGAATAGGCCGCGTCGACGAGGTTCCTCCAACGCAGCCAGACAGGCCTGCATCTCGGTGGCCTGCGTCTGCAGGCGCTCGACCACGGTGTCCACGGCGTGGTCGGAGTCCTCGGGTTTCATCTGGCGCGCTCGCGAGACGGTCCGTTGCTGACTAGCCAGATCGAACTGCAAAAGTTCGTCCAACCGCGTGAGTCGTCCCGTCAGGGCCGCCCTCGACGCCGGGGTCTGCCAGATCGCCAAATGTGCAGCCGCCGACGACGCACTTGCATGCGCCTCCTTTGCGCTCACGAGCTTCTTCGTACCTAGATCCGAGCGCACGAGAACCTTGGTTGCTGGCGCCGTGACGCTGCCGCCGGCAGCGACTTGCGGCCGCCCGGTAGCCGAGCTGCCGGCGCCAGCGGCCTGCTTGCTCTTGCCTTTCCCCTTCCTGCGCGATGCAGAGCCTTCGGCCACTGCAGCCTTGCCGTCGGCCGGTATCGCAGCGCCGGCGTCAGCCCACGGTGTAATGACGGCTGAGGTATTCGGCTGCAGTGCCAGCAAGTGCATAACCTCGTGCGCAGTGATCCAAGCGTCGTCCACGATCTGGCCCAACAGTTGCAATGGGAGGTCGGCACCTGTTCGGCCATCGCTTAGCTTGGCAACGATGTCGTCTTGCAACGCCAATGCAAATTCCGAAAGCCGCTCCATGACGCCTTCCAGAACGGCACAGTGCTCTGCGTCGAGTGGGCGCCCATTGCTCTTCAGAACAGCGTCGGACGTAGAGAGGAATGCCGGAAAAACGTCACCGACGAAGGTTCCCAGCAGACGCACCCGTCCCTTCTCATCCATGAGGATGTCCCTCACGGCTGGTTCGAACGTGCTCGCCAGCGGCTCAATCTTGACCTGCGCGAGAGAGATCCGCGATTGCACCAGCGTGACCTTGTTATTCACTAGCCAGCCGGTGTGCAGCCGCAGGGCGGCCTGTTCGACCTGTCGGATCTCGGTAGTTGCACTTGGTAAGTTGACAGTGGCCGCGCAGACGGACCGCATCCGTTCGCAGCGCCATGTCTTCTTTTCCCACCACTCCATGCTGAGCACATGGGGCTGCGCTAGACTGGAAACCGATCGGCTCAGCTGGTCGCCGGTAGCGCTGGCTTGGAGCCCCCTGAGCAGGGCGGTCGTACGCTCCTTGCTCTGTTCCAAGGCGTAGATAGTCGGTCTGCCCAGTTGGTCGCATTGGTCCGCCGCATCGAGCACAGTGGAGCGGACTTGACGCGCTTCATCGTCGGACAGAATGCTCCGCGCCACAGCCTGTGGCAGGCTCGCGTAGTAGTCCAGAACTGCTGAGCCTGCATTGACCACCCGATCGATCAGCTCTTGCGCCTCCTCCAGGTTCCGGGCCTTCATGGCCGCATTGCGGCAAGCCTCCAGTTCCTCCTGCAGGCCGTCCACTCGTTGCTTTGCCGCGTTGATTTCTTCGCCTCTCAAGGAAATGGGGACTGCCACATCCCAGGTTGGCGGCTGGCTGGCTCCAGCCTCGGACATTGAAGGATAACCGCGGCGGCGCGCAGTGACAGCCCGCCTCGTAGTGGCTGTATGTGGGCTTCGATGCGCGCCAACGGAGGGACCGGAAGGCCCATCGCCAAGGACATCATCGGCACCGGGCGGAACGCGAGCGAAGGATGTGCCGCTATCTTGAGGTCCAGAGCGCATTTGCTCTACGACGGAATCGAACGATTGGCTGCCTTCCCCAGGGGCAAGATTTGATTGCGAGCGTGAACTGCTCGATGCCCATGTGCTGTCGGTTCCAGCATTGCCCATGCGCGATCTTCCGGGTCGGCCAATGCCCGTCATATTCCATCTCCGATGGTGTTGGGGCTGATCTCGGTCAGCCGTGGTGTTTCAGAACTTCGGCGTATAAGTGCGATCGCCCAGATGAAACGTGGCATGAGGTGTGAAGACCAGCAGCATGGCCGTCGACCGTCGCGGTCAGCCCGGGGCCGGACGGCGCGGCCTACATCCTGGCCAAGCTCACCTTAGCAGTAGCGGCCAGGACTCGCAGCGATCGCCTCATGCCGCACGTCGACGCGATCTGGCGTCGCAGATCTTCTGGAAACATGCCAGGATCGAGCCCGTCAGACCAAACCACGAAAGCCAAAATCTGACATGCTTTCCTTCCTCCAATTGTTGCCCAAGGCTCCTATTAGGAGGTCTAACTTTCGAGAAGCTGACGACTCCAAGAGCCAATGATGGCGACATTGATTGGCCCTATGGGCGGTGCATCCTGCGTCCGAGCATCCCTGCCCGGCAGGATCAGCAGAGCTTGCGAGTACTGCGCAGGATTCACAGGTCTGAACGCGAAAGGCGACAAGGGGAGCAGCTCTCGCTCGGTTGCGAGTTCGCCTTCTCTTGCTGGTACCTTTTCTTGCCCGGCACCGCCTAAAACGCCCCTGCGGTTCAGGCCGGCGCGACCCAAACTATTGCTTTATGGTCGTCGTCCCAAAACCACTGCGGTCTTTGGCGGATATGCATTAGCCAATAAAAAACCGGCCTCAGCGTGCTTCTGATGCCGGCCATTCAGGTCTTGGGATCGTCGCACCCGATTTCCAGGGAAACCGAGTTGGTTCGATCCGACGCTGACCCGTAGTTGGAGGGCTGGGGGTTTACGAGCCGGTGCCGGACCGAACCGTCTCAGGCAACGCCGACTGTCTCGTTGGAGATTGAGGCGGCGGCGCAGCTAAATTCCGGCGACAATGCGTCAAAGCATCACCAATTCCAACAGCCACTTCGCAAACGTGACTGGATGTTTCCGAAATAGCGGTGCCGGCTCTCGTAGCCGGCCTTGGTGCCGAGCGAAGGGTCGAGCATGCCGGATCACGGTGGCGGGACGCAGGACGCAAACCATCCGCAATATTGATCCGTCTGCATGAGCCGGCCACGCGCGCGCCGCGATTATAGCCGTGCGCGTCGGCCAGCGCGAACTCGACCAGATCCTCAGGCCTACGAACGTATGGCAGCAGTCGTTGCAACAAATCCTTCAAAGAAATTCGTAGAGTCTTTGCAACTCCACCCCCCCGCGAATGGTACGCATGTCGCATGATGGAAGTGGGGATCAAATCATGGTGCTGCATGCTCTCCGAGGGCCGAACAGCATGCATCTCGGTTTTGAAGGCAGGTCAATAAAAGCCCCCACCTTGGTTGCGGCCCAACGTGTAAACCTTGGTCCAAGAAGCTATTGGTTTCGGAAGCTGTAGCATCTTCGGAGACGCCAAATGACGAAGTCAGCAGGACCAGTGCCGCAATTTTTGATGTGGCTTGATGCTTACCAATGATGACACTAGTCAATCGCCTGAGGACGGCAGCGCATCTTGATCGACTTCGAATCCTTGGCCTTTGCGCACACGCGAGCCTAACGGTTTGCGAGCTAGCGAAAGTTCTGGGGTTGCGGCGCGAGCTTGTTGGACGACACGTCCGGCGGCTCGCCAAGGCTGACTTTCTTTGCTGCAACGAACAACGTCGGGGGTCTTCGTACCATCTCAAAGCGGGAGGCAGGGACGGCGGGCTGGTTCAATTGTTGATTGATCTCCTGCCCCACGACGATGGCTATCATAAACGAGACCTGCAACGCCTCGAAGAGATACGAGATGCGCGGTCCAAGGAGACCGCCTGCTAGCCGTGAGAAGGATCAATCCAATTGGAACGGGAAACTGCCATGGAAAATTCCGCTGCCAGTGCAAGCGCGCCGCTCGACACCTACGGACGGTCTCCCCTGGCCGCGGTTGATTCCCGCGTTCACGAACTGCTTCAAAAACAGGTGCGGCAGGAGCGTACGACGCTCAAACTCATCGCATCGGAGAACTTTGCCTCCTCGGCGGTGCTGGAAGCGACCGGCTCGATTTTCACCAACAAATACGCTGAAGGGTACCCTGGTGCGCGCTATTACACGGGAAACGAGATCGTCGATGAGCTGGAGAACCTCGCTATCGAGCGCCTGAAGGCGCTATTCGGCTGTGAGCACGCTAACGTCCAGCCTTATTCCGGCTCGCCGGCCAACCAGGCCATCTATCGAGCACTTTTGAGCCCTGGGGATAAGGTCATGGGCTTGCCCCTCCCCGAGGGAGGCCATCTCACGCATGGTTGGTCGGTCAACTTCTCCGGCAGTGATTATCAACGCGTCCCCTATGGCCTGCACGAAAACACGCAGCAAATTGATTATGACGGCTTGCGCGACACGGCCAAACGGGAACGGCCGAAACTCATTTGGGTCGGCGCAACTGCTTATCCGCGTGTCTTTGACTACGCGGCAATGGCCGAGATCGCTTTGGAGGTGAACTCCTATCTGGCGGCCGACATCGCACACATCAGTGGCCTGATTGTCGCCGGAGCCCACCCGAATCCTGTCGGCCATTGCGACGTCGTCGGCAGCACGTCCCACAAGTCGATACGCGGTCCACGCGGTGGGTTCATTTTGTCAAGGAATGAAGACCGCCATCAGGCGCTCCATCATCCGAAGAACAAACACAATCTCGCCAAACGCATAGATCGCGCGGTGTTCCCTCTCCTGCAAGGCGGGCCCCATATCAATATCATCGCCGGGCTAGCTGTCGCTTTGGAGGAAGCCTCTCACCCGGCTTTCCGTGTCTACGGTCAGCAGATCGTCAAGAATGCCAAGGCTCTGGCCGAGGCGCTTCTGGAGCGAGGTTATGAGCTGGTCACCGGCGGGACCGACAATCACATGCTGATCCTTGATCTTCGGGATCGACCATTGTCAGGCAAAGCCTATGCCGAGCGACTGGCAAAGGCGGGCATCATTACGAACTTCAATATGGTGCCGGGCGACCCGCGAGACCCGGCGGTCACAAGTGGTATCCGCTTAGGCACACCAGCAGTGACGTCCATGGGCATGCGCCAGGGAGAAATGGTGCAGATCGCCGCTTTCATCGACCTGATCTGCCGCGAGCCCGCCGACCCAGATGTTCATGCCTCGGTGCGAAAAGACGTTGCCGACTTCTGCGCTGCCTTCGATGTCCCTGGTATCACCGACCGATAAGACGGCCGAATCCAGCGCACTCCCATACAACTCCAGCACCCAGAAGCGAGGGCATTCCATGACCAGGCAATTCGTGTTCACTTCCGAATCCGTCGGCGCGGGACATCCAGATAAGATGGCCGACAACATCTCGGATTCCATCCTCGATGCAATCCTGCGTAACGACCCCAAGGCGCGCGTGGCCTGTGAAGCATTGGTCAAGACCGGAATGGTCGTTCTGGCTGGCGAGATCACCAGCAGTGCGCAGATCGATTACAGCCAAGTTGCCCGCGATACGATACTCGATATTGGATACGACGACGATGCCATCGGCTTTGATGGTCGGCGTTGCGCCGTCGTTCTGGCTCTCACCGAGCAGTCGCCCGACATTAGCCAGGGCGTTGACAAGGGTCGAGGACAGGATCTCGAGCAGGGGGCGGGGGATCAGGGCCTCATGTTCGGGTACGCATGCAACGAGACCGATACATTGATGCCTTTGCCGATCCAACTCGCTCACCATTTGACGAAAAGGCAGGCAGAGGTCCGGAAAACGGGACAGCTTAGCTGGTTGCGTCCGGACGTAAAATCTCAAGTGTCCGTGCGCTATGAAGGTTTGCGCCCGGTGGCGCTGGATACCATAGTCCTGTCGACGCAGCATGACGAGGTGGTCTCACAAGAAACAGTAAGAGAAGGCGTCATTGAGGAGATCATAAAGCCGGTTTTGCCGCCCCACCTGGATACGACGGGGCTCAGGTTCCTGGTCAATCCAACGGGCCGGTTCGTGATTGGTGGGCCGCGCGGCGACTGCGGGCTCACCGGACGCAAGATCATCGTCGATTCCTACGGCGGGATGGGGCGCCACGGCGGCGGCGCCTTTTCGGGCAAGGACCCATCCAAGGTTGACCGGTCAGCTGCCTATGCGGCGCGGTACGTTGCGAAGAATATCGTAGCTAGCGGACTTGCGCAGGTGTGTGAGGTGCAGCTTGCCTACGCCATCGGCGTGGCCGCGCCGGTGTCTATTCACGTCAACACCTTCGGGACCGCAAGGATCGATGAAAAGCGGATCGAGCGCCTTATTCCCGAGTTATTCGATCTGCAACCGAAAGGCATTATCAAGATGCTTGATCTCCTACGCCCGATATACCGCAAGACCGCGACGTACGGGCACTTCGGCCGTGAAGAGCCCGAGTTCACCTGGGAGAGGACGGACAGAGCCGACGACTTGCTGCGTGAGGCAGGACCTGCAGCAGCTTGAGGGCCGACGCTGGATCAAGCGCATGCGGCACCCATTCCAACTCGCTAGACCCGCGCCCGACCGGCATGGCAAGAAGCCGGCTGGGTTTTTTGGCGGAGACATTGATGCCGGATTATGACGTGCTCTGCATCGGCAATGCCATTGTCGACATCATCGCCCAGTGCGACGAGGAATTCCTCGAGACCAACGGCATCATCAAGGGCGCGATGAACCTCATCGACACCCAGCGCGCCGAACTGCTCTACAGCCGCATGGGCCCGGCCATCGAAGCGTCCGGCGGCAGCGCCGGCAACACGGCGGCCGGCGTCGCCAGCTTCGGTGGCCGCGTCGCCTTCTTCGGCAAGGTTTCGAACGATGCGCTGGGCCAAATCTACGAGCACGACATCCATGCGCAGGGCGTCGCCTTCGACACCAAGCCGCTCAAGGGCGAGCCGCCGACGGCGCGCTCGATGATCTTCGTCACCCCCGACGGCGAGCGCTCGATGAACACCTATCTCGGCGCCGCCATCGAACTCGGGCCGGAGGATGTCGAGGCGGACAAGGCTTCCGGCGCCAAGGTCACCTATTTCGAGGGTTATCTGTGGGACCCGCCGCGGGCCAAGGAAGCGATCCGGCAGACGGCGAAGCTGGCGCACTCGGCAGGCCGCGAAGTGTCCATGACACTCTCGGATTCGTTCTGCGTCGACCGCTACCGCGACGAGTTCCTCGAACTGATGCGCTCGGGCACCGTCGACATCGTCTTTGCCAACAGCCACGAGATCAAGTCGCTCTACCAGACATCGTCGTTCGACGAGGCGCTGGCGCAGATTCGCAAGGATTGCCGGATCGCCGCCGTGACCCGCTCGGAAAAAGGCTCGGTCATCGTGCGCGGCGACGAGACCGTGCTCATCCAGGCGACCGCGATCAAGGAACTGGTCGACACGACAGGCGCCGGCGACCTCTATGCCGCCGGTTTCCTGCACGGCTACACACAAGGCCGCGACCTCAAGGCCTGCGGCGATCTCGGCTCGCTGGCGGCCGGGTTGGTGATCCAGCAGATCGGTCCGCGACCGCGGCAGAATTTGCGCCGGCAGGCCGAGCAGGCGAGCTTGCTTTAGGTGGACATTTCAAGGAGGAGCTGCCTGCTTCGTCCTTGAGCAGGCTCGCCCGCCGTGAATGAAATGCCCAAACGCAAGTGACTACTCCTCAAGTGTTTAGCAGGCTAAAGCTTCTCTCCCAACGCGACTATCGATGCCATGACGACAGATAGCAGCTTCTTCAGTTCCACATCCCTCCGAGACGCACGATCCCCTGACACCATCTTCCGTCATAGCTCTTTAAGCCGCCCGGAGAGTTTCATGACAGAACAAGCCGACAAAAACATCGACAACCTCATCGAGCTCACCGCCGATGTCGTCTCAGCGTATGTCTCCAACCAATCCGGTCCCGGTGGGGGATCTCCCTGCCCTGATCGGCTAAGTGCACGCAGCCCTGAGGGGCACGGCCGCAAGCCTCTCGGCAGAAGAGCCGGTTACCCTCAAGCCTGCTGTGCGGATCAGGAAGTCGGTGACACCGGACTACATTTTCTCCCTTGAGGAACGGGAAGAAATTCAAATCGCTAAAGCGCCATCTGTCGACCCATTACAGGCTGACGCCGGATGAACATCGCGGCGATCGGGCCGTGTTCCGCACAGTGACGAAGGTGATATCCAGCCGTCGAAAAGTTCGGCCCGACTCAGTACATCCTTTGTGTGGTGACTGTCGACAAATGCTGCCCGTTTGGGTTCCTGTAACGATTGGTGAGGCTTTGGAACAATGAAGCCATCTCGCGTGATCCAACAGTAAATTCTCCATAATTAGGATCGAAGAGCGTGGTCATTCCATTCGACGCCGTGGTCGCAATTGTGTGTGCACCACCTTGGGCGAAATACAGGCTCAGCAAATGGGTCGATCCGTCTTCGGTGATTTTGTCAAGCATGCGCGAGAAGCTCGAAGGCTCGCCGAATTTGTGTTTCTTCTCTTTTCCGGATGGTGCCAATCCCGCCTCCTGCAACACGGTGTTTTGTGCCTGAAGGTCGGCCTGAGAAGATCCTGCACCCTCGCTTCGCAATACATCCTTGAGGTCCTGATACTGCTGCTGCCGCACAGCCGCTGAGGCATGCCTTTCCGATCCAGGTATTAGCGCATTCATTCGGGCTGACGCGCTGTTGTTGCGATTGAGTAGCCACTCCGCAGTCAGCCCAACGCAGATGCCGTTTTCATTCGCCTGGCTCAATTCGGCCGTCCTGTATTCGAACACGGAGGTGCTCGGCCTCGCCGGAGAAGATGTACTGGCGCTCGTGGTGGAGGAGTTTGAACTGTGAAAAGTTGCATCCGATGTGTGTGGCTTGCTGGCGCAGAGCCCCATTTTGTTGGGCAACGCCTCAGGTGGCAGCGTCCTCCACGGCGCGAGATTTTGCTTGGTATCCGTTGCTGGCGATGTGGGATTCACCAAAGACGGTGGGACTTTGGGATAGCCGTCACGGTCACGTAGCTCCTTAGCATATTTGACCCGCTGATCGCTATCGAGCATAGAAATCGTTTGACCAAAGGGCTTAAGCCCCCCAGAGGGATTATGGCGCTCCATAGTGAGGGGATTTACGGCACCGGCTTGCGGAGCCTTGTTTAGGTGCAGTTCAAAGTCCCCTTGCCCAGCTTGGAACGCTTGCTCCTGGTGCGTCATGGCGTAGGACGCTGCGAAATTTGGATCCAAGGGAAGATCGAGATTGCGAAATGGGTCCATGTTGCCCTCCGAACGGGGTTGGGTTGACTAGCCTTGGCGCTCTGATGTTATCCGGCTTAGCTTTCGAGAAGCTGACGAGCACTCTTAAGGTTTCACATGAGCATTGCCAGGCGCAGTGTTCTTCCGAGGAGACTGCCGTGCGCCAAATTACGCCGCGGCATGCTCGGCATTGGCCAAGACGGTGGGGGTCGGCCGCAAACCGAAACAGCCGGAAATGCCTGAGCCGGCGCCGGCGAAGCGGACCCTCGCGGCTTAATTTCATTGTCTGGACTTTTTTCGAAGCGCGCAGCTGCCACCGGCATGATCTGCGCAGAATATGAAAGGCGGGATTAGCCGCGCTATTTGCGCGGCGTTTGCCGAGGCGTCTACCCTTTTGCGGCTGGATTAGGAGCTTGGAAGGCGTTGTCGGACGAACCATCTGGACGACCTCCGGAAAATCACTGTTGCCGGCAGCCTGGCTGGCGCCATGCCCGTTCGATCCAGATGCTATCGGCGAGGCTTCCAATAAATGCCGAAAGCGGCAAGCCGCTCTTCCGATTGTTTTACCCGCTCTGCGGCATCCGTTTCGGACCGCCCGGCCGTCAGTGCCGCCAGAAGCTCGACGGCGGCGAACGCCGGCGCCATGCTTCGGAAGAACGACTGCGAATTCGACGTAACGATGATGGTTTCCCGCGCGATCCGGGCCAGCGGTGACACGCTGCTGTCGGTGATTGCCACCACGCCGACCCCCTGCCGAGCCGACTGGCGCGCCACGTCGACCGTCGTACGTTCATAAGGCGACATGCCTACAGCCAGAAGCACGTCGCCACGTCCGGCGTGCTGAAGGACATCCAGACCCTGTCGGCCCATCTCGCTGACAAGCGTCACCTTGCGGTCACCGCCAACCACAAACGACATCATGTGAACGAAGTGGCTCGCGACCGGATGAGCGGAGCGCGAGCCGAGGCCGAACAGATTGCGTGATCTTGCAAGCAGGTCGGCGGCGGCGATGAACTGCATGGCATTGCCGTATTCACCGAGGCTTGAAATCTGGGCCGCGAGCGTGTCGGCAATGACCCCGACAGTCGAACATCCCAGAGCGCCATCGTTTTCGACGCCCTGTCGCGCCGGCTGACCGGCGATTGTCTCACGCAGCGCCCGCGCGTAAAGGCTGCGCATATCCTCGTAGCCGTCAAGGCCAAGCCATCGCGCCAGCCGCATCATGGTGATATGCGAAACGCCGGCCTGGTTCGCCTGCTCGCGCATCGACATCAGCGCGACATCCTTAGGATGGTCGAGCACGAAACGCGCAGCGACCCGCAGCTGCGGCGGCATATTCTCGAACTGTTCGACCAACAGCTCGGCCAAAGGACCCTTTTCCAATCTGAAATACCTCATTCGCCCAATTGCATATCTCTAGAAACAATTGGAACTTGTAGTGCCCTTAAGTATCGCAGCGTTCCGGCACTTTGCCGACGCAGGGGTCGATTCCGCTAATGCGCACGGTAATACCTTGCTGACAGCCGCGCACCGAACTCGAGAGCACGATCCCGGCTGCGAACGCAATCTGCGGCGTTGCCGCTACGCCGGCCTCGCCATGACCGGAATGTCGCCCGTCCACATATCGCCCTAGCACGGCTGGCGCGAGATTTGGATCGAATGGATCGAGCTTGCGAACTCGTGATTACCCCTTCAAATAGCGGTAGGTTGGTTAGCTAGCGGTAGGTTGGTTAGCTAGCGGTAGGTTGGCTAGCCTTTCGCGTTCGCATGCTATTCGGCTCAGCTTTCGAGAAGCTGACGAGTCCTCTTGAGGAATTCCAAAAGCAAATTGCCTCGCCATATGTCTTCAACAGCGCGTTGCGGCACGTTTTGGCGCTCTATAACTGGACCATCCGAATGCAGCTGGTCGACATGCGCAACTCCTGCAGTCCAATCCGCGCGCGGAAGATGGGTGCGCCGCCGCCGGGATTACTCCACGGAGCAGATCCGGCAAATTGCGGCCCACATCTTCTATCCCGTGTTTGAGGCGCCGCCTGAAATAGATCACCTAGCAGGCTGTTGAAAAAGCCCCTCGCGGCCGGATTGGGATCGTGATTCACTGTCACCGAAGGAACTCGGAGACTGAATCGTGCGCGGTGGCGACAATCGAACTGGCGAACTGTTCAGCTATGTGGACCTCGAGGCGCGGGTTCGGCGGGATCATCCGCTTCGGACGATCCGTGCGATCGTGAACGAGGCACTGTCGGCGCTGGAGCGAGAATTCGCGGCGCTGTATTCGCCGATCGGGCGACCATCGATCCCGCCGGAGAAGTTGCTTCGGGCTATGCTGCTACAGGCGTTCTATTCGATCCGTTCGGAGCGTCTGCTGATGGAGCGGCTGGAATACGATCTTCTATTCCGCTGGTTCGTCGGCATCGGTGTTGACGACGCGGCGTGGGACCATTCGGTGTTCTCGAAGAACCGCGACCGGCTGCTCGAAGGCGATATCGCGGCGAAGTTTCTGAACGCGGTCTTGGCACGGCCCAAGGTGAAGAAGCTTCTCTCCACGGATCACTTCTCAGTCGATGGCACGCTGATCGAGGCTTGGGCCTCGATCAAGAGCTTCAAGCCGAAAGACGGCCCGGATGAGCCGCCGTCGGGTGGCGGCGGGCGCAATGAGGAGGCGGACTTCCACGGCCAGAAGCGGTCGAACGAGACGCATGCCTCGACGACCGATCCCGATGCGAGGCTCTACCGCAAGGGCAAAGGCAAGGAAGCCAAGCTCAGCTTCATGGGGCATGGGTTGATGGAGAACCGCCATGGTTTGCTGGTCGATGCCTGCCTGACGCCGGCTGACGGGCATGCCGAACGGGTGGCGGCGCTGCACATGATCGAGCCGCATGCCGACCGGCCGCGAGCAATCACGCTCGGTGGCGACAAGGGCTATGATGCGCAGGACTTCATCAACGAACTGCGCTCGATGAAGGTGACCCCGCACGTGGCGCAAAACACGAACGGGCGCCGTTCCTCTATCGATCGCCGCACGACCCGGCACGGCGGCTACGCCGTCAGCCAGCGCATCCGCAAACGGATCGAAGAGGCGTTCGGCTGGATAAAGGTCGTCGCAGGTCAGCAGAAGACGAAGTACCGTGGCCGAGATCGCGTCGGATGGGCCTTCATCTTCGCTGCAGCCGCCTACAATCTGGTGCGGTTGCCAAAGCTGCTGGCGGCGCCGACATGACCGCGCCTGCTGGCTGCCAATTGATCGGCCGCTGGCGCATCGTCGAGGCCGATCTGTGGGATCGCGGCTATCTCAACCTCGGCGGACCCGCCACGATCACCATCAGGGCCGACAATAGTGGTGAGATCGCCTTTGGCGCTCTGCAAGCCGGCCTCGATCTGAGCTACAGCCCCTCGACGGTCTGCTTCACGTGGGCCGGCTTCGACGAAATGGACGAAGCCACAGGTGATGGCTCCGCCGAACTGCTCGACGACGGCTCCATCGAGATCGCATTCGCCTATCACAATGGCGATGAGGCCATCCTCAAAGCCAAGCGCGACACTTCTTCAACAGCCTGCTAGTCTTACTGCGTCATAAATTTGGATATTTCGGCTTCGACTGAGCGCAGCAGGGACATCGCATCAATCTGCGGGCGAGTGCGACGGTCAGTTTTCTATGCAG
>NZ_JBHLYT010000082.1:0-13881 GCF_042431665.1 Mesorhizobium kowhaii
AAGCCCGCCGATCAGCAGGCCGCCTGACCTTCACGCAACGCCATCATAGAGCCCGCCACGCGCACGCGCATGTGCCAATCATGCGGCCTTCGTCGTATGCGTACACAGACCGCAGGATTATGCGCCCCGATTCGCCACCAAGCCCAGCGGCGGCATCGACCCCCGGCCGTGGTGCCAGGGGTTCTACGCGGCCATGAATCTCAACATCAAACGCTGGAAACGGCTACTCGACCTCGACAACCCCAACCACGGCCTGCTGCTGCCGATCCTGATCTACTGCGTCGACAAAAAGGGCAGGCCCGTCCTCGGCAAGCCCAGGCCGGGGCCCGAGACCGCGCACTTCATCGAGCACGAGGCCTACAAAGACATCGCCCTCGTCATCCCCGCCCCACGCGAACTCCACTACGTCACCCACTACGATCAGTGATCGGCCCCGGCGCGGCGGCCAACGAGCGACCTACCATAGACGCACACCAGACGATCTCGGGAAAGGTGCCTGGGCGCACCGCTTACAATCCAACGACTCCCATAAATCTCATCCCGCTCTAAAGGCCGCCCGCTTGGCTTCGTGCTGACGCCTGGGCAGACGCACGATACGCAAGGATTTGCACCTCTGTTCCGGATGATCACCGACCGGATCGAAGCTTTCCTCGCCGACAAAGGATATGATGCGGACGCCATCCGCGAAGAGATCGCCAGAGCCGATGTCGAGGCGGTCATTCCGGCCAAAAGCAACCGGCGCGAACCCACCCCGCATGATCGGCGCAAATACAAATGACGCAATCAGATCGAGCGGCTGTTCAACAAACTCAAGAACTGGCGACGCGTCGCAACTCGATATGACAAGACCAGGGAGTCGTATCTCGGCTTTGTAACACTCGCGTCAATCAAGCTCTGGATACCCTTTGTCCACGAGACCTACACTATTTGTTCGTGGCTCATGACCTCAGTGTAGTCCGGCATATCTCCGATCGGGTCGCTGTCATGTACCTAGGTAAGATCGTAGAGATCGCTTCGAAGTCATCAATATTCTCAAATCCTCAGCATCCTTACACTCAGGCTCTCATTTCCTCCTTGCCAATGCCCCGCCCGCGCCAAACGCGAAGGGTGATCGCTGTGAAGGGGGACGTGTCGAGCCCAATAGATCCTCCGTCCGGGTGCCGTTTCCATACGCGATGTCCTTTGGTAGTGGATCGTTGTCGCGTTCAGGAACCGCCATCGAGGGAGGTCGGGACGCATTCGGTCGCGTTCCATCAGGGTGAGTACGCTCGGCAGGAAACTGACTGACTCCAAGATGAATCCAGCGATGGCAACTTTCATGGACTCCTATTTCTTCTCTATAGATGCCGTGATGTCCCGCGGATCGAGCATATTGCGCAGCGCATCGCCAAGCATGTTATAGGCAAGTACGCTCAGTCAGAACTTCGCAACCGATTGCGCCTACATGCCTCATGCAGGGGCGCGTACATGGCAGGCCACGACGCGGCCGTCTGTCATCGGCACCAAGGGCGGAGCTTCGATTCGACAACGCTCGACCGCGAGTGGGCAACGGGGATGAAACGCACATCCGCTCGGCGGGTTGATCGGGCTCGGCACCTCGCCCTCGACGGGCGCCTCTAGGCGGGCCCGCGTAGGATCGGGCACCGGGGCGGCGGCGATCAGCGCTTCGGTGTAAGGATGGATCGGCTTGGCGAACAGCGCTTCGCAAGTCGCGAGCTCGACGATGCGGCCCAGATACATGACAGCGACGCGATGGCCGATATGCTCTACGACGCCGAGGTCGTGCGAGATGAAGACGAAGGCGATGCCCGTTTGCTCCTGGAGATCCATGAGCAGGTTCAGGATCTGCGCCTGTACCGAGACATCGAGAGCCGAGACCGCCTCGTCTGCGATGATGATCGCGGGATTGAGCGAGAGCGCCCGCGCGATTCCAAGCCTCTGGCGCTGACCGCCCGACAGTTCGGAGGGAAGCCTGTGCATCATCTCTGGCGCCATCCCGACCTTCCGCAGAAGCTCGGCGGCCAGGGCTTCGCGCTTCTTTCGGGTCAGGCGCTCGAAATTCTCGACCGGTTCGGTGATAATCTGCCCGGCGGTGAGCCGCGGGTTCAGCGAGGAATAGGGGTCCTGGAACACCATCTGCATGCGACGACGTCCATCCCGAAGTGCGTGCTTGTTCAGGCTCGCGATATCGGTGCCCTCGAGCAACACGCGGCCCTGCGTCGGCTCCGTGAGCCGCATCAGAAGCCGTGCGACGGTCGACTTGCCGCAGCCGGATTCACCGACGATGCAGAGCGTCTCGCCGGCGTCGACGGAGAAGGAGACATCCTGAACCGCCCGCACGACGGGGACGTCCTTGCGGAAGATCCCCGCACCCAGCGGATAGTGCTTGACCAGGTTCTCGACCTTCAACAGGGGACCCCTCATGCGCGCGTGACCTCCTCTGAGTGCCAGCAGGCGGCGGCGTGATCTTGCCCGACATATTCCAGGACCGGCGTCTTCTCGCGGCAGATGTCGGTGACGAAAGGACAGCG
Source organism: Mesorhizobium kowhaii (assembly GCF_042431665.1). Taxonomy (NCBI): domain Bacteria; kingdom Pseudomonadati; phylum Pseudomonadota; class Alphaproteobacteria; order Hyphomicrobiales; family Phyllobacteriaceae; genus Mesorhizobium; species Mesorhizobium kowhaii. The sequence continues at coordinate 2,532 of NZ_JBHLYT010000082.1, forward strand.
CGCGGCAAAGCTGCAGCCGACCAGGGGTTCGCGCAGGCTCGGCACGATGCCGGGAATCTCCGGCAGACGGCGCTCCTTGCCGCGCCGCCGGTCCGGCACCGAGCGCATGAGTGCCTTGGTGTAGGGATGCGAGGGCTGCGCGAAGAGATCGGTGACACTCGCTTGTTCGACGATCCGGCCGGCATACATCACGATCACCCGATCGCAAGTTTCGGCGACAACGCCGAGGTCGTGGGTGATGAACATCACTGCTGTTCCGGTACGCTCCTTCAGATCAACAATCAGCCGCAGGATCTGCGCCTGGATGGTGACATCGAGCGCGGTGGTCGGCTCGTCGGCGATGAGGAGTTCCGGTGAGCAGGCGAGCGCCATGGCGATCATGGCGCGCTGGCGCATGCCCCCGGACATCTCGTGCGGATAGTTATTGACGCGGCGCTCGGGATCCGCGATGCGGACGAGGCGCAGCATCTCCACGGCCTTGGTTAGCGCCTCGGATCGGGAGGCGCCCGTGTGGATCTGCACCGCCTCCGCGATCTGGCGACCGACCGTGTACACCGGGTTGAGGCTCGTCATCGGATCCTGGAAGATCATCGCAATCTTGTCCCCGCGGATCTTGCGCATCTCGCGTTCGGAGAGATCGAGGAGATTGCGGTCGTGGAAGCGGACCTCGCCACCGACGGTCCTCGCGGTCAGCTTCGGCAGCAGGCGCAGAATAGACAGCGCCGTTACGCTCTTGCCGCACCCGGATTCGCCGACGACGCCCAGCGTCTCGCCCTTCCGGACCCGGAAGCTGACCCCGCCCAAGGCGCGGGTGACGCTCTCTTCGCCGAAGAAATGGGTCTCGAGATCCCGGACATCCAGAAGTACGTCAGTGTCGATGGTAATATCCTTCTTGAAATTCTCCATCAGCATCTCAACGCCTCCGTTTCGCGCGGGGGTCGAACAGATCGCGCAGGCCGTCGCCGAGGAAATTGACCGCCAGGACCGTGACCGCGAGGAAAATGCCGGGGGCGAAGATCGTCAGCGGTGCGGTGGCGAGATAGAGCCGCGAGCTTGCGATCATGTTGCCCCAGCTCGGGATCTCAGGTGGCACGCCGACGCCGAGGAAGCTCAATCCGGCTTCGGTCATGATCGCATCTGCAAAGACCATGGCACCCTGGACCATCAAGGGCGGAATGGTGCTCGGGAGCACATGCCGCCAGAGGATCTTCGGCAGCGGCGCGCCGCCGCAGATTGCGGCCTCCACGTAAGGACGATCGCGCACGCTTAGCACCACCGAGCGCACCAGCCGGGTCACGCTCGGCATCTGCGGAAGGGCAACAGCGACAATGAGGATGCCGATCCCGGGCCCGGTCAGCGAGATAAGCGCGATGGCCAGGAGGATCGTGGGGATCGACATCAGGGCGTCCATGACCCGCATGATGACATTGTCGACGCTGCGCACGTAGCCGGCAACGACACCGATTAGGAGCCCGACCGAGGAGGCCAGCAGTGCCGAGGTCAGCCCCACCATGAGCGAGACCCGCGCGCCAAAGATGGTGCGGGCAAAGACATCGCGGCCGAGATTGTCGGTGCCGAACCAATGTTCGGCCGAGGGCGGCTGCAGGCGTACGAAGGGGTCCAGGTTTTGCGGATCGCCCGCATACAGGGGCGCCAGGAGCGCCAGCAAGATCAGGAGCATCAGAAGGCCGCCGCCGATCAGCACCAGCGGATGCCGCCGGGCGGCACGGGCGAGGCCCGAACGGCGCAGCCGGCCCGCCGGTGCGACGGGGACTGTAGGGGAGATAAGTGTCATGTCAGTACCGGATGCGGGGGTCGATCAGCGTATAGGCGAGATCGACCGCGAGATTGATGAGAACGTATAGCCCCGAGGTCAAAATCAGCACGCTCTGGATGATCGGGTAGTCGCGGTTGTTGATCGCATCGACCACCAGGCGCCCGATGCCGGGGATGTTGAAGACGGTCTCGGTGAGCACCACCCCGCCGATCAGGTAAGCGAAGCTGAGGCCGATAACGGTCAGGATCGGTACCCCGGCATTCTTCAGGGCATGGTGAAAGAGCATCGCATAGGACGAGGCGCCCTTGGCGACCGCAGTGCGCATGTAGTCTTCCGTCAGCACCTCGAGCATGCTCGCCCGCCCGATCCTGGCGATGAAGGCGATATAGGGCACGCTCAGCGTGACCGTCGGCAGTATCAGATGTGTGAACCAGCCACCGAGACCCTGGCCGATTGGCACATATCCCTGAACCGGCAGCCAACCGGCGCTGATCGCCAGCAGGTAGACGAGGAAATAGCCGATAACGAAGACAGGGACCGAATAGCCGAAGGCTGAGAAAACCTGGAGCAGCCGGTCAACGAGCCCGCCAGAGCGCCAGGCCGCAAGGATGCCGAAGGACGCGCCGACCGTCACTGAAAGTGACAAGGTTAGCAGCGACAGGGAAATCGTCGGCTCGAGCCGCTGCGCGAGGAGCTCGAGAACCGGACGGCCTGAAAAGATCGAGGTGCCGAAATCGCCGTTCAGCAGGCCCCAGAGCCAGTGGGCGAACTGAACTGGCAACGGCTGATTCAGACCCAACTGCTCGCGGATGCCAGCGATGATCTCGTCGGTCGCTTCCCTCCCGGCCATGACCGCGGCCGGATCGCCCGGTGCCAGCCGGATCAGCAGGAAGACGAAGATCCCGACCATCGCCATGACGGCGATGGCCGAAATCATCCGGCGGAGGACGTAAGAAGCCATCAACCAGGGGCCTTCTCTATGTTCCACATCGGAACCGACCCATCATTGCTAATGACGCCGGTAAGCGTCTTTCGGCGCGCGGAGGGCGAGACAGCTTGCCCCAGGAAAACCGCACCGACAAAATCAAACCAGAGATGTTGCATCCGGCGGGCCAGAGCCTTGCGCTCATTCATCGTTTCGACTACGGCCCAGTTGGCGCGTAGCGCCTCATATTCATCGTTCTTTGGCCAGCCATACCAAGCGTTTTCGCCATTCGCCTGAAGGAGAGCGCATCCGAGCGGATCGGAGAGGGCGCCGTTGGGCCAACTCGATATGTGAATGTTCCAGCCGCCTTCCTCAACTGGACCTTTGTTCGCTCGTCGCGCCATAATGCCGGCCCAGTCGCTCGGCGCCAACTCTGCATTGGCGCCGATTTTCTTCAACTCAGACGCCAGCAGTTGCGCGGAAACGTCGCCCTGTGCCCAGTCAGTAGAGTCGAGAATGACGACCTTTTCGCCGGCGTATCCGGCCTCCTTGAAGAGCTGCTTAGCCTTTTCTGGGTCGCCGTTCTTCTTATACCATCCCGTGTTTTCGTCATTTGAGTAAGGCGAACCATTGCCGAACATCGACGAAATGGGATGGGCGTACCTTGGATCGGGGGCCGCGACCCGCAAGAACTTCTCCTGATCAACCAGGTGCAAAAGCGCTTGACGCGCCTTGACGTTGTCGAACGGGGGTTGGAGGAAGTTTGTCCGCGCAAACATGCATTGCCCCCCTGTGACCACAAGCTCGAGTTGAAGGTTGGGATCTCCCTCGACTGTTGAATAAAAGTCGGGCGGGCAGGTAAGCAGAAAATCAATCTCACCCGCCTGCAACGCGGCTAAGGCCGTCTGTTGATCGGAGATGTTCTCCCAGATGGCTCGATCGACCTTAACGATCTTCCCCCCGGCGAAGCCGTCGGGCCGCTCCTCGCGGGGGACGTATAGTTCATTGCGGTCGTACGTGAAGCTCGCGCCGGGCTTGGCGAGAGCGTGATTGAACTTGAACGGCCCAGAGCCGATATTGGCAGTTACCTGTTCAGTTGGAGGAAGGTTCGCGTCTTTCTCGCGCATGATGGCAAGATGCTGTCTTGGCAAAGCCAGCATGTCGATGAGAAGCCCTAATGGTTCGGCCAGCTCGATCGTGAAAGTTCTATCATCCTTCTTCGAGACGTCTTTAGTCCTTTCCATGAGCAGTTTTCCTGCCGAGGACGCTGCGCCCCAACGTCGAATTGAAGCCACACAGTCTGCTGCGGTGACAGGGGTGCCGTCGTGGAAGCCCAAACCATTCCTAAGCTCAAATGTATATGTCTTCTTGTCCTCCGATACACCCCAGTTTCCGATCATTTGCGGGCGCGCCACCCCCTGGGAGTCGACCCCAAAGAGCATATCATAAATTGCCAGGGCATGGTTTCCAGTGTTGGCGCTTGTCGTATTGTGAGGGTCGAAGACTGAGGGGACTTGGTCCAGCACCACGCGGATCACGCGCGTGTCTGCTGAAGCCGCCTGAGCGCGCAGGATTGACGGAGCCGACAATGCGGCTCCGGCGGATACAGTCAGCTTAATGAGATCGCGTCGAGAAATTTCCATGACTTTCCTCCCTGTTTGAGTAATTTCGTTGCGAACTTTGTCGTCGGAACCGCACCGCAAGGGCCAAGCCTTTCGAGCGCGCATTAGCTCGCCTATTTCACGATTGCGTTGTCCACCAGCTTCTTGAACTCTGGGCGCGTTGTGTTCCCCGGCCGTTGGGACTGCGTCAAGTATAGGCCAATCAGGTCATGTGCCTTATCAACCCAAGACAAAGTGCCTTGATCGCCCCCGTGCCCAAAGACGTTATCGCCGTAAACCTTCCAATGGAGGCCGTACTCTTTGGAAACAAGGTCCGGGCTCGTCGCAAGTCGGATGGTCTCCTCCGACAGCAACAGCCGATCGCCAAAGCGTCCACCGTGCAGTATACAGGACAAGAACTTCGCATAATCCATCGCCGACGCGAAAAGGCCGCCGGAGGCACGGAAAAACGGGACTTCATCCGGTTGCGTGTTATCCCAAGACTTTGTCCAGCGGCCGCTCTCGCCATTCTCCCTGCAGTAGCTGGCGGCCACGCGCCCTGCACGCGGATCGCCCGGCTGCAGCTTGAAGTCTAAGAACGAGTCGCCCATCTGGAGTGGCTCCAAAATGCGCGTCCTGATGAATTCTTCGGCAGGTATTCCCGAGACCTCGGCGGCTATGGCCCCAAGAGTGCTCGAGCCAGGATCACTATATTCGTACCGCGTGCCTGGTGGATGTTCGGGTCCTTTCCGACCGACGTCGTCAACAGCCTCCCGCAGTGAGGAGTACCTCGTGGTCTCGATATCCTCAACAATCGAGCCGGTGATTCCGGAGGTGTGAGTGAGAAGCTGATAGATCGTAATATCGCGCGAACGCTCATTATCAAATGCCGGGAGATTTTCGGACACCCTGTCCTCTAGCGTCAGCCGCCCCTCTTCCTTCAACATCAGGATGGCCGTGCCAAGGAGCGGCTTCGTCATTGAGCGCATCATGAAGATCGTGTCGTTTTTCATCGGAAGCAGGCGTTCTCCGTCGCTCCAGCCGACCGCCTCATGCAACACGATTTTATTCCGGCGGATGACCAGCATCACCGCACCTACGATGCGGCCCTCGTCCACCCAGACCCGAGCAGTCTCGATGGCGTGCCTAAGGAATGGCGGCGACATGCCCACGCTTTCGGGCGACGCGGGCGAGAAAGGTTCATAGCAGTTGTACATCCGAAGCCATCATCCTCCACTATCGCTCGAATGCATCAACTGTTTCACAATTTCTGAAATGAGTCAATTGTGACACTCTGTCGATCAAGGCAGCGAACTTGGGTAAATGCGCTTTGGTGGTCGAGATGATGAGCCGCTGTTCGACCGAAGCGCTGGAGGCGGCTGGCCTGGCCAGTTCAGACGTCGCCCGCTTCGTGCCGCACCAGGCCAATGCCCGCATCTTGAATGCTCTCGGCAAGTCGCTCGGCATCGAGGACGAACGCATCGTCAAGACCATCGCCGATTATGGCAACTTGTCGGCGGCAAGCGTTCCCCTGTTGCTGTCGATGAGACCGGTAATTTCTCTGGGGTTACGCGGCGCGCAGAAGGGGTGGTTTGGGCTTGAATAGTGGGGGGCACGTTTGGCTCTGGCTGTCGGAAGGGTGCCCGCAGCCGATCGCGAAGTTCGCCATTGATCTCCGCCGTCCGGACCTGCATGAGCATGTGGGCACCGTGGGAGGACCAGCGCATCTGCTGCTTTTTGACCACCCGCTTGGCGACGAGTGAATTCACCGCCGACTCGGCCAGAGCGGAGGCAACGCGAAGCCCAGCCCGATAGCGCTTTCCATAGTTGACGATCGCGCCGCGATTTGAATGGACATAGGTCAGGAGCTGCGAGGCGAGGCTAAAAAGCCGTGCAATCGAGAACTCGCCGTCCCTTTGCGAGTCTTTCAGTCTCGCCAGGAGTTGCTCCAGGTCGCGGATCGCGCCATCGACCCGCCCGTGCCAGAGACGCCACTTCACGGCTTTGATGTCCTTGTCGATGGTTGGAAGCACTTCAAAAGGGTCGGACTGGGAACGATGTGATCGGCGATCTGCTGCATGGGCTGGATCTTCATGGCAATGTGGAACCAGTCGATGATGTGGGCTGTCGGCTTCGGCATGGCGCGGGGCAGCCGCTTCAGGATTTCGTCGCCGTCCGAGATCACGGTGACGTTGCCAAAGCCGAAATATCCTTCTTGCTGACGTGCGTGGAGGGCTCGATCCCGGATTGCAGCCAGGTCGGTGTTGCTGGTCACGAGGTAGCGGCCACCGACATCACCCCGACCGCCGCGGCCGCATCGAGCTACAACGAGCTCGAAGTTTTGGACTGCCCCTGGTGCGATAGACAGCCCCCGCCTATCCTTGGACTGCCCCTGGCACGATAGACAGGCCCGGCCTATCCTTTGAGCATAGGAGGCAGCTTGTGAGTACGCAGAGGTTTACCCCGGAATTTAAAGAAGAAGCGGTCAAGCAGGTCATTGACCGGGGCTATGGCGTGCCGGATGTGGCGGCGCGTTTGGGCGTGTCGGCACACAGCCTGTATAAGTGGGTCAAGGCCGTGTCGCCCGACAAATCGGAGCAGCAATCGAAAGATCTGCTTGAAGCCAAGAGTGAAATCCTGCGCCTGCGGTCGCAACTGCGTCGCGTGGAGGAGGAGCGGGATCTTTTAAAAAACTGTCACGGGCCATGGCCCGCCTGTGCGCGGTAGAAACAGCCCATGCTATTCTCGGACCTCGGAGGGTAGCGGCCGTCAGCTTATTGGAGGTACAGTCCCCGTTAAAAAACGTGGTCCATGGGTGCATGCGAACTTGAGAGTGGTGACGCCGTTCCTGCGGTGATCCCGATTAGGAAGATGAAGATTTAGCATAGCCCAGACCCTCCTGCCGACAATCGTATGGAGGATTTGCTATGCCCAAAAGGAAGACCGGTGACCGCCCGGAATTGAAGCCGGTCAATGTTGGTGCCGCTGGCATCGACATCGGATCAAAAATGCACATGGCAGCGGTCGACCCGGGCTGCACTGATACGCCAGTGCGAGCGTTTGGCACATTCACGCAAGACCTGCATGATCTGGCGGACTGGTTCAAAGCGTGCGGCGTGACCAGTGTGGCGATGGAATCCACCGGGGTCTATTGGATCCCGGCCTATGAGATTCTTGAGCAGCACGGGTTCGAGGTCATTCTGGTCAATGCGCGTTACGCCAAGAATGTGCCTGGGCGCAAAACAGATGTCAGCGATGCCGCGTGGCTCCGCCAGCTTCATTCCTACGGATTGTTACGCGGGAGTTTCCGTCCTGATGCCGAGATCGCAACTCTGCGCGCCTATCTGCGTCAGCGGGAGCGGCTAGTACACCTCGGCTGAAGTTACGACTCGTTGGGTTCCGGCGGCGCGCATTTGGTGATTCACTTTGGGTGATTCGCAACCTGAGGAGAATTCCATGTCGCGGCATTGTGCCCCGCTCCCGCTCAGCGCCGAGGCGCGCAGCGAACTGGAGCGCTTGATCCGCAGCCATTCGACACCCCAGCAACTGGCGCTTCGGGCGTGGATGATCGTGCTGGCGGCCGATGGCGCCGGCGTTGGCGAGACCGCACAGCGGCTGGGCGTGTGGCGCAAAGGGGTGAGCTTGTGGCGAGCACGTTGGCTGGCGCGCCACGCGGGCGAGGCGGTCGCGGCACGGCTGCAAGATGCGCCGCGCTCGGGGGCGCCGGCGACGATTACGGCGGAGCAGACCTGCGCCATTGTCGCATTGGCGTGCGAGCGGCCGGACGACGGCGCGGTTCCGATCAGCCACTGGAGCACGAGCGATCTGGCGCGCGAGGCGGTACGACGCGGCATCATCACATCCATCTCGCCTCGGTCGGTGGGGCGCTTTTTAAAAAGAATCCGACCTCAAGCCGCATCTGGTTCGCCCTTGGTTGACGGCCAAGCCCGATCCGGACTTTGAAACCAGATGCATCGATGTGTGCAGCGTCTATCGCAGCGCCATCGCAGCCCAAAAGACGACGAAAACGGTGTCGATCGACGAGATGACCGGCATCCAGGCGCTCGAACGGATCGCCCCTTCCTTGCCGATCAAGCCGGGCAAGGTCGAGCGATGCGAGTTCGAATATGTCCGCCACGGCACGCAAACGCTGATCGCCCACTTCGACGTCGTCACCGGCAAGGTCGGCGGTACGATCGCAAACACGCGCACCGAAGCCGACTTCGTGAGCTTCCTCGATGGCCTGTTGCGCACGGCAGCCCCGGCCATGCGCTGGCGCATCGTGTGCGACAATCTCGACACCCACAGGTCGGAGGGCGTCGTGCGGCTGGTGGCGCGCCAGTGCGGCATCGATGAAGCAACGCTCGGCCGCAAAGGGCACGACGGCGTCCTTGCAAGAAAGGCCAGCCGCGCGGCGTTCCTGCGCGATCAGAGCCATCGCATCACCTTCCACTTCACCCCCAGGCACGCCTCCTGGCTCAACCAGATCGAAATCTGGTTCTCCATCCTGGTGCGCAAGCTGCTGCGCCGCGCCAGCTTCACCTCCACCGCCGATCTTAAAGACCGCATCGAGCGCTTCATCGACTACTTCAACAAGACCATGGCAAAGCCATTCAAATGGACCTGGGCCGGCAAACCCTTGACCGCCTAACCAATGCGTCCAATCTTCCGCCGGCGTGTACTAGTGGAATACGCAGCCGCCCATATCCAGCACATGCAGAAGGCCCTGATGGAGATGAATATGCAACTTCACCACGTGTCTCCGACATCACCGGCGCGACCGGTATGCTGATCATCCGGGCGATTGTAGCGGGCGAGCGCAATCCCGATGTATTGGCGACCTACCGCGATGTGCGCTGCCATTCCTCTATCGAGACGATCCGCGCTGCACTGGTGGGCAACGACCGGGACGAACATGTCTTCGCCCTGACCCAGTCGCTGGAGCTCTACGACACCTACCAGGCCAAGATGCTCGACTGCGACCGGAAGCTGGAATCCTTGATAGCGGCGCTGAGTGACAAAGGGGCAAAGCCGATCGGCAAGCTGTTAAGGCCACGGGTGAAGACCAAGCAGGTCAACACACCGTCGTTCGATGTTAGGGCCGCGCTATATCGCGTCCTCGGTGTCGATTTGACCGAGATACATGGGTTGGGTCCGTCACTTGCGTTGAAGCTCATCGGCGAGTGCGGCACGGATCTGAGGGCATGGCCGAGCGCCAAGCACTTCACCTCCTGGCTGTGTCTCGCGCCGGGCAACAAAATCTCGGCGGCAAGGTGCTCTCTTCGCGCACGCGGAGATCGTCAAGCCGGGCAGCAGCGCTATTGCGGTTGGCGGCCACGACTATCGGGCGGAGCGATACGGCGCTCGGAGCATTCTATCGTCGGCTGTCGTCTCGTGCAGGCAAGGCGAAGGCCGTGACGGCGACCGCCCGCAAAATTGCGGTCCTGTTCTACAACACCCTCAGCCACGGCATGACCTACAGGGATCCGGGTGCCGACCACTATGAGGAACAATATCGCAGCCGTGTCCTCGCCAATCTGAAGCGGCGCGCAAAATCGCTGGGCTTCGTTTTGCAGGCCGTTCCCTGCGACGTCGAGGTTGCTGTTTCTTAGGAAGCCGCGCGGTACTTTGCCAGGGAACCCGAGTGAAGTACTGCTTCATGAACGAGCATCGTCACCAACATGCGGTCGCCTCGATGTGCCGGGTCTTACGTGTCGCCCGGGCGGGGTTTTATACATGGCTACATGGGCCTGTCAGCGATCACGCCAAGGAAGACGCCCGGCTACTCGATCTCATCCGCGATTCCTACAGTGCGAGCCACGGGGTTTACGGGGCACGTCGCATATTCGGCGATCTCCGGGAGGCTGGCGAGAGCTGTGGCCTGCATCGTGTCGAACGCCTCATGCGGGAGAACGCATCAAGCCCGTGCGCGGCTACAAGAAGCCGCGCGCCATCGCAGGACGCCCTTCCATCATTGCCCCCCAACCGTCTGCAGCGCGAATTTACAGTGGATGCAGCCAACAAGGTCTGGGTGACCGATATTACCTACGTCCGGACCTGGCAAGGCCGGCTGTATCTGGCGGTCGTGGTCGACCTCTATGCGCGCAAGGTGGTTGGCTGGTCGATGAAGGCCAGTCTCTCCAAAGAACTGGCTCTGGATGCGCTGCTCATGGCTGTGTGGCGCAGAAAGCCGGCCAGCCGTGTCGTCGTGCATTCGGACCAAGGCAGTCAATACGGCAGCGATGACTTCAAGCGTTTCTGCCAGGCCCACAACCTGGAACCGAGCATGAGCAGACGTGCCAATTGCTGGGGCAATGCCGTCGCAGAGTCATTCTTCAGCAGCTTGAAGAAGGAACGTATCCGAAAACGCATCTACAAAACGCGGGAAGGTCTGCTGCTGCGCACCGTCACGGTGAAGTACCGGCTACGCAGATTCCCGTCCGCGGTGCGCAGGGCCAACCCGACAAGACGGCTCGCGACATATTCGTCATCGATCGTTTTGTTGATGCGCTCTGCCTCATCGACCTCTACGATTTCCTGGAATATTCGAAGGCGGTTATCAGCGATCCAGCTGGCCCAGTCCCTGGAGGAGGCGTCATCGAGTTCACGACCCAGCGATGTTGCAGCGCTAAAAAGTATCTTCTCGCCGGGGGCTGACATTGATATGGCCTCCGCAAGGTGATCTCGGACGATCTTATTCCTCATAAAAGTGCGTGCGGGGCGTCTCGGGCGGAGGTTACGCCGCAGGGTTCCTTACGCAGCTTCTCGCCGGAGCAGATATGGACACCGACTTCGGACTGGAAGCGAACAAGCAGCCATTCGTGCGCGACGAAGGCGAGTCCCGCATTCTCAGAGAGGTGCGCAATGGGGCCAGTTCTCTGTCGGGTTCGTTTGGTGAACGCGCGGAGCTCGCAGCGATCCAAGCGCATTGTCTATGAATCTGCTAGTACCTCTGCACAGAGGTTATGACTCTTTGGAAGTCGGCTTGGGATAGGCTTTGGCCATCTTAAGGCGTGCGTTTTCGGTAGAGAACATCCAGTTGATGCG
>NZ_JBHLYT010000083.1:0-8393 GCF_042431665.1 Mesorhizobium kowhaii
CTGGGAAGGCGCAATTGGACCTTCGCCGGTTCCCAGCGCGGCGCCGACCGCGCCGCCGTCATGCTTACCCTCATCACCACGGCACGCCTCAACGACGTCGACCCAAAAGCCTGGCTCGCCGACGTCCTGGCCCGCATCGCCGATCTTCCTACCTCGCGTCTGCACGAATTACTGCCTTGGCAATGGAAGCGCCTGCACGAAGCCGACAAGCCCGCCGATCAGCAGGCCGCCTGACCTTCACGCAACGCCATCATAGAGCCCGCCACGCGCACGCGCATGTGCCAATCATGCGGCCTTCGTCGTATGCGTACGTCCTTTCGAAATTGCTTGGTGTATTCGGACGCCCTTGGAAGGGACGCGCGCCTGACGTCGCTGGGTTTCTTCAAGCTGTTTGCTCGCAGAATTTACTTCTTGCCGTTGAGATCGGTGAAAAGCTCATCCGGCGACGCAAAGCGAGCCTTATATTAGCCGGTGCCGGCGCCGGGATGATCTTATCGCAGGTGCGGCAGCTGTACTTAGGTCGAACGGTCTCGATGACCTGCCAGACCTGGGCGACCAGAGGCGGTTCGCCGGTGAGTTTCGCCAGGGCATAAGAGAAGCAGTCGACGTAATTGAGCCCCATTGAGCCCCGCTGGATGCCGACCCTTTGCCAACGCGGCGCCAGGCACGGCGGGCTTTGTCTGCGGGCTCGCGGTGACGGCCACGATGCCCACCTCCGCTTTGTGCAGCCAAAAGTCAAAATCCGCTCCACCTGCTTCCCCACGGCGCGGCTCCAGGAACTGGGGGAAGTAGGAGCCCTTCCAGCTTGGGGAGATGCGCAGCTCTCCCGTTCCGGCCCGAGTCTCGCAGTCCCCGTCGCGGCAGCCATTGCGCTGGGCGGTCCGCAGCGCGCTCTTCTCGCCAAAGCCCGCGTCGGTCGCGAAACCCACCTCCAGCTCCATCAGCCGCTCGGCGGCAAAGGCGATCATCTCGTCATCTCGCGCAGGAGTTCGGCATCGGGGGCTTCTGCACGAGCGCACGCAGGTTCATGATGTCGTCGGTCATCGGTGGTTCCTTCGATTCGGGTTGCTGTTAGCAACCCGAACGGAAGAACATCGAATGACCACCGCTGTGCCGCTCGCTACGGCACTTTTGAGGGCGCGCTCGCGAGCGGCTTCTTTACCACCGAGCTACACCAACAAGGCGTAACACGTCCGATACACGAAGAGACGCTGGTGCTGGTTAGTAGCCGGCGATCGCTTTTGTCTCTAGGAACTCTTCCATCCCGAACCTTCCCCATTCACGGCCATTGCCCGATCTCTTGTATCCACCAAATGGGGCGGCCCAATCAGCAAACATTCCTTGGATGTTAACACTGCCCGCTCGAACCTGCCGAGCGACTTTGCGAGCGCGCTCGACCGAACCAGACGTAACGTAGGCGGCAAGGCCATAGGCGGTGTCATTGGCAATGCGTATCGCGTCCGCTTCATCTTCGGCCCCCATCAGTACCAAAACCGGGCCGAAAATCTCTTCCTGCGCGATTGTCATTTCAGCCGTTACGTCAGCGAAAATGGTTGGTCGAACATAGTAGCCTTTAGGAATGCCCTCTGGTAGGCCTGTGCCGCCTGCGACCAAGGTCGCGCCTTCTGCAATACCCCTTTCAATCCAGGCTTGAATTCTCTCCCACTGAATCCGATTGACGACGGGTCCGAGAGTGGTGCCTACCGCTCGTGGATCCCCGACCTTCATCTGCTCCACAGCCATTTTCGCGATGCGCGCGGCCTCCCTCATTTTGGCTGCGGGGACAATCATTCGTGTGGGTGCGTCGCATGACTGGCCAGTATTCATCATCATGTAAGCGACGCCGCCAGCGACGGCCTGTTCAAGGTCTGCATCATCCAAAATGATATTGGGCGATTTGCCGCCCAGCTCCTGACTGACACGCTTGACGGTGGCGGCAGAGCGGACGGCCACGTCTACGCCCGCGCGCGTCGAACCAGTGAAGGACATCATGTCGATGTCAGGATGCTCGCTCATTGCAACACCAACCTCCGGCCCTAAGCCATTGACAAGGTTGAATACACCCTGGGGCACGCCAGCCTCCTGCAAAATCTCTGCGAAGATCAATGCGCAACTTGGCGTAAACTCAGAAGGCTTCAGGATCATGCTGCAGCCTGTGGCGAGCGCTGGCGCAACTTTGGCCCCAATCTGATTCATGGGCCAATTCCAGGGCGTAATCATCCCCACTACACCAATCGGTTCTCGGACCACCAGCGCCGAGCCGATGGTTTCCTCGAAGCTGTATCTCTCAAGAACACCGCGTATCGTTTCAAAATGGGCCAAACCTGCCGCAGCGTGTTCTCTTTCTGCAAGCTCCAAAGGCGCGCCCATTTCGTCGGAAATAGACGCCGCAAGCTCTGCAACCCTTGAACGATAAACGTCGATAACTCTTCCGAGGAGTGCGAGGCGCTCGTCACGTGATGTGTGGGAAAAATCCTTGAAGGACCGTTTGGCTGCATCGACCGCCGCATCTACATCAGCCTTCGATCCGAGAGCTATTTCGTACATGGCCTCTTCGTTTGCAGGATTGACGACGGCCATTCGGTTCGGCGCCGCGGGCTCCGTCCATACGCCATCGATGTAGAATTTCGTGCGCGCGACCATTGACAGCTCCTATGTTTGATCAATCCCGTGGCCAAACTGAAGGCCGGCCGCGATTGAGGTTGATTTGAGATGTATTGCGCCGCTCTCTCTCGCCGCCGGCTCCAACGCCTCCAGCTAAAGTCCTGAAACTGGATGCGGCACGTACGGCGCCTCGAGTAATTTGACCTCGTCTTCCGATAGCTTCACGCCGACCGCCGCGAACGCGTCGTCAAGATGTTGCGGCTTCGTCACGCCGATAACGGGTGCAGTCACCACAGGCTTTGAAAGCAGCCACGCCAAGGCAAGCTGTGCATGAGGAAGGCCCCGTGTTTCGGACAGCGACGTAAGACGGTCGACGACTATCTTGTCCACTTCTTGGGTTCGGGCGTAGATCTCCGCGCCGATATCGTCGGTGCGCCCGCGAAGGGTATCTGGCTCTTCCTGCCAAGGGCGGGCGAGACGCCCCCGTGCAAGAGGGCCCCACGGTAGGACGCCAACGCCTTCGCTCTCGCAAAGAGGGAGCATTTCGCGCTCCTCCTCGCGGTAAAGGAGACTGTAGTGCGGTTGCATGGTGACAAAGCGGGTCCAAAAATGCTCGCCGGCGAGCTGAAGCGCTTTGCAGAATTGCCAGGCAGCCATTGAAGATGCGCCGATATACCGCGCCTTTCCGGATTTGATAATATCGTGCAATGCTTCGAGCGTCTCTTCGATCGGAGTAGCGTCGTCCCAGCGATGGATCTGGTAAAGGTCGATATAATCAGTGTTGATGCGGCGCAGGCTTGCGTCCACCTCCGACATGATCGCCTTGCGTGACAGGCCGCGTCCGTTTGGATCGGCCCGCATCGGGTAATAGACCTTCGTCGCGATCACCACCTCGTCGCGCCGCGCATAGTCACGCACAGCTCGGCCCAGCACCTCCTCGCTCGCGCCGTTGCCATAGGTGTTGGCGGTATCGAAGAAGTTGATTCCGCCTTCGATCGCTTGCTTGACGATCGGCCGGCTTTGATCCTCGCTCAAACCCCAGCGACGCTCGGCCAGGCCGAAGCTCAAACAGCCAAGACAGATCCGAGAGACCTTGAGGCCCGTCCTTCCAACGTTGATGTACTCCAAATTCCCCCCAAACTGAGCTGGTCGATGCAAACCCAACGCTGCAGGACCGGAGCGATGTCACGGATCTCCGACGGCACCCAAGTTGCGAGATACGATGCCGTCTGCCCAAGGCGCTGTCATGGGCACTCGAATACGTGCCCGCGCGCTAATCTAAAGCGTGTTCGGTTCTGGCGCGCAAGCACATTTGTTCACGCCTCCGGAAGACGCACCAGGACCTGGCCGCCTTCGACCTTCGTCTCGAACACAGTGATTGGGCACTCAGCCGGGCCTTGAACCACTTCCCCGGAAGTGATCTCAAATTGAGCACCATGCAGAGGGCACTCGATAAGAGTTCCCTCCAGCCAGCCGTCGGAAAGGAGAGCGAACGCATGCGAACACACGTTGTTGGTCGCATATACTATGTTGTCGATCAAATAAATAGCGACGCGTCTATCGCCTATTTCGAACGGCACCACGGTATCCTCTTGAAGGTCCGAAATTGGGCAAAGAATTATCCACTCAGAATTTTGCGACACAGTATCTATGTTCTTTTCTGCCGTTATCACAGTTCACTCCGATTGCCGTAATTAGCCAGCTTCCTGGTACAAATCGGACGTATCGATTTCCGTGGCCCGACTCATAATGTCATGCGATATGGGCCTGCCGGCCTTTGCGTCTCGCCTGAGCTGCATCATGTCACGACCAGGGTTGACCCCCACGGCACTGACAAAACGTCCGTGATCATCGGCGCCAATCTCCAGCCACCGTTCGCTTGCGACGTCCCCGATGCGATACAGAGACGTCGCGAGGGCTGGCAGCCCGAGCGACTGGATGGTTACGCCGCACTGGTCGGACCAGAACCAAGGTAGGTTCTGATACTGCGCATCCAGACCGCACATGACTTGTGCTGCCACAACTGCCTGATCGCCGGCCACAGTCCAGCTCTCACTGCGTAGCCGCCAGCCAAGCGAGGGCACCGGATAGTTCGTCACTTCTCCGGCAGCATATATTCCCGCAATGGACGTTTCGCAGCGTGTATTCACAATGATCCCGTCGGCGGTGTCGATGCCGGCGTCAGCGGCAATCTCCGCATTAGGCCCAATCCCGATACCAATAAGGACCGTGTCAGCAACGGCCGACCCGCCATCCCAAGTCAGAATGACCTCGCCCTTTGAATTATTCGACATACGCAGATTTGCGCAGTTCAAACGGACCTCACCACCTTCGCCCATGTGACGCGCAGCGACCCATTCTGATAAAGAGAGTGAAGCGCTGCGCGGTAGCAGTCGTGGTGCCAGCTCAAAGACCGTGGTTTGACACCCTAGGCGGCGGGCGCTCGCCGATACCTCAAGTCCTATAAAGCCGCCGCCGACGACTGCCAGCCGCTGGCCCGGCGCAAGAACCGCACGTAACCGCGAAGCGTCTGATTCAGTGCGCAAATAATGAAGTTGTGCCGGGTCTACACTGGAGTTCTCCAGCTGCCGGACCCGAGATCCCGTAGCGATCAAAAGTTTGTCGTAGTGTTCTGGATCGCCGTTATCGGTATGGACCATCCGTCGAAGGGGATCGATGAGCGTGGCCTTCGTTCCAGCTCGCAAAACGACGCGGTCTGCATACAGCTCAGACCCTTTCAGCGTCGGCCTCCTGCCCCCCAAGAGAAAGTCCTTGGATAGGGGCGGCCTGTCATAGGGTGTTCCGCTTTCGCTATGAATGAGGACTGTGCGCTGGTCAGGACGCAGCTCGGCGAGTGCTGCGACAGCACGATGTCCTGCTAACCCTCCTCCGATGATAACGACCTTTTCCATAACCTTCCTCAGTCTTGGCAACTTTGAACGTTACCAACATGACAAAAAACCAAAAAGCTGGAGATGCACCAGTGTCAAATTCCTGCAAATTCGTTCAGTACAGACGGGCTAATTTCAAAGCAAATCCTCGAAGCGCCTCCTCGTTAAAAACTGTGCTCCGCGGAATAGGCGGTTTTTGTGCATTTTTCCGGTGACAAGGATCCATATTGTCGATCGTCGGCCAGGGTGAGGTGCATGACGCTCAATCACTGCGGACTGCGACGCCGTGTTCGTTTGAAGGTAGAATAGCTTCCTGTGCAGACACCGTAGATGCCAGTTAATAGGAATTCCGATCCTATGACCCATGTTCACAAGACATCGGCTATGCGCCGCTACGAATTTGTCGTCGACCTCATCAAGCGCCGCATTCGCAAAGGAACTTTGAGCGTCGGTGATCGCCTGCCGTCTGTTCGGCAGCTAAGCGAAGATACCGGCTATAGCCCGATGACAGTACATCATGCATACGAGCTGCTGGAGGCTGAGGGAGTTTGCGAGGCCCGGCCTCGGTCGGGCTTCTATGTCGTCGGTGCGCCAGTGACAGGCCCAGGGAACAATAGCCACGATGTCGGTGGAGAGGCGGTAAAAAATCTGCCTGAGGCTTTGCTCCATATTTGGTATTCAAATGAGCTTGGCGCATTCGGCAGCTTCTATCCGAGTCCGGAGCTATTCGACCGCAGCGACATAGACCGCCTGTTGCGCCAGCTCTTGCGCCAGGGCGAGACCCGGCTTGTTGGGTGCGATTCCCCACAAGGCGACATGCAGTTGCGACATGAAATTTCGCGCCGCGCATCAAGGCGGGGAAGCGTCGTAGCACACGGGGAAATCGTTGTCGGCAACACGGGTATGTCGTGCTTCGACATGTGCCTCAATGCATTTACCAAGCCGGGAGACGTCATTCTTGTCGAAAGTCCTTCCTATTTTCCAATGCTGGCCGGATTGAACCGTAAGAGCCTCTCCGTTGTGGAAATTTATTCACACCCGCGCTCTGGCATCAATCCCGAACAATTTCAGCATCTTGTCCGTTCTAATTCGGTTCGTGTGGCATTGCTCATGGGCTCCCATCACTATCCCACAGGCGTGACCTATTCCGAACAAACAATGCGTCGTGTTGTGGAAATTGCTCGCCAGCACCAGGTGCTTATCCTCGAAAATGAAATGTTCAGCGAACTGAACTACGATGGCAGCAGACAGCCTTCGTTCAAACAACACGATCCATCCGATATCGTGGTGCAATTCGGAAGTTTCATGGCCTCGCTCCCGCCAGCGTATGGATTGGGTTGGGTTATTGCCGGCACCCATACACGACGTTTGATGACCCACCAGTATACACATGGACTGAACAGCGGTGATGGTATTGTCCAGCGTGCGATCGCCACGTTTCTGGCAACCCGTAGTCAGGATCGACATTTGAGGCAGTTGCGCTGCACACTTGCCGCGAGGATGCGACGGGGACTCGATTTAATCGCAGAATTTTTTCCCAGTGAATGTGTTGTATCGCCCCCCGTCGGCGGGTTTATGTGCTGGGTGCGAGGACCAGTCAGCTTCGATGCTACTAGCGCATTGCTTGAAGCGGTAAAATCCGACTTTAGTTTTCTCCCAGGTCCTATCTTCTCGATCGAGGCCTCCTTCCGAAATTTCGTAGCGCTTAACTTCTCGTTCCCATGGACCGCTCAGAATGAAACCTATCTGGCGAAGCTGGGTGAGATGATGCACAGGTCGGCCGGACATCAGAGCGTCGTCGTCAGGCCATGGCCTTGAGGTCCGGCTGGCGACGTAAGCCCAGGGCAGGAGCTCGTCGAGCCGACTGTTGGGATGGCTATCACGATCCTAGTCAGGACGTTGGCGAGGTAGCTTAGCGGCTCGATGTCGTTCACATGCAGGTCTATTCGGCATCGCCATTACTATGATTGCGAAGCAGGCCCTCGAGCAGGCTGGTATCCAGCGCTCACCTTTTACGCCACAGCCTCGACCGACCTGTTGCGTCCGGCGCCAGCTGTGCGGAGATCGACCAGTTTCTAGTTCACAGCACGAGGAACTATCGATCTATGCAAGGCTCGATATCGAGAAGCTGCGAACTGAGCCTTGTCCTGGCCTGGAGGTGTCCAATGAACCGGCTTCGCATTGCGATCGAGCGTTACGTGGGTGGGCATGCGCCAAGGCTGGATACAAGTACACGACCCCCGCCCGACGGCTGCCGGATTTCGTCACCTTCATGAAGCTCGAGGCGCCGCCATCACCACGATGCTGGCGAGTGGGTGACATGGATCGGCCGCCAACCGACCTGGTCCATCCGCCTGACCGATGTGCGCTGCTTTTGCTCAGCACCTCGCTTATCTCGATCTTCTGAAGAAAGTGGCACCTCGAGAGGCTGCGCCACCGCCGGGGAGGGCAAGCCCTACATCTATACCGAAGCCGAGATCACGGCGCTTCTGGGGGCGGCACTGTCACTGCCGCCAACGCCCGACGTCGCTGGACATATTATTGCCTTCTCGGATTGATAGCGGTGATCGGTCTACGCTATTCTGGAGCGCGGCGACAAGCCTCGGGATGACGTCGATCTCGACCAAGCATTCTCGAAGCTTGGCATGTCGCGGCTGGTCCCGCTCCATGCCACGACGGTCGCCGCTCTGTCGGACTATGTCGCACGACGCGATGCGCATCTCGGCACGCCCCGGAGCCCTTTTTTGTCACTGAGCAGGGCGGTAATACGTGCACCGCGTGTGCGACTAACTAGCCCGGAAAATTCAGTGCGCCCCGATGGCGCGTATCACCAGTGGAGGAAGGTTCCACCCAGATAGTAGTCGATTGGTCTGGTAGCTGACGAGCGGCTCGGTCGGG
>NZ_JBHLYT010000084.1:0-4807 GCF_042431665.1 Mesorhizobium kowhaii
TCAACCTCAACGACCAAAACCGAAGCCACTTCCCGCCATCAGCCCGGGCCGAACCGCTTTGCCGCCCCACAGGTCTCGGAAATGCCGTAGTTCGAGGTGCCCAGCTTGCAGCGCTCAGCCCATTAGCGTATCCTAATTTATTGCACCGATATTGTGAAGCAACAAGGGGAGAGAGGGCTATGGGGAAGCATCTGTGGCTAGGCTTGGCGCTAGCATGCTCGGGAATACTTTTGAGCAGCATGACCGCCGAGGCAAAAGCTTTCAAAAACTTCCAAGGCAAAGAGTGCAGACCCGACTACAAACGGCTTTGCCCGATGACACCAATCGGCAAATGTGATCTTCAAAGCATGATCGATCAGCTATCCCCCGCATGCAAAGCTTTCGTCGAGAAGCACAAATAGGGAGTCAATCCTCCTCGCGGAAATCCTGCAGCGAGGCGTGCCGCAAGTCTTCCTCGCCGCGGAGGTGCTTTACGCGGCCGATCAGCCCCGGCTTGACCCATTGCGTCGCCGCGCGCGCCTCGCCTGCGTGACGCATCCAAGGCCATATGCAGTCGGATCTCATTCCGATTTGCTGCGGGAGTGGCTGGAAACGAACGCCTATCTGCCGGTCCGATCGATGAGGAAAGCGAGACGGACGGCAGGGCTTAAGCCAACGCTTCCCCGATCACACCATAGGGTCTGGCGGGCCGCCTGCTAGATTGTTCGGGCGGCTGAAGCCCGGCCTCTTCGCACGGATGAGACGACCCACTGTTTACCCGCGCGGCGCTCGTGGCGGTCTCGCGAAACGAGCGACCCGCAGATGCTTTTTTCGTGTTACGATGGCGTTGCAACGCGTAATCTCGACCTTGGCAAATATGGCAGAGGCCGAACGGTATTTTGCCCTGGCGCAGGAAGTTCTGCGCCCCCAGCACGGCTCAGCTACGAGCGCTGGGTGCGCTGCCTTTTCTTGATTGGTCCGGGCGAGGAGGTTGTCCATGTCCACGAGTAGTGTCGACCGCCCGCTGCAGCCGGGCGACCGGGCACCGAATATTGTGCTCGACGCGATCTCCCGCGACGGCAAGATCGCGCTCACTGATTTTCGCGGTCGAAGCCCGTTGTTGATCGGTTTGTTTCGAGGCCTGCACTGTGCGTTCTGTCGGCGCAATGTCGCGGCAATGGCGCAACTCGAGCCGGCCCTGCGTGAGAGAGGCGTCGAATGCCTGGCGGTGGTCAATACGCCGGTCGAGAGGGCGCGGCTCTATTTCCGTTACCACCCGGCGCCCGATCTTCTCGCCGCGTCGGACCCCGAGCGGGCCTCACACCGTGCTTTCGGCTTGCGCGAGGTCGGGATGGACGAGGTCATGGGGATCCGGATCCATCTCCCGGGCGAGTTGCCCGAGCCTATGGACCCCATGGCAATGGACGAGTTCCTCAACAAGAAGGAGGGATATGAAATTACGGAAGCCGATCAGCGGATGATGGCTTCCGCTAAGGAGTTGCTTGTCGGTCAGTTCCTCATCGACCGAGGGGGCATTGTACGCTGGAGCTTCACCGAAGGTCTGGAGGATGGCCCCGATATTACGTTCAAGACACCGAACCCCGAGGAACTGATGTCGGCAGCTTCACAAGTTGCACATTAATCGGCGGCGGAAATAGGCTGCTGGAAACTGACCCTCACCCCGGCTTTTTTGTCTGGGGAGGGGCCGTGGCCGCTGACGAAAGCGCGGCCGCTCCCCCGACGCTCCCCGCGACCGGTCCAGCGTCGGCAAGACGCCAGCATTAAACAGGGTTTGCGGCCGATCACCCTAACCTTAGCTGGAGTATGCTGCCCCTAAATAGCCGTCCAGGCGAGACGTCGCGCGATCGGAGTTGCCAAGCTCGGTCCGCTGGCTCGCGCGGCCTCGCGTAACTTCGGCGGCAAGTCATACAGTCGGCCGAGAGCCCCGATCCGGCCTGCAATTTCTTGCCGAGCGTGTCTTCGACAAATGGATATTTCATGGTCATGGGTAATGGCGATCTCCGTTGAAGGGCTCGCCGCAACGAAGGATCGTATTCCTGATCAGGATGCCTCTGACAAGCAACGGGGTGGAAAAACCTAATTCTGCGCAAAACGCGCTGCTATTGCGCTGACTTGGCTGTCCTTCGTCCTGGCGGTCGCCGTGAAGCCGCTTCAGGTGCTAGAAGTTCCGACGATATGAATATCAGGTTCTCGCCGTTCACCAGACTGTCGATGCTCCTTCCGCCAAACAACGAGTACACGAAAGTGAGGCAGCCTCGGCCGGGAAACATAAAGTCGTGCGGTTCGACGATAATGCACGGCACATCCTTGAGGACCTTGCCGCAGTCACGCGTTGCCTCCAGTTCCGCGCCTTCAATATCCATCTTCAGCATCAACAATTTTGTCCTGGGCAATTTGGCAAGAAGGCCCGGCAAGGTGACCGACGGAACACCTCGCCCGTCTGATACGGCCCGTGCCCACGAAGGTCGCTCGCTGTTGACAAGTGCAACCTCACCGTCGTGGCTCCAGAGTGCGCCGTAGACAGGCATGATCTGCTCTAGACCGGCGCAGTTCGATATCAACACTTCATAAGCTTGGCGGTCCGGCTCGATAGCTATCACTATGGCATCAGGATACTGGTCTCCAAGGAAAATCGACGAGTAGCCAACATTCGCGCCCGCATCCACGACAACGGGTATGAACTCCCTTTGCCTCCATGCTGTCGCGAGCCGGTTAAGCGCGCTTTGGCCTGCTTTTCCGATTTCATATTCGCAATGCCCAAAAACCTGGGAGATGACAAACAAGTCGCTGTCGGTAGGCCTGATCAGCAATTCATGATTGCCACAGCGAACTTTCATCGCCGGTCCGATCCCCAGCGCGCGGCGAAGCAGTACCGAGACTGATTTCTTCCACCCGATGGCCCGCACGAGGCCATCGATATGATAGAGCTTCGAGTAGTAGCTCAATTCTCAATCCTCGACGCCGAGGGGCGCAGCAACGCCCGGTAGCGGGTATTGAAGCGGTCGCCGTCGGCTGCGATTCAATTAGCATGCGCTAAAATGGTTCCGGAACATTTTAGACGAATTGAAAGTTCAATGGTCATGACGAAGCTATCCGACCTCGGGCCGCCCATCCACGGCAAGCGCCACTGCGGCGACCATTCCGACGAACAGGACAATTTCTATTCCTGTCCAATCTGCGGCCAGTTGGTCGACATGCGCGATCTGCGGCAAGTCATCTGGGCCACTGAGGAAGAAATCGATGCTCGCTAAGAGAACCGCGATTGCTCTGCTCTCCTGCCTGGCCATTTCGGGCTGCGGTATGGCCAAAGCTGCGAGGGAAACCGGGCAGACGTTCGACAAGTATGGATGCCTTGCTCGTGACTTCAAAGGCCAGCCCCCCTGCGAACCTGACAATGCCGCAGCGCCCTGACGGGGGAGTCGGTGCCGGGCGGCATCCATCCTCGCGTCGATCAGAGATTGGAACGTCCAGCCCTTGCCCATGCGGCCGATATAGCTCGGTGCCTGGAGCCTCGCCAGACCGCACGGTTGAGGCGTATAATTCGCCAGCCGGCACTCTCCTTCGCCGGTTAGGCCCAGTGGTCAACCCCAGCAGCCCCCCGCCCTTGGCCGCTGGGCCGCTGGCAGCCTCGCGAAGTTGATGCGCCGCCCGGTCAGTCCGCTCGGCCTGACATCGCCGGCCTTGGTTACTTGTCACTGCGGAACTTCGACGGAAATCGTGATCGCGGCATAGTAAGCCGCAACATTGGCGATGTCTTCATCGTTCAGTTTCTTGACGACCAACGACATCATATAACTCTTGCGCTCTCCGGCCTTGTAAGCCATCAGCGAGTGGACGAGATAGTCGTACTTCTGCCCGGCGAGATTGGGCGCTTCGCCACCGGCGGGCAGAGCTCTGCCGAGGCCCTCCTTGCCGTGGCACCCTTGGCATTTCACTATGACTTTCTGACCGGCGATGCTGTCGCCCGCTGCCTGCGCAAATGACGAGGTGACCACGAGGGCAGCCAGGCCAAGGACGAGTTTCTTGATCATCGAAGTCCTCCCCTCGGTTAAGAGTGATCTATTAGATCGGACGACAAGGCACCCTACACCCGGCGAGACGGCGTAGCGAATCTTCCATGGTCGAAGATCGGAAATTCAAACTGCCGATAGCCCCGCCAGCGCGCGTTCTTGCCGGCCGCTCTCCTACAGCGGAGATGCGCCTTGCGCGTCCCTGGCGCCTCTCGCTGGCCTGAATTAGCGGGCCGCAGCGACAGTGTCACCTGCTGTTGAAAATTTGTGTCCCGGAAGGTAGCTTTTTGTCGTGGGCACATGTGCTCTGCGCGGCCGGGACGCTCCCATGGGATTCGACAACAACCCGACAAATACCGCATCATCGGCAACTTGGGCAGCGGAGGGGACTTTCCATGGCAGGATTTCCAGAGGGACATGATCGGCTTTGCGCCATCGAATGGCTGGTCCAGAGGTTGGCCGTCGAGCACTGCTTGCGCACGGCTAACCCATTTGCCGCGGCTGAAAAGCTGAAAGCCGCCGGGGACGAGTACGGCATGCTGATCATGACAAGCGCCATCAACACCGGCATCGCCGAACAAGGCTTAACGGGAGTGGAAATCAGTGCCGCGATCGCGACCCTGGTGGAACACATCCCCGACGATGTCCGGGAGGCGTTAGGCGCCTAGCATCGACCTGTTCAACGAGTTTCTTGCCACGCAGGGCCTTTTCGGCCTGCCGGGCGGCAACACCGGCGTGCAGATGGGTGGCTGGTTCCGCAAGGAGATCAACACCGTCGCCGACCTGTCCGGCCTCAA
>NZ_JBHLYT010000085.1:0-10901 GCF_042431665.1 Mesorhizobium kowhaii
GCCCGCTACAGCGCTAGTTGAAGAGCGCGCGGGCGGCCGCCTTTGCTCTTCCAGCGCTTCAGATCTTGTCGTCGTTTATCAGCGGGTTTCGACCGTCTTCGACACGGGCACCGGGAAAGCAGAAGTTTAGGCTTCGGCGCCATGCGGCTGGTGCTGGGCGCGCCGAGGGAGGGCAATGTGTCGAGATTTCATGCATGGCGAAAGCGGAAGCGCTGCTCGAAAATGGGCGAGAATTGTTCGGCTGGGCAAGCAAGTGCGACCAAGGCTATTGCCGCATGTGGGTACAGACATGACCCGCTCGAGCAGATTTGAGAGGCCGGTCGTTATCCAGGTTACCCGCGACAGCTCAGAGCGTATGGTGTTCGATGTTAATGACGCGGCCGCTATCCTACTGCGTGACCTTCATCGTCAGACCGAGAAACGGAAGGTGGCGATGAACGCCTGTCTGCAGGTATTGCGCGGTGAAATTCATCCGCCAGCTGCTCGAAGGGCTTTCGTGGCTGCTGCACTCGAAGCAAAGATTCTGCGCAGCGATTGATTAACTAGGATGGTCAGGAATTTCTTCGTTGCTTCGCTGCTGGTTTCTCGCACAAAAAGACGATCGCAGAAGTGCGGTATCCAACCCACGCACAAGACGCCATTCCTAAGAAGCACTCAGCCGGGTATACTCTACAACCCGCGCCAACGCCCAGCTGTGTCTTTAGAATGGCGCGTAAGAGCATGATCGGCCGTCCTTTCAAGGGCACATTCTGTTCCCAGTGCTGTTCATCAACGGCAAACATCCAACTGACGACGTCCCGGTTGGAATTCCGTTTTCCGGTGTGCCAGTCCGGGGCCTTTTGCACGGCTATCGCGATCGTGCCAACGCACTCCTTTCGGCCTTCCCGTCTACCCCAAGCGACAAGTTGAGATTGTGGCGCAACATCAGATTCCCTGGCTCTGTTTCAAGAGCTTGCCGATATAACGCTCTTGCCGCGTCATGTCGCCCCTCCAAATCCAGAACAACTCCCTTCGCGTTCAACGCCCGCAAATTACTTGGAGCTGCTACCAAGAGGTTGTCGAGTACCTGAAGCGCCTCATTCGGGCGTTTCTGCGCCAGCAAGACCTTCGTAAGACGGATTGCCGCATCGACATTGTCCGGATGCTGCTTCAGATCATCCCGCAAAGCCCGCTCTTGCGCATCCTGACCGACTGCGCGCAAAATGCGCTCGCGTATGGCCGGATCGATCTGATCAGCGCCGAGCAACTCTGGGGGCGACGTCTCCTTCACTGAAAGAACTGGCTTGTTCCAGCTAGCGCAACCTCCGAGCGGAACAATGGCGAGTACTGAGAAGAGAACTGAGCGCAGACGAGATGAAAGTAACGGCGGAGTGGCAATATTCTCATGTGAATTCATGTTTGGTTCTCAGCTGTCATAGAGTGCTGTGCCTTTGAGTTGGCGGCAACGCGGATACTGCGAGAGTCCCCCGACATTTCCCCTTCTGTTCCAGGGGGGAGCTTGACGGATCCGGCGGGTTGAATCGTGAAGTCGGAGGCAAGGTCCTGATAAGACAACACAGCCAGATCGATCCCGTTTCGGGTGAGAAAGCCGCGGACGAAGCGTCGAACATCCATCGAAGTTAATATGACGGGGCGGGTCTGATCCGGTGCTGTGCTGGAAAAGATGCTGCGCATCTGTGACAGCAGCGCTTCGCTTTGCAGATCCTCTAACACGAGGTAGGGGCCCGCAGCCGAATCTCGAGCCGCACTCCGCACCATATCCTCACTCTCACGTTCGATAATAAAGGCGGGCACGATACCTTGTGTGTTGGCAAAGCGGTGGCAGATCTGCCGCTTCATGCCGGAGCGAACATATTCCGTGAGCAGCGCGACGTTTTGCTCACGTTCGCTCCATTCGGCCAATGCCTCCAAGACGAGGCGGGTGCTGCGGATAGGGATACCTTCATCCAGCAGGCGGCGCAGCACATCGGCAACCCGGGGAACAGGCGTCGTGCGCAGCACCTCCTTCACCAGATCAGCATAATCGTGCTCCATTCGGCCCAGCAATTCGCGGGTCTCTTGGATACCCACTAAGTGCGGTGCATAGCGGGTCAACGTCGCATGGACACGCGAGGCAAGGAGTTCGCTCGCTCGGTGATAGCGGATGCCGGCAGCGTTGAGAGCCGGTGCATGGCCTTGTTCGACCCAGATTCTGTCCGCTTCTGGATCATGCCGAATGGGGATGCCGCTAAGTTCAATGTTCGCCAGACCGTCTGCGAGTTCTAGCAGTGTCGGATCAATCAAATCCTGTTCGACTGGCACGCCCTCGACATCTATTCTAAATTGCGACTCGGGCAGCTGCTCGTCGACCGCAACTGGAATGCGCGGAACGATAATGCCGAGATCAGCTGAGACGAGTTGCGAAACGCGTGCAATGTGCTGTTCCAATTCGGCTTGGTCGATCTCATGCGTAAGGCTCGGCGCAAGAAAGAAGGCGAGCGGGCTTGCCTGCGCAGGCACGGTTTGTTTTTGAGGCTCTACTTGATCTGCACTTGTAGCATTGGTATTGTCGGCGCCCTGCCCATCGCCCTTGGCAATGCTTGCGACGGCGAGGACTGCGGCCAACGTAAGAAAGACGGGCAGAGGGAAACCGGGAACAAACCCCATCGCAACCAAGACGCAGGCCGCCAGCCGCAATGCTCGCTTGCTGGCCGTGAGTTGATTGACTATGTCGGTCCCAAGGTTGAGCCTCGCGGCCCCCGTTACACGCGTGACGATGGTTGCCGCTGTAATTGAAAGCAGCAGGGCCGGAATCTGCGAGATTAACGCGTCACCTATGGTCAGTAGAGTATAGTGTTGCAGAACCTCGCCGAAGGACATGCCTTTCGAAAGCAGGCCGATGGAAATTCCACCCAGCATGTTGATGCAGATCACCACGAGCCCGGCGATGGCGTCGCCCTTTACGAATTTCATCGCGCCATCCATCGCGCCAAAAAGTTGGCTTTCCCTCTCCAATGCGGCACGCCGCCTGCGAGATTCGTTGGCATCGATGTGGCCGTTGCGAAGCTCTGCGTCGACCGCCATTTGCTTGCCCGGCAGAGCGTCGAGCGTGAAGCGGGCCGCCACCTCCGCTACGCGTTCGGCACCCTTCGCGAGGACCATGAACTGGACCATGGTCACGACCAGAAATATGACAAAGCCGACGAAGATATTGCCTGAGATTACGAAGTCGCCGAACGTGTGGATGATGCTGCCTGCCTCTCCCTCGGCCAGGATCAGTCGTGTCGTTGCGATGGTAAGCGCCAGACGGAACACCGTGGAAATCAAAATGACGCCCGGCAAAGACGAAAAATCAAGCGGCGTGCTGACATACAGGGCAACCATCAGCAGCAATATGGCCAAACCCAAATTGAATCCGATAAGCGTGTCGACAACCACGAGCGGGATTGGCATGACCATCATACCTATCGCCAGCAGCAGCATCAACGCGACCATTAAGTCGGGGTTGGCCGGCGCACGGTCGATGAAGTTACGCAGGACGTTGGGCATGTGGGCCCCTTTGTGGTCGTTTGAGAATTACTGGGCTACCACGCAGTGAAACGTAGCTTTCGAAGGCCGCGCGCGCCTCGTCCCTGCGGCCGGTCCCACGCAGCGCATCGCCACGCGAGGGTAGTCAGAGGAAAGCGCGAGGATCCCCGGTTAGGCGTATCCAGTGTGGTCAGGACCATCGGTGCCTCATCGCCGAAACCTTCCGGGATGAGCGGATAGGCGAGAAGCCGCAGCAGGGGGATAGCTTGAGCATTGGAGTTCTCCTGAATACGGCCCGCGAAGCTGAAAGCCCTTAATACGGCAGAGCAGCAACGCGACCATTTCGGCTCATCAGCACACGACCCTCCTCGATCCGATCGACCGTCCAGCCATCATCCAAAAGCGCGCCGACAAAATACTTCTCGCCAGCGATTATCAGATACGGAAGGGGCCCACGCCAAACTGCTTCAACCGCGATGGCGGATGGCGCCTTCTCCTCCTTGATAACCACTCCATTCACCAGTGTGAGAGCGCCGTTCGTGCGATGATCGAACCACTGCTGAACCCTCTGCCAACTGCTGATCGATGCTGACGTGACGGTGCCCTCAGCGGTCACGACGCCCTTCGCGGAGCCGATCATAATATTGTGAAGGCCCGCTTTATCGACTTCCTCTTGCAGGTCTTTGGCCACAGCCACGGTAGCCTGATCATCAGCGCGGTTATTGGTCAGCTTGAATTCAAGTTCGGCACCTGGCGACTTGGCGTTCAATGCATCAGCAGTGCCGTAATAGGAGAACATAGCCGAGAGTGCGCCGATCCCGAGAGAGCCGAGTAACACCAAGGTGAGCATAAGGATCGAGAGGCGTGGTCTGGCGGTCGAACCAGTCGGCGCTGCATCCTGCGCTGACCAGAGAATGGACATCGCGCCGGCGTGAATGATGACAGGAAGGGGCAGCACAACGCACTCGCCTGCTGCAATATTCCGATTGTCCTCGATGCTGAGTCCGCCTGCAAGCGCCTCAACCTCGATCGAATTCCCAAGAAGAGTGATACGAAAATGATGTGGCGCCAGTCCTTGCTCGACGAAGATTATATCGGCGTCGAGGCCACTGCCGATTAAGTTCGTTTCAAGAGTCGGCTTACCGGTCAGCCCGCAATAGACCCCCGACAGAACTTCGAAATGAAGGGAAACAGCGTCATTCAAGGATGATCTCCCGAATCAGGAAAGAAGCCGCATGGCAATTACCATGCGGCTCATTTCGGTCACACATCGCGCCACCCAGGGCAGCGATCGAGGGTTTCCAGAACCCCGTTTCCGAGATTACTGAACGCGTTCGTCGGCCGCTTTCTTGATTGTCTGCAAGTTGGTCGTAACAGTGCGCAGCTCTATACTCCTAGCCGTAGCCTCCAAGCTAACCGCCGTTAGCTCCTGGATTTGCTGCTGGAATGCGGCAGCCCCAGCGGCTTTGGAAGCTACGTCCGCACCAGCCGCAGCGCCAGCACCACCCAAACTACCAAGAGTACCTATTTTACTCATATCGTTTCCCTTCTGTTCGAACTGTGCCGTCACCGACGGCACGCACCTCCCGACGCGGACCACCCAACGTCAGGCATCTTCTTCAGTGTCTGCCAGAGCGTCGTCGGCATCAGCCATGGCATCGTTCACAATAGTTAGCGCAACAGAACGGAGAGCCGTCTCGAAGGCATCGCTTTCAGATGCAGCTTGCGAGCCATCCCCAGAAAAGGTCGGACTGTCCGCTCGACCGATCTCGCCACCCGGCCTGGTAGGACCAGAAGGCCCGCTGCTATGACCAGAGGGCTCGCTGGATGCGTGCCGCGACTGTCCATTCGAATGTCCATGCCCGGTGCGGGCCAAGGATCCAAGTCTATCGCCAATTGCTGCTATCATCAGGTATTCCCACATCTGTTTCCGTTAACGGCGAGGCGTAGAAGATCAATTTCATCAAACGTTAGGAGGGCGAGCTTTCGAGAAGCTGACCAGTCTCAACAAAAAGCGGCTGCGGCGCTGTTGCAAAATGAATGGTCGCGCACGATCTTGTGTGTGGACGAGGCCGTTGACCGCATCAGGAACAGGACCATCACCGGCTACCGGTACGATCCCAAGGCGGCAGCCCTATTGGGCGTAGAGGTTTAGCTTCGGGAGCCTTAGCTATCTGCTGGCCTCTTAAAAGCCTCTAGGGACTCGGCGGTCGGCCGGGTGCGTCCTGCGAGGCTAACGCATTGAAGAAATTATATTTTAAATCTTTTTCGCATAATAAACTTGCGATTCCACAACTTAATAAACTTGCGATTACACGGCATCATTGACTTGTGCTGGTGCAGCATTATATACTTGTATTCGCACAACACAAAAAACTTGCAAAGGCACGTCCGTGGCCAAGCCCCATGAAAAACTCGCAGAGCCCCTAGCCATCCTCAAAGAGCTGCAGGAGCAAGGGCGGCGCATATTCAAGTCAGACGAGCTGACGCGCGTCCACCGGGAGCGGCTGGTGGCGAACGGATTTCTGCGCGATGTGATCAAAGGCTGGGTCATGTCCACCGGCCCTCAGGCCCAGCAACAGGACACCACCCCCTGGTACGCAAGCTTCTGGGAATTCTGTTCGCTGTACTGCAATGACCGGTTCGGCAAAGACTGGTTCCTGTCTCCCGAACAGTCCCTCCTGCTGCAGGCGGAAGCGCCGACCATCCCTCCACAGGTGGTGGTGAATACCCCGAAAGGAAAGAACAACAGGATCGACCTGCTGTTCGGCACCTCCCTCTACGACCTTGCGGTCAAGGAAATGCCGGAACAGCTGACGGAGAAGAACGGTCAGCGGGTGCTTACCGTTGAGGCCGCGCTTATCCGTGTACCGGAGGATTCTTCCAGCGCGCGCCTATCGAAATGCAGGTCGCCATGGCGTCCGTGCGCGATGTATCGACGGTACTGGCCCTCCTTCTTGATGGCGGCCATTCCGCCGTGGCGGGGCGACTCGCGGGCGCATTCCGCCGCGTAGGGCGTGATGCCTTCGCTGATGAAATTGTGGCAACCTTCAAAGCGGCCGGGTACGACGTGCGCGAGTCCGATCCGTTCGCGGGTCGGACCGGGGTTACGACCATAGCGGCGGGTGTGCCGCCGCTGGTCGCGCGCCTGCGCGCAATCTGGGAATCCCAGCGCGAAGCGATCATAGAGATATTCCCAAAGGCGCCGGGCCTTCCGTCCGACAAGAACGCTTACATGAAGTTCGTGGAGGATATCTACGAGAGCGACGCTTATCACTCGCTGTCGATCGAAGGCTACAGCGTGACGCCCGAGCTCATCGACCGCGTGCGCGAAGGAAGCTGGAATCCGGAGATCGATGAAGCGGACCGGAAAAACCGCGATGCGCTCGCCGCGCGCGGCTACTATCTCGCGTTTCAGAAAGTCAAAGAGTCCGTGGCGGCCATCATTGATGGCGCGCCAGCAGGAGCCTTGACGCGCGATACACACAGGGAGTGGTACCGGGAGCTGTTCGCGCCGTCCGTGACGGCTGGCATACTCAGGGCGAGTGCACTTGCCGGTTATCGGAACCACCCGGTGTACCTGCGCGGTTCGCAGCATGTACCGCCGCGAACAGAGGCTGTTCCCGATGGCATGAACGAGTTGTTTGACTTGCTGGAAACGGAGAAAGACGCTTCCGTGCGCGCCGTGCTGGGGCACTGGCTTGTAGGTTATGTGCACCCTTATCCGGACGGCAACGGCCGTATGGCGCGGTTCCTCATGAATGCCATGCTGGCGTCCGGTGGCTATCCGTGGACTGTTGTCAGGGTGGAAGACCGCAAGGCGTACCTGGCGGGCCTGGAAGAGGCGAGCGGCAACATGAATGTGAAGCCGTTTGCGGCGTTTCTGGCCGAGCGGGTTACTTGGTCTGCCGATCGAAGCGCCTGAGAAGCGTCAGCTTCTGGTGACGACGGTCAGAGGGATGCGGCGATGATCGATCAGCGCCTTTCCCACGAAGCCAAGCAACTGGAGAATAGGCTGCGTCGCTGCAGCTTTTGAGATTGCTGGCTGCACGATCCAAACCTTGTATTCGAAGCGATACTGATTCCAGCTCGCATGCAGCCTTCTCAAGACCCCCAGCGTACCACGGTCAAAGCGTGTCGACTCCCCACGCTCCAGCCGACGCTTCTCGCGGTTCATCATATTCCGAAGGAAGCGTTTTGGCTTGTGGCAAAACTGCACTGACTTCAACGCTTGCCCTGCAACCTCATAGAGATCGTCCAGCCGCGCCTTGCCCGCATCGGTACCAGCATATTTACAATGGCACATCAGCACATCGACCGATGTCTCCCGGACTTTGATCGCTATAACGTCAGCAAACTCGCCGGTACCGTCGTCATCGAAGATGATGTCGTAATCGCTTTTCTTCAGTTCTTGAATGACGCGGTACTGTACAGAGTCCGTACGGCGCTCCGGACCCTGCGATTCGATGCGCGGGTTTGTTCCAGTCCAGTCCCAAGGAACAATGGCACTATCCATTATGGGCGTTAAGTCCAGTTCCTTCGGCGGAACGTAGAGATGTGAGTAGATCAGGAACGATCCGTCGCCAAAGTCGATTTGCGGAGCATCGTCCGCAAAAGACTCCGCCATCGTCCGGTCATGCCGATGCGTTTTTATCCGGCAAGGCGGACCCGATGTTTGCCTATAAGTCGCGTCGGTCGCCGTGAAGCCGATTTCAAACTCCGCCTTCTTGTCGTGCGCGCGCACGTCAAACTTGAGCGCACCGCTACGAGCGTTGTTCGAGAGTGCGAGATCACACTCTGCAAACGGATAAGAACTCTCGCCGAATGAAATTTCAATTCGCTCCTCGAAGGACAGCAGAAGGCTCATAGGCCAATGAATCACCAGCGGGTGAGCATCTGGGCGTACAGCAATGAGGCGGGGTCGCATGGCAGACGCGAACGCCGCTGACTCCGGGATGGTGTCGTTGTCAAGGAGCGCACCCAGGCGATGACACCACGCAGTCCAGTCGGTGAGATCGTGGATGCGGGACTGTGACCAGAACTTTCCTTTGATCGAACAACCAAACGTACGCGGCTCGCCGTCTTCATAGCCACAACCAAAGATGTTGT
This sequence comes from Mesorhizobium kowhaii, assembly GCF_042431665.1. Classification (NCBI taxonomy): domain Bacteria; kingdom Pseudomonadati; phylum Pseudomonadota; class Alphaproteobacteria; order Hyphomicrobiales; family Phyllobacteriaceae; genus Mesorhizobium; species Mesorhizobium kowhaii. The sequence goes on from NZ_JBHLYT010000085.1 coordinate 8,617, forward strand.
TCTGAATGCGCTCCGCCTTCATCAGACTGTCTATACCGTCGCTAACGTCGATCCCCATGAGCATGGAGTAGCGCGTTCCACCGCCCTGGCGGTGCGTCATGCCCAAGTTGCGGATGACCAGCTGGTTGAAATCGTGGAAGCAACGAAACACTGCCTGATCCCTGATGCGTGTCGTGTCATCGCCACAGAGCGCTTTTGCAAGCTGATCAGACGCAGTCGGCCCAGTGCTGCTAATGTAAAGCAGTTCCGTTTGGTCATCCCAGTGGGCCAGTATCAACTCCCACGAAACGTCGGTGGCTGTGGCCGACGTTGGACGCACATGGCAGCTACGTTGCGCTGTCGCGGCATCGAGATGGGATGGACCTGCATTACGGCGGCGACGACTTCGCGACCCGCGAACGGCTTGTCCGCACGCTATCGCGTGACCGCGCCAAGGACATGGCTTCCGATTACGAGCTAGTCGATCCGGTACAGAGCTATGCCGAGCGGCGCGGTATCACCTTCCGCCAGCGTGTGGTCGAGATCGTGCGCCGGATTGTTCCGGAAAAGCTCCGCGACCGGATCGACGGGCTGCTGGACGGGTGGCGCTCGCCCGCAGACGCCGAGCCCGGCCAGGACCGTGGACGCAGTCCGGGAAGGGAGAATGTTGGAGCGCAAATCGCTGACGCTGGCTCCACGCCCGAAAGAAATACTCCCGCCAAGGGAGTGTCGCGCGACACGGATATGCCGATGGACGCGGAAGCGGCGTTGCGCCGCGCTCGCACGAACGCGCTTGTGCGCCACGCACGCGCGCTCGACGCGATCCTCAGCACTGGAAATGCGGACGGGCAGGGTAGTCCCGAGCAGATGCGCGAATTGAGGGATGCCCGCAGTGCTTTCGAGAAGGTTCGGCCGCACGGCTGGCGCGATGCCGAAGCGGCCTATGCGAAAAATCCCGAGCTTGTCCGTGAGGCGGGGGCCGGCCGGGTCAACCGCATCGTGCTGGCTCTCCAGCTTGAAACCGAAATCCGCACTGGGCTGGACACTGATCCGGGCCGCCGCGCCGCCCGTTTCGTGGAACGCTGGCAAAAGCTCGATCGCACGAGCCTAACGCAATACCAGGCCGGCGACATGTCGGGCTACCAGTCGACCCGCTCGGCCATGTCCGACATGGCCAAGAGCCTTGACGCGATCCACAGCTGGAATCGCTCCTTGCCAACCGCAAACGTGATCTTGGCATTCATACCGATTCCGGCCGTAGCCTCGTTGCGGAGCTCGCATTTAGCTATGGCATCGGCAGGGGACGCGGAATAGGAATCTGAACCCCTCCGATTTGCCGCCGTTTCCACGCCAGAGGCGGGTCAGGCGAAAAGTCTGATTGCGTCCAGCATTGGTTCGCACTGTTGTCCCAGCGGATACCGGCAACAGCCGTTGAAAAGCAGGCGAGCTATGCCCGAGCCAGATCGTACAATACGCCTCAGAACCGTCCTTGACCGGACTGGCCTGTCCCGCTCAACCCTCTATCGCAAGATTGCCGAAGGCACGTTCCCCGCGCAGATCAAGATCAGCATAAACGGGGCGGGCTGGAGAGAATCCGATGTCGATCGATGGATCGCCGATCCTGTTGCATGGCGAACAGGGCGTCAGTTCTGAGTGCGAGCCAAACGAACACCAGGACCGCCGCCATTCTCCGGAATGAATTCTATCCCAGCGGCTTCAAATGTGTTCCGGAGTGCTGCGACGGTAGTGCCCTTCAGTTGCTCTCCCCGCTCAAACCGGGCGACAGTATCCGGTGAAACTCCAGCATTCCGAGCCAAGTCTCTCGTCCCCCAACCCAGGGCAACCCGCGCCATCTTGCACTGGATGATGTTCATTTCGTAACATCGATACGATTTATGTTGATCTGCATCGCCACTTGAGATATCGTAACCCTGATACGATTATGGGAGCCGCTTACTGCGGCTGCTGATGGTGTTACGACCACCCTCAGCAGCCTTGCCACGCCCCAAGCTGTTAGGAGCTCGGATCATGACTGATTCCGACAATAGCACGACTTTGCCTTCCGTCACGACCAGCCGACGCGATCGGCAGACGGCAAATGCGTCAAGACATTTTGAGGATACAGACCCAGCAATTCTGCTGCTGCGAGGCTGGTCGCGGGCACAGCACGTTTCGAATGTCCTTTGCCGACTTCAACAGCGTCTAGAGCGGTTTTCCCTTAATCGGAGTCGTTTGTTTGCAGTGAACGGCTTGTTCTGATTCCCTGATCGAAGTGATTTGCGGAAGGAGCAGCGGCATGGCACGAG
>NZ_JBHLYT010000086.1:0-4053 GCF_042431665.1 Mesorhizobium kowhaii
TGCGCGTCCAGCTTCGATACCTTCGGCTTGCCCTGCCGCCCAGGTTCCAGATTGCCGCTCGAACGCCAGGCCCGATACCATGCACCAGACGTCGATATCCCGATCGCAAACCGCCGTGCCGCTTCTCGGGTCGACAGGCCTGCCTCTATCGCCTCGATAACACGCGTCCGCAAATCCAGGCTGTAAGCTCGTGCCATGCCGCTGCTCCTTCCGCAAATCACTTCGATCAGGGAATCAGAACAAGCCGTTCACTGCAAACAAACGACTCCGATTAAGGGAAAACCGCTCTAGTCTTACTGCGTCATGCAGGCTGTTGAAGAAGTCCATCTGCGAGCGATGAAGTCTGTTTCATCGCCGCCATGGAAGCAGATTTGTCCGCCGATAGAGCCATCTGGTTGGATTTCAACCCAGCCGTCGCCCTGAGCCTCGTCCATTTCGTCATTGCCTTGCCAAGAGAAGGCGGCGTGGTTGCCATCGCCGGCACCGAAGATCTGTCCGGTGACGCAGCCGAAGGCGAATTCGCCCGAACCATTGGCTTCGAAGAGAATGTAGGCGGCCTCCATCATGTCGGGATAGTCTTCGACATAGTCGGGCATCTCAACGATCCGCCAGCGCCCCACGAGGCTCATGCCGGCGCTGCCAGCAGTTTGGGCAGGCGGATCAGGTTGTAGGCGGCCAGGTTCAAGGTGAAGGCCGCGCCCACGCGGGCGCATCCCCGCAACTTGACCTTAGCCATGCCGGCGGATGATTTGATCCAGCCAAACACCTCTTCGATCCGCTTGCGGCAGCGCTGGCTGACTTCATAGCCTGGATGGCGCTTCGTGCGGTCATCGATCGCCGTCACGCGAGGCTTGCCCGTTTTACTGAGGTGACCATCGACGGCGATATGCGGCGTGACCTTGTGCTCGCGCAGGTCCTTGATGAAAGCGCGCACGTCATAGGCCTTGTCGGCGCCGAGCGTGATGCGCCGTCGCGATGGCCGGCGCTCCACCATCGCGAGCGCGGCCTCCCGCTCGGCCGTGCCTGTCGCCTGGGTGACGCCGCCGTCGACCGCCAGCCCATGACGGTTCTCCATCAGCGCATGGCCCATGTAGCACAGCTTCGCCGGCTGACCGTCGCCCTTCTTGTAGAGCCGGGCCTGTGGGTCGCTCGTGCTCTGGTGCGTGTCGTTGGAGCGCTTCTCCTTGTGGAAGCCGCGTTCGGCGTTGCGGCCCGCACCGTCCGGATCGTTGTCGCCCCCGTCTTTGCGCCTGAAGCTCTTGATCGAGGCCCAGGCGTCGATCAGTGTCCCGTCCACCGAGAAATGCTCCGACGACAACAGCCGCTTTATCTTCGGCTGCGCAAGCACCGCGCGCAGGAACTTCGCCGCGATCTCGCCTTCCAGCAAACGGTCTCGATTCTTGGTGAAGCTCGAATGATCCCAGGGCCGATCATCAACGCCAAGCCCCACGAACCAGCGGAACAGAAGATCGAACTCCATGCGCTCCATCAACTGACGCTCCGAGCGGATGCCATAGAAGGCCTGCAGCAGCATTGCACGCAGCAACCGCTCCGGCGCTATCGACGGGCGGCCGAACCCTGGCGGATAAAGCACTGCAAAATCGCCGTCCATGTCAGCAAGCGCTGCATTGACGATCTCTTGGATCGTCCGCAGCGGATGATCCCGCCGCACACGTGCCTCAAGGTCAACATACGAAAAAAGAGAGCCAGTCCGCTCGTCCGATCCGCGCATCTACCAATCCCAAATCAGTCTGAGATCAGTGAATCACGCTCCCCACGCCTGCGCTAGCACTTCTTCAACAGCCTGCTAGCGCCCCGATGGCCGGCTTGTCAAACGGCCGCAGGCTGGTAGCGCCCATCGGCTGGATCCGCAGCAAGAACGGAAACCGCCTGCTGCTACGGGCTAGCCGCTTTCACCCCTTGGGACCGGACAAGGCCAGTGAGGTTCAAGGAGCAGCGTCTCGGTCGCTCAGCGCCTTCTTGATCTCTTTCAGCGTGCCGGCCCCGCTTTCGAACAGCGCCATGATCTTCGCGGCCAAGGCCTCGCGTTCGGGGCTGTCCGGCGGGAAATGGCCGCCTAGCTCCGCGAGGGCCTTGCTGAGCATTGCCAATTGCTCTGGACGAGCAAAACTGTTGTGCGGCATGGCGAACCTCCCTCAACGCGCCTCTAGCCATCCACGAAGTCCCAGCAGCAGAAGTGGCCAAAACCTATGCTTGCACCTTTCCGGTGCCCGACTTGCAGGCGGCGAGCCACTGCATCGCGGAAGTTTCATCCTCCAATATGGCGACCCGTTTCGCAAAGCCAAAAAAGGCGTTGCGGGCAGCACTCACAGGCTTTCGCCCATCATAGGCATCATAGCACGTCCTAAGGGCGATCTCGTGGACTCCGTCCCTGCGATCGTCTGGCCATTCAGTGAGGAAATCGATGGCGTCCGCGAGGTCCGCAATCTCTTGTACGATGTATGTGTCACGTTTCACGAACAGCGGGGTGCCGAAAGCCTCAGCGTTCATTCTTTCCTCCCGATCTGCTGAACAGCTAATTTGTGCGAACAGATGCATCACCGGAACCCGCTCACGATAGCAGAATGTGTTGTCAAGGCGATGACGGTTCAACACGAAAGCGGCGGCTTGCGGAGTTGTGATCGAGAAGTCCGCAGGTGCAATTCGACGAATCTTACATGAGGCTGCGGAATCACGTCTGTGACCCGACGGTGCAGGGTTCGTTTGACGACGTGCTCTTGCACATATATTCTGGCCACATGGTCATTTTATGGAGACGCCGATGAAAAGCATCACCGTAGTGGAGGCGAAATCCCGCTTCTCAGCTTTGCTGGCGGAAGTCGAAGCTGGCGAAGAAATCGCCGTCACCAGGCACGGCAAGGTGATCGCGCGCCTTGTTCCCGACCATCCCCGCGTGGCGGCCGACGCCTTTCGTGATTTTTGGGCAGACGCCGATGAAATCGATCTGGTCGCGCCTGACGACAAGCAGGCTGAACATGAGACTTCGTTGGACGGTTAGATTGTGACGTCACTCTACCTTCTCGACACGAATATCCTGATAGCGGCTATGAAAGGTCGGATCGAGGTGCGTGGACGATCGGAGTCCGAGCAACTGAGCGCCATGCGGCTCTCTGCCATTGTGCTGGGCGAACTAGAATTCGGCGCCGAGAACAGCGCTTATGGCGACCGCAACCGCGCTCGCTTGGCCGCGCTGGCTCAACGGCTCCCGTTTGTCGGAGTCGACTACGACACAACGCGACATTATGCGAAGGTTCGAGCATTTCTGGAGCTTCAAGGAACGCCAATTGGGGCCAACGATACATGGATTGCCGCGCAAGCGTTGGCGATCGACGCCACGCCGGTCACAGACAATGAGCGCGAGTTTTCCCTCGTGCCTGGACTGGCACTCGAAAACTGGTTGGAACATGGGCAACCGGGACCTTGTCTATCCTAGCATTACAGTTGCATTCTAGATTTTAGGTGAGCTCGTCGAGCGGCCGCCTGATGGGCGCGCCTCCAGCCATGCCATGACCGGGTTTCGTTGTGATCGAGTCCGAGCTCGTTCTTGGCGGTCTCGAAGCTGTCTTCGATCGCCCAGCGATGGCCTTCCACGGAAACGAGCGTCTGGATGCCCGTCCCGGCCGGGCACCATGTGGTGAAGAATGCGAGATCGCCGTCGCTGATATTGCGCCGGATCAGGAGGCCACGGGTCCAAAGCCCCGATTTCGTCTCGTTATATTCGTCGGCATCGAGATCGGCGAGTTCGCAGTAGGCCCAGTCATGAAGCCGCGCGCCTTTGGTGCCCTCACCGGCGGAAAGACGCTGCCATGCACTTGGATCGAGATCACGGGCGATCTCCTGAGCTGTGCCGGCGACCGGAGGCTTCCCCGACCAAGAGCCGAAATGGTGGTCCGACTTGACCCCAAGAACGTAGCCTTTGCAGGCTCGCCGCAGGGTTCCTTCGACGTCCCCGACGCCATACACCGCATCTGCGGCCACCCATGAAAACGGCACATCGGCTGCCAGCGCACGCCGTATCATATCGACAGCCAA
>NZ_JBHLYT010000087.1:0-9205 GCF_042431665.1 Mesorhizobium kowhaii
CGAGGTTGTGAACGCGCTGCTTTACATGGCTTCGTCGGGCGGAGCATGGCGGCTTCTGCCCAAGGACTTCCCCCCGTTCTCGACGGTGCAGAAATACTTCTGGCACTGGCGCGACGAAGGATTGCTGCGCGCCATCAACAACGAACTCGTCATGGCGGCGCGCGAACGGGAAGGCCGGGAGGCGAGCCCGTCCGCCGGCGTCATCGACAGCCAGAGCGTGAAAACCACCGAAAGCGGCGGCGTTCGTGGCTTCGACGCCGGCAAGAAGATCATGGGCCGCAAGCGGCACATCGTCGTCGACACGCTGGGCCTGCTGGTCGGCGTCGTCGTTCACGCCGCCGACATTCAGGACCGCGACGGCGCCCCGGCCGTCCTGAAATCCATCCTCAAGCGCTGGCCGTGGCTGCGCCATGTCTTTGCCGATGGCGGCTATGCGGGGCCGAAACTGCGCGGCGCCCTGCAAAAGCTCGGAACGTTCACGATGGAGATCGTCAAGCGGTCGGACAGCGCGCAGTCGGCTTCTGACGATGAGCGCGGCGACAATCGACCGTGTTCTTCGCGGGGCTCGAGAGACCGCCGGAGGACGGGCACGGCGCCGCAGCGCGGTATCCACGGCGCTACGACGGAGCATTCCGATTCGTACTTTCTCCGACTGGCAGGACCCCTCCGCCCGGATTTGTCGAGGCTGACCTGGTGGCGCACAGTGGACCGGTGACGAGCGGCAGCTTTTATTCAAACGCTTTGTCTCACCGACATTGCGAGCGGTTGGACGGAATGCGCTCCCCTGCTTGTCCGCGAGCAGAAGCTGCTGAGCGAGTGCGGCGGCTCCTGCCATTCAAACTTCTCGGGTTCGATACGGACAATGACAGCGTGTTCCTGAATGAGACTGTGCGCGATTACTGCCGGGACGGTAGCATCGAGTTCACCCGCTGCCGGCCTTACCGCAAGAATGACCAGGCATTTGTCGAGCAGAAGAACGGCGCCGTTGTTCGCCGCATTGTCGGCTATCGCCGGCTGGAGGGACTTGAAGCCGCCGCAGCGCTCGCGCAGCTCTATTCGACGGTACGGCTGTTCGTGAACTTCTTCCAGCCGTCGTTCAAGCTGACATGCTTAAGGCCGAGCTCGTGGCAAGCCCTGGCGAAGGTTTTCGACCTGTAGCAGGAGCCGTTGTCGGTCATGACGCGGGCAATGACGACGCCGAGGCCGGCGTAGTAGGCCACCGCCGCCTTGAGGAAGGCGACGGCGCTTTCCTTCTTCTCGTCGGGGAGGATTTGCGAGAAGGCGATGCGAGAGGCGTCGTCGATGCAGACATGAACGAACTCCCATCCCGCGCCGCGCGACTTGCCCTTTTGTGGATCGCCGGTAATGCGGTGCCCGACCTGGCTGAAGCGGCCGAGCTTCTTGATGTCGATGTGGATCATCTCGCCGGGGTGCTCGCGCTCGTAGCGCCGGATCGGTTCGGCAGGCTCAATGTCCTTCAGCCGCGACAGCCCGGCTCGCTTCAGTACCCGGCTGACGGTGGCGCACGACACACCAACCTCCAGGGCGATGTGCTGGCCGGTCAGCCGCTGGCGGCGCAATGCCACGATGCGCCCGGCCACCGCCTGTCCGGTCATGCCCGGCATGACATGGGGCCGCGACGAGCGGTCGGCCATGCCGGCCCGTCCCTCGGCCGTGTAGCGCTCGACCCAGCGCGTCACGATCTTCGCCGACACACCATACGTCCGCGCCGCATCGGCTTTGGAGAGGCGGCCTTCAACGACCGACAGCGCCATTTCCTCTCGACGCAGCGGCGTGAGACGGGCATTCTTGTGGATGTTCATTCGGACCCTCCGGTGAGTGCTGAAGCTTGGTAACTCCAGTCTCCCCGGTCCGGTCCGAATGGACAACCTCCTGAAAGCTCACAGCTAGGCGGGCAGGCCCGGGATCATTTGGTGTCTGCGACGCTCGCATGGTTTACGCCGGTCATCCCTGGCCAGAAATCATATCGAGCGGTGAAAATGAGGATCCTTGATCCCGCCGAAGTTGCCGGGCTTGGCGTATCCGCCGATGCCTGGCAACCGGACGGGAACCAGACAAATCGCGGAACCGTCTTCACCCGGGTGTGGAGCGGCGCGCAGGCCGCGGTCGTCGCCGAAGGCATGAGCTTGCAGCTGAAAATTCACAGAGATGCCGATCCGGCCGCGCCGGTCGACGAGTTGGTGCCATTTGGCCTCGCGGTCTCTCTCGCAATGCCCGGTGAGATTCGGCTCTATGATCAAGTGCGGGCCCGCGTTCAGCCGCGTCCGGCGCAACGTGCCGCTCCATAATGCAACCGATAAACAATACGCGACGGTATGTGCTGGCGCCGGAGGGTCTACCGGGCTTAGACGAAAAGACCTTATGTCAGCCACCTTTACCCGTCGCGAATGTCCTGTATGTGGCAACTGGTATAGCCGCACGATCGCCATCGCTTGGCTCGATAGCCTTGTTGTCGAGCAAATCGCGCGGATCGTTGACCATTACCGCCAGGTTATGGCGCGTCGAACAGCCAAGCGGCTGGTGGAAGGACTTGTCAGTGAGTAAAGCGCCGGAATACGACGGACAGACAGGGGGGCGGGCATGATAGACAATCGCCTCTATTCGCACTGCGCCACCGTCGTGTTGGTCGAGCAAATGGATGCTGTAAGCGTCGAGGCCCATCTGCCTGGCCTGATGGACTGCCTCTGCGCTGAGCTGGGACGACCCGCTGATAAGCAGGTGGAGGGCATCGCGCCGACCGCGACTGGCCCTCTCAAGGAAGACACGCAAGCGCTGCCGTCCGGAAGCGCGAAGGCTCTCTATGGTCAGGACGGTGGTCTCCTGTCGGATAAGGATTGGTGCCGATGGCTCGACATCGATCGGCGTAGTGCTTGTGCAGCCACTTACGCTTGCCGTCAGAGCGATCTGGAGAACTATGTTCCGCAACGTCATTGGCCGACAGCTATTCTATGATGAAGCCAGGACCGCCCTTGGCGCCTGGCGCGCCGGTGCGGGCAGTCGCGCGGCCTGGCGGCGGACTTGCCAACGAATTCGTCGGAGTGCCTCCCGCGTCCAAAGTCGGCGCCGGCGGGTCCGTGGGTGCGCTCATCTGGTGGGGGTTGGAGCCTGGCCTTACGATGTAGGGCGTAACAAGAATAACCAGTTCCGACTCTTCCTTTCGAAACGAGGACGAGCGGAACAGCGCGCCAAGGATCGGCATTTCGCCGAGCCATGGAAAAGCACTGATATCATTGTTGACGTTACGCCTGATGAGACCACCAATTGCGAAGCTCTGCCCACTGGCGAGTTCGACGACCGTGTCGGCTCGGCGCGTGGAAACTGCTGGCACCGAGATACCGTTGATCTCAACGGCACCTTGTGCCGAAAGTTCACTGACTTCCGGCTTTACGTGAATATTGATTAGGTTGTTGTTGAGAACGGTTGGCACGAATTCCAGGCTGACGCCGAAGTGACGGAATTCTACCGAGACTTGCCTATTTTCCTGCTGGACAGGAATGGGAAATTCGCCGCCGGCAAGGAAGCTGGCGGTTTCACCGGACATAGCGGTAAGGTTCGGCTCGGCCAACACCGAAGCGATGTTCTCCTTGGCGAGCGCGTCGAGAACCGCGCCGACGTTGACAGCACCATTGTCGAATCCGATTTCTGCTGTACCGCCACCATTCGCCGCCCCAGAGCCACCACCTTTGCCGCTTAACAAACCCACTCTGAAGTTGCCGATTTGACCGAAGGCGGACAGGTTAATGCCGAGTGCCTTCATGGCGCTACGGGAGACCTCTGCTACGCGCACACTGAGATTAACCTGCAAGGATCCGGCGACCTTGATGTTATTGACGACCTGCGCACCGTCACCGAGAAATTGCTCAGTAACCCTTTTGGCAGTGTCGGCGGCCTCCGCGTCGGGCGCTGTACCGCTTAGGATTGCGCCGCGCGGCGTATAGTTGACGCGGATCGGATAATCGCCGACCTGGTCCCTCAACATAGCGCGCAGATCCCCGATCGGTTGGCTGACGACAATCCGTAACTCGGCGAGTGCCTCGCCGTTTTTGTCCAGGGCGAACAGGCTGGTTCGCCCGGATTTCTTGCCAAAGACGAAGATGGTGCTACTCGAGGGTGCCTGATAATCGGCGATCGTCGGGTCGGCAACAAAGATGGTCGCGGCTGGCGCCGGCAAATGAACTGTCTTGCCGAGCGAAGAGGAGAGGTTCAGCGTGGTGTTGATGCTGTTGGAAGCGGCACGGGGCGCCCCCGCATCCGGCTTGTTCTGGGCAGCCGCAGAAAGTGGAGATAGCAGAACGAGCGCGCAGAGGAGATGGCCCAAGTAAGGAGAGACGGCAGGTCTCGAACCGACGATGAGCGTCGGCCGCCGATTGGTGTCAGGATGACGAGTTGGAACGATTTTCAAGGCAGTCTTTTCTTTCAAATTCGACCAACTATGCGGATAGACCGTCGGTCAATTCAAGAATGTAGCCAATGCCGCGCACGGTCGTGATTCGTGGCGTTGCACCTGACCTGCACAGATGTCCCCGTAAGCGATAGATTCCGACTTCAAGCGCGTTGCCAGATATTTCGTCGTTGAACGAATAAACGTGATCTTCCAACTGCGCACGTGGCACGATGCGGCCCGCACGGTTAAGCAGATGCTCTAGAATACATAGTTCGCGGCGTGCCATCCTCAGCGGTTGATCGGCAACCGAAACCTCTCGGCCGATTGGATCGAAGTGGAGATTGCCAAATACTATGATGGGGTCGGTCTTCTGTGTCGACCGGCGCAGAACGGCTCTCATTCTGGCGATAAGCTCGTCGGTAGAGAATGGCTTGAGCAGAAAATCGTCCGCGCCACCATTGAAAATCGCAATTCGCTTATCGAGATCGTCGAGGTTACTCATAACGAGGGCAGGAACTGAGTGTCCCTCGCTCCTAAGCTGCCTCAGCCAATCTAAGCCATCGCCATCTGGTAGAGCCAACTCCAGCAGGAGAATTTCATAGCTCGCGCAAGAAAATGCACTCGACGCTTGGTCCAGGCTACCAACGACATCAACGGCAAAGCCGTTTTCCGCGAGCGCAACTGGCACTGTGTGCGTAAGATCCGCATGATGATCCACGAGCAGCGTTCGCATTTCTTCTCCTTTCAAGGGAGGACAATCCATTGCACACGCCACCGTGGGCTCTGAGATCGGGGCGACAGCAGAAGTCGCGGAAGTCGAAACTAGCGCGGGATGCGAGCAACCCGATTTCGATTTCTCTGCGCATCGATCCTCCTAGTGCGGTCCCCCGCATTCGTTAGGCTTGCGTTGCCCTCCAGACCCCCATGATTCGATGACTGAGGCTTAGCTATCGAGAAGCTGGCCCATTGAACAAATCGATTGTTCGAATGAGGTCGCATCCACGTGATGGATGCATCTAGCATATTCACCTCAACTCGCGCGCACGCTGCCATTGCGCGGCGACAATTAGGGTGTCCGGTTGAGCGACAACTATGATGGCCGGTAGGAGCGCTTGTCAGGTCCGGTCGAAGGGAGGGGCGTGGCCCCCTCAAGCTCATCCATCGCGACACGCTGCGGCTGTTCGGTCAATATCACCGGATGGAGAAGGGACGACACTGGAGGTGTCGGAACCACACTGGGGGCAGGCCTGGACAGGGGCTGCCGCTGCCGAGGCTTGTAGGACTCCTGCGGCATTGCATTTGCGTAGCAACAGCCATTCGCGCTCGACAGGTTGATCTTCGCGTCGCGCGGCGAGCTTGCGGTCGATCAGTGCGTGGAGCCTCAGGAGATGGAGATCAGGGCCCTCAAAGGCCTGTCAGCTATCCAAAAGATGAATGATAATTATTGCTATAATCAATTATATCAATCGTCCAAGGCTCTAATATATCGATCCCAAGGCGGTCATGCCCCGCCCCTCTCTATTACTGCGTCGGTTGGGACTGCTGGGGACAATTCGGAGGCCAACATGTGCGGGATTGTTGGCATCGTTTGTCAACTGCCGGTATCGGAGCGATTGGTCAACGCCTTGAAGCATCTCGAACATCGCAGCTATGATTCGGCCGGCGTTGCGACGATCACCGAAGCGCCTTGCACCGCCGGCGCGCCGCGGGCAGGGCCGCCGCCGCGCCTCCAGCCTCGATGCGCATGAAGCCTTCATCGTCGGGCTGATCGAGGAGCGCAAGGACATCGGCGAGATCAATCAGAGGTCATTGTCGATAGCTAAAGGAATAAATTCTTGATCCCATCAGGTGCTGGAGAGGTTGGTAGCTTATGCGATGGTCCCGAAACAACTAGCTTAAGCCATTATGAGCAAGCATTTGGCGTCCGTCCTGACGACCGTGAACGCGCCCTACAGCGTACAGCTGGACTATGCAGGTCTGGCTTATTGCCTGGCGGATCTCGAGTTGGCCAAACAGCATCCTGGTCATATCAGCGCCTTTCTTGGCGAGGTTCCCCTCGCACTGCAGGTCGAGCTCGCTGTCGTGCACCACATCCCGGTCCCCGACCTGAAGGCCTTCGCCGCTGCGTTCTCCGCCTGGTCCGGCGAGAGCTATCCGCTCGCTGCGTGATGGCCGAACACGATAGCCGGCGCCCTTCCGAATGGCGGCGGCCTTTTAGCATCGCCGTCGATCTGATTAACCAGCTTCGGGAGAATGCGGCGGTCAGACTTCGAATGGTCGTTTGGCGGTGGGACGGCTATGATGATCAAGATCGGCCATCGTGAAAGCCATGACATCGATGTTTTCCTCGATGACCCGCACTGCTTGGCTTCATCGACCCGTCCAGAAGCCGCCTGCGCTTTGCGCCGACGCCATCGGACTGTCAGGGTGATGAAGTTCGCCTTCGAAGGCATCGGCGAAATCGACTTCATCATAGCCGGAGTCCTGACCAAGACGCCCTTCAAGACATATGATGTCGAAGGGAGGACGGTTCGGCTCGAGACCATTCCCGAAATCATTGTCAAGAAGGTCTATTATCGCGGCTCCCAAGCCAGGCCTCGTGACATCTTCGACATCGCAGCCGCAGCCCGGTCGCAACTCGGCGAAGTCGTCGATGCCTTGCGCGCGTTTCCGCAACAAGTCGCGCGCACCAGGGAACGGTTGGAAAAGTTCAATCCGGAATTCGTTAGTCGTGCCATCGCACAGTTGATGATCATGCCCGACTATGAAGCGTCGGCCGCCGACAGTCTGGATGCTGCGATCGCTGTGCTTGATAGGCGTTGTCATCGTCCAAGCCGACCTGATCGCCTCCCCTCCGGATCGTTGCCGGGCAGGGGAGGGGCTTTTTCTATAACGCCGACGCCTTGGTGAGGTTGACCCGGAAGCGGTCGCGGCGCAGTTGATATTTTCGGGTCATCTCAGCGCTGGTGTGCCCGAGCTGTTTCTGCACGTAGCTAGTGCGCAGTGTCTGCCAACCAGAGGCGCACATCCTGAATCGAGCGCATGAGGACGGAAGGATTATCCCGTGCGGCGATGAAGCCCCAACTGTGCCAATAGCGCTCGGCCTCGGTGTCAATTGCCCTGACCACGACCGCGCGGCCACCGACGATGTCGGCGCCGGCGATGCAGCGCCGCAGCGCGTCCTTTACCAGTCCGCTGCCGACGCCACGCCCCACGTAGTTTTGATCGACCGCGAGTTGTCCGATCAAAAGGCAAGGGATCGGATCCGGTGGGCGCCCCGTGCGGATCGAGCGCGGCGCACTGTTCGGCTGGATCACGCTGGGTGCGAGCCCATAATAACCGACCACGGTTCTGTCATTGTGAACAACCAGGACTCGGGTAAACCCGCGAGCCTGGTTGGTCCGCGCAAAGCCGAGCAGCCATGCGTTGAGGGCGGGCTTGCCGCAATCGAATGCGTCGAGACGATGCGTGTCGTCCAGCAGTTCTATGCCTGAAAGCGCCACCTAGCTTTCCCAAGGGGCAAACCGGCGGAGCCGCTCCGCCGCCTTAGGCGGCGGAGGGCTTGCTGGGGCGGCGATCGCCTGCATGAATGCATTGTAGGCGTCCGGCGACAGGCGAATGACGGTCGCGTTGAGGATTGCCGCCTGCGCTTCGTGCAGTGCGGCGCGGCGCATGAACTCGGTGCGAGACAGGCCTAGCAGTTCCGCGCCGCGGTCGATAATGGTCAGATCGTCATCGCGAAACCGCATCGAGACGGGCGTTTCCTTCCTGGGGCCTGTCGCGGCCATGGCGCTCTCTCCTGTGCTGCGAGCGTATATATACGTTTGTAACGCAGATCGCAATACATCGTGACGCCCGGGCCCTGTGCCCGGGTGGCGGCAAACGCGACGAGCCTTTGCACCGACCCGTCCCGGATCCGGGCACTATCGAGCCGTGGCATGGGATGCCGAGGGCCCGGCGCTCGCTTCCTTGGCGAACGCTCTGGCGAAGCGGCCCATGGCCTTCGTCTGCCAGCCGCGCGCGCACCTGCCGCTCGGCCTTTCCATGTCGAATGATCGGGCTGAAGCGCTGGCCGGCATCCTCCAGCGCTACCCCGAGGTAGGCATCATCGAGGACGATCCGCTAGGCCCGCTCTGCGGCACGCCGGCCGCAAGCGTGGGATCCCGACCAGACGATCCTGATCCGGTCGTTCTGCAAGGCTCTCGGCCTGGACCTGCGCTCGAGCGTCATCGGCGGCAATGCCCGGCATGTGCAGGCGATCCCGCTAGCAGCGCTCGCATGGCCTGGGCATGATCAGCCGCATCCTGCAAGGCGCGCGCTAGGACCAATCCACATTCAGGATTTCCAAAACTGAGATGTGCTGAATCAATGCGTTCCGGATTTACTGATTCGGAGCGGGTTTGATGGGTGTAAAGCGCTATGAACTGAACGAGGCGCAGTGGGTCCGGATCGCCCCGCTTCTGCCGGGCAAGGTTGGTGATCCGGGCCGTAGCGGCGCCGACAACCGCCTGTTTGTGAACGGAGTTTTATGGGTCCTGCGATCCGGAGCATTCTGGCAGCACCTTTTGGAGCGCTACGGCAAGTGGAAGAGCGTCCATGCCCGCTTCACCCGCTGGGCCAAGGCCGGCGTCTGGAGCGTGGATGCGCAGGGCTGCTGCACCCGGTCGATGGGTTGCTTTCAATCGGACTACCCAGATGGAGGTCTCGAAAAACCTCCCCATTTTGACCGGTTTGTGATTCACTGCCGTTGCGATTTGGAAGGAGGGATTGGATGCGGGGACAGGCCGGGTTCTGGGATAT
>NZ_JBHLYT010000088.1:0-8298 GCF_042431665.1 Mesorhizobium kowhaii
ACCTGGCCGCCGGCCAGAGCGTGGTCGAGCACTACACCGTGACCGTCGACGACGGCCACGGCTCGACCGCCATCCAGACGGTGGCCATCACCATCACCGGCACCAACGACTCGCCTGTTGCCAATGCCGACACCGGAGCGGTGCTAGAAGACGCGACCCTCACCGTATCTGCCGCGAATGGCGTGATCAGGGGCAACATGGGTGGATCAGCCGCCGACACCGACGTCGACAATGCGAACAACACGCTGGTGGTGTCCGGTGTGGTCGCGGGCGGCGGCGCAGTAACGCAGGGCGTGGGAGTCGGCAGCTCGCTCGCAGGCACCTACGGTCACCTCACGCTGAATGCCGACGGCTCGTACAGCTACGTGGCGGACACCGCCAACAGCCTCGCTTCTGGGGTCACAGCGGTAGACACGTTCACCTACACCGACAAGGATCCATCCAATGCGGTGTCGAACACTACGACGCTGCAGATCACGGTGACCGGCACCAACGAAAACCCGACCGTCACCGCTGGCCCACAGAGCGTGCAGCTGGTGGAAGCCGGTTTTGGCACGGCGGGCACGGCTGCGGCCAGCATCGCATTGACCAAGGGCGATGTGGACGCTGGTGACGCGGCTGTCTACGACGGCACCGCACTGACCACCCATGGCTGGGCGACCAGTAATGGCGGGGTGACCTACACCACAACTGGCATTTACGGCACCGCCACACTGACCACCGGCACAGGCGTGGTGAGCTATGCGCTCGACAACGCCGACACCGACACCAATGGATTGGCGCAGGGCGCCGGCGTCAGTGACAACTTCACCGTCTACGTCAAGGACGGCAGCTCCGGCACCGCCAGCACCGCGGTGAACTTC
This sequence comes from Mesorhizobium kowhaii, assembly GCF_042431665.1. Classification (NCBI taxonomy): domain Bacteria; kingdom Pseudomonadati; phylum Pseudomonadota; class Alphaproteobacteria; order Hyphomicrobiales; family Phyllobacteriaceae; genus Mesorhizobium; species Mesorhizobium kowhaii. Next base: position 864 of record NZ_JBHLYT010000088.1, read on the forward strand.
GCCATCACCGGAACCAACGACGCGCCCGACATCCATATTGTGGCGACAGGAGCAGCTGACAGTGCCGCCGCCGCACTGAACGAGGCCAACGCGGGACTGTCGACCAGCGGCACGCTCACTGTGAATGATCCGGACATCGCTGATACCGTGAGTTCGAGTGTGGCGACAGTCGTAGCCTCGGGCGCCATTGCCGGACTTGGGCTGACCAACGCACAGCTGCTGGCGATGCTGAGTGTGACGCCGATCTCGGGCCTTGCCGCGGATCCCGCTGACACCCACAATCTGAGCTGGACGTTCAACTCGGGCACCCAGGCATTCAACTATCTGGCGGCAGGACAGTCACTGGTGCTGACCTACACCGTGCAAAGCACTGACAACCATGCCGTGTCCGATACCCAGACGGTGACGGTGACGATCAACGGCACCAACGATGCGCCGGCAACCGTGGCCGACCTCGTTATCACCAGTGCGGGGAATAATCAGTCGTTTGATATTCCCGAGTGGGCGCTGGTCGCGAACGATACGGATCCGGACAACCCCACTCTTGACGTGCTCGCTGGAAGCGTTGGAAGCGCAACAAGTGGAACAGCAGGACACACCGCAGGTACGGGCAACAACGGATTTGTCACGTTCAACGATGACGGTAACATGGCGGGTTCTTTCCAATACCAAGTGACAGACGGAACGGCCTCAGGGTCGGTGGCGACCGTGACCATCGACAATCGTGGTAGCAGTGGAAACACCATTGTCGGGACCTCTGCTGGTGAGATTATGATAGGCACCGGCAACAAGGACAACTTCGATGGAGCCGGAGGAAACGACATCATCATAGGCAAGGCAGGTGGTGGCACCTACATTGGAGGCAGTGGAAACGACATCATTGTCTACCAGGTAGGTGTAAACGCTGGAAGCGGACAGGTCGTGATCCATGGCGACGCCGCAGCGGCGGCGGCCGGCATAGACAGTGACACGCTCAAGCTCATTCAGACGACGTCAGCCACGATCAACCTAGCGAATGCGAACCAAACAACCGCCGCCAATACCACTGTCGACGGCATGGAAAACATCGACGCGAGCCTTTCGTCCGGCGTGATGACCTTGACCGGCTCAAGCGGCGCCAATGTGCTGATCGGCGGATCCGCGGCAGATACCATTACCGGCGGGCTCGATGCGGACACAATGACAGGCGGCGGAGGCGCCGACACGTTTATCATCAACAGTGCGCAGTCCTTGGCGACCATCGGCGGTAGCGGCGATGCCGGGACCGTCACCGGATATGACGTCATTACCGACTTCGTCGGAGCTGCCGATTTCCTCGATTTGCAAGGCGCACCCGCCGCGGCAACCGGCACCAATATTGACGGTGCGAACTCCACTTTGACCATCGGCGGTCAAACCGTGAAATCACATACGATTTCTAACGGCATGGTTACCTTCGACGACGCGGACGCCTATAGTGCCGCGCTAAGCTTGGACGGGACCGACACCTCGCGCGTTGCGGCAGTCGTTCAATATTTGAAGAATAACGATATTGGAAATGCCGGTGCGACGGTGGCGTTCTCCGCAACCATCAATGGCGTGGCCCACACTTATGTCTATGAACAAGTCGGGGCAACCCAGAACCCCGCAAATGACATCCTGGTCGACCTTTCAGGCGTGACGCTGACGAGCGGCGGCACCAGCCTGCAAACCCTGATCACCAACACGCATGTCAAGCCGGCAGGCGTTGCTGGAGAGTCCATCAACCTGGCTCTGACCGACCCTTCGGCGGATCCGAACGACCTGATCACGCTCACGGTCACCGGCGTTCCCTCAGGCTGGAGCCTGAACGCGGGGACGAACAATGGCGACGGCAACTGGACCGTGCAAACAAACGATGTGCGTTCCCTGGCGATCACCTCGTCAACCGGGTTTGCGGGTGCGGTCGTGCTGAACATCGCCGAGACCTGGACGGGAGCGGATGGCAACACGGGGGCCAAGCTGGTTTCCGACAATGTCGAAGCCTACGCGCCGGGTTCGCCGATCTTTGCCTGGTCCGGCGACGACGTGCTGACCGGCTCGCACGGCAACGACCTCTTCGTCTTCTCGCAGCCGATTGGCAATGACACGGTGCACAGCTTCGACACGGCCGCGGACCATATCGATCTCATCGGCTATTCCGGTTTCGCGAGCTTCGCCGACGTCCAGGCGCATATGGCCGACGATGGTAACGGCAATGCGATGATCACACTTGCGGATGGCCAATCGATCACGCTCGACGGCGTGCATTCGAGCGCGCTTACCGGAAGCAATTTTGTCTTCGACCAGACGCCGGTGGTCAACAATGCCGGGACCATGACGATCGGTGACGGCGCGCTGCTGCCGCTGAGCGGTACAATCAACAATACCGGCCTTATCTCGCTCGACTCGGCCGGCAACGACACGCTGCTGCAGCTGATCCAGCACGGCATCACGCTGCAAGGCGGGGGACAGATCGTCCTTTCCGACAGCGATACGAACGTGATCTCCGGGACAGCTGCCGACGTCACCTTAACCAATGTCGACAACACCATCTCCGGCGCCGGCCAACTCGGCGGCGGTCTGCTCGGTCTGAACAATCAGGGCACGATCATCGCCACCGGCACCCATGCGCTGGTTATCGATACCGGCAGCAGCACGGTCGTCAACTCGGGAACGCTGGAGGCGACGGGGTCGGGTGGCCTGACAATCAACGGTGCCGTCGCCAACTCCGGACTGATCTGGGCCAATGGCGGTGACATCGCAATCAGCGGGCAGGTTACCGGCGACGGCGATGCCATCATCGGAAACATGTCGCAACTGGAGTTTCACGCCGCCTCTTCCGCAGACGTCATTTTCGGGACGGATGCGGCTGGCACATTGCGGCTGAACGATTCATTCGATTTCAGTGGCAGCATCGCCGGCATCACCAATGATGACAAAGTAGACCTCGGGGATATCTGGTACGGCACCGGAACATCCGCTGTCTATCAGGCAAACCAGGATGGAAATGGGGGAACGTTGACCGTTTCGGACGGCACCCATGATGCCACGCTCCACATTGTTGGCGCTTACTATGCAGACAGCTTCACCGTAGCCGACGACGGCACTGGGCGGACAGTGGTTGGTTATAATCCGGCGGACGACTTCCACTTCGTCTGACGTTGAAGGCCGCAGGCTCAAATGTGATAGCGGGCGCCGGATCAATCCGGCGCCCGCTTCACATCCGAGCTTCCGATATCAGGGAGATGGGGCCGGCCAAGAGCGGTTCACTGTTTCAGGGAAACGGCGAACCACTCTATCTCTTTGTTTTGACACACTTCCCCAGGGAAAGCGCTACGCGCTTTTCCCGGGATAACCGTTTCCCACTTTTCCTGGAATTGCTCTATCTCTCCCGGAAGGCGCGCTGGAACGAGTCCACAAGGGGCTTGGTCAGATAAGCCAGGAACGTTCGTTCGCCGGTTGAGATGAACGTTTCGACCGGCATGCCGGGATAGATCTGCTCGGGCTTGACCTGCGGTGGCAGCTTGTCGGCCATTTTAAGCCGGACAGTGAAGTAAGGCAGTCCCGTGCTGGGTGTTATCAGCCGGTCCGCCGAAATGTAGAACACCTTCCCGGGCACTTTCGGGGTTGTGCGCGCGTTGAGTGCCGTGAACATCATGTTTGCGTCCTGCCCCACCCGGATTGAGTCAATGTCTTCGGGCTTTATCCTGGCCTCGACGATGAGTTCGTTCGTGGTCGGCAGAAGCTCCATCACCACCTCCCCTGCTCGGATGACGCTGCCTTCGGAATTGTAAAGCGATCGGACGATGATGCCGTCCACCGGCGCCCGGATGGTCGTCCGCTCCAGGACCGATCGAGCAGCGTTGATTTGTTCCTCGAGGTCCGCGACCTGTGCCCGGGCTTTGTTCAGTTCCGTGACGGCATCCTCGACCCGGCTGGTCGTAAGCCGTTCTATCTGCTGGCGCGCTTCTACGGTCTGGGTCGCGGAGCTGGCAATCTGCGCTTCCAGAGATCCTGCCTGGCCGACCAGCTCGGCAGTGCTGCGCAGAAGATCGGTATATTCGGAACGATTCGTGAGTCCTTTTTTCAGCAGGTCTTTTTTTCTTTCCGTCTCCTCTTGGACGATCGCAAGCTGATTTTCTGCTGCCTCCTTCTGAGCCTTTAACCCGACAACGGCGTCCTGAAGAGCTGCTACCCTTTGCTTCAGAATCCCCTGTTCCGCACCATAACGCGCTAGCCGCGCCTGAAATTCCTTGTCTTGCTCTCCGAAGACACCGCTATATTCGGAAGCGCCTGAATAGGCTCCCAGGTCACTGGACAAGACAATTTTCTCAAGGCCGTCCCGCTCTGCTTCGAGCCGAGAAATTTCGGCTTTTTGTGCAACCCACTGCTTGAGAACGCGGTTGAGCTGGGACTGCGCCACCGTCGGATCGAGCACGATCAGGGCCTGGCCTCTCTTTACCCTGTCGCCCTCCCGCACCTTGATGATGCTGACCACACCTCCTTCGAGGTGCTGGATCATGACATTCTGCCCGGCTGCTGCGACAACACCTGGCGCGATCGTTGCTCCGGCAATCGGTGCCATAGCTCCCCAGAATCCAAAGCCGAGCAAGAAAACGGCCACGCTTCCATACCCCGCCAGCGTGATCCGATCTGTGCTCGTATCGACGTTGCGTTGCCAGCGATACGTCTTGGCGCCCGTCCGAATGGGTTGGCTAGGAACCGTCATTAGCGACTTTTACCTCCACGCGAGCGGGTGACGGGAAAGGCACCACTCCTTCGTTGTCATGTGACTGAGCGGCCGCAGCCGTCGCCGCTTGACCCCGTCGCTGGGCAAGTTGGTCGAGCACGTCCTTGGTCAAACCGTAGATCTCGACCTGGCCATTGCGCAGCATGAGTATACGATCGCATTTGGAAGCGAGGGAGGGACGATGGGTTATGACAAGCACGGTCGTTTTTCGCGAACGCGCCTGGATGATCGCCCGCTCGAGTGCGGCTTCGCCGTCGGAATCAAGATTTGCATTGGGCTCGTCGAGAACCAGGACCTTGGGATCGCCGTAAAAGGCGCGCGCAAGCCCAATGCGCTGACGCTCGCCACCCGAGAGGCGAACGCCGGTCGGGCCGATCACCGTCGAATATCCATCCCTCTGACCCAGGATAAGCTCATGCACCTGCGCCTGCTGCGCTGCTTGAATCAATTTCTCATCAGGCGCATTTGGCTCAAAACGCGCGATGTTCTGGCCGATGGTCCCTGGGAAAAGTTCTACATCCTGCGGAAGATAGCCAATATGACGGCCGAGTTCCTCCGGATCCCAGCTTCGAATGTCGCCGCCATCGATGCGGATTGCCCCCGAACGGGGCTCAATGGCACCGACTATGAGGCGCGCCAGCGTCGATTTTCCAGCCTGGCTTGGCCCCACGATCGCGACTGTTTCGCCGGCGCCTACTTCAAAGGTCAAGCGTTTTATCAGCGGCAGCGACCCGTCGGCCGAACCCGGAAGATGATAGACTATTTGATCTGCGCTCAACGCCCCTTGAGGCGTTGGCAATGCAACATTTTCCTTTGGTGCGGACCTTGATTGGGCAGCTGAAAGCCGCTTCCATGCAAGATTGGCGTCGATGACCTGCCGCCAACTTCCAATGATCTGATCAAGAGGTTGCAAGGCGCGCGCCGAAATCATCGACGACGCAAATATCATACCGGCGGTCATCTCGTTATGCAGAACCAGATAAGCGCCGACGCCCAATATCGCGATTTGCAGTACCGATCGTGTGGTGCGGGACACACCGCCGTAAAATGCGTTGGTGCGAGCGAGCCCATCGGAGGCGTGCAGCGAGCCGGAAAAACGAGTGCCCCAGAACTCTATCGCGTTGGACACCATGCCGAGCGCGCGAACCGTTTCGAAGTTTCGGGCGAAGGCCTGCGCCGAATTCATTGCGGCGCTAAGGTTCTCTGCCGCCTCCTTGCCAGGCCGCGAACTCGCGGCCTGGTTCAGCACGGCGATGGAGACCATGAGAATCGCTCCGACGACCGTTACAAGGAAGAGCAACGGGTGGATGAAATAAAGCAGGCCCACGAAGATTGGCCCAAAAGGAAGGTCGAAGAGAAAGAAAATCGTTCGTGAAGCGATGAAACCTCGCAGGGTGGCTAAGTCCCGCAAGGCTTGGACGTCGCCGAGTCCAGCGCGGGGGCCACTCATCGCCGCGAGAAAAGAAGATGCACCCAAAGAGACATCCAGTCGCGCGGCGAGTCGGCTTGCATACACGCCCCGCACGACTTCGAGCACTCCGAAAAGCAAAAGCGACGAAAGCGCGAGTAAGGTCAGGTAGGTGAGAGTGTCCAAATTGGCTGCGGGCAAAACCCGATCATATACCTGCAGCATGTAGAGCGGCAGGATTAGCACGAGCGTGTTCATCACCGCGGAGAAGAGGCCCATTTCGACCACGCTCCGCGATAGCACCTTTCGGTTTGTAGAACTGGACATGCCCGAAATTGCCCCCCGGCGAACAGCACGCACATTAGACAATCTTTATATATCATGCGAGGTCGTCACGCTATCGGCTGCGATTCTTTTGATAGCCATAGTAAAGAGGACCAAAGCGGGCCGTGGCGCTGCTATGGGTAGGCGTGCGGCCCGATCGGCCGAGTTAACCGAAAGGCGAGCGCCTTCGAGTGTTTGAGCCATCGGCCGAAGTCAGAACGCGGCGTCCGTCAGGGCTCCATACAGTCTGTCGGACGACTTGTAGGAAGCATCCGCCAAGACTGCGACGCTGACAGCCAGACTGTCATCCGGACGCAGACGATCTCCCTGGCAGCAAAAGGGCTACCGGTCTCAATGGGCACGGAGGCGCTCGACGGCAAACGGCGCAGTCAACGCCCAGAGAATTAGCGTCGATATCCACACATTTAACTTTTTATTTCGTAGTTTATCACTACAAAATAAAATCAGATGAATTAATACTCAAATTATTTCCAACTAATACGAATAGTAAATCTGCTATATTATCTCCGTTTGCATCTGCCTGGACGACCGTGTTGCCACCGGACTCAAACCACGTTAATGCGTGGGCGACAATACTACTATTCTGGCCTCCGAACGCAAAAGCTTGATTGCCTCCCACAGAGCTGTTGGCGTCAATTGCCGACACATCGATGCTGTCGGCCCCATGCTGGAAGTCGTTTAGCGTATCCCAGCTCGATGGATTGCTATCTGCAACTGCGTTGAAGACAAATCGGTCGTTTCCAATACCTCCGATGAGGATGTCTGCGCCTGCTCCGCCGTTGATTGCATCGTTTCCTGCAAGACCGGATATGTTGTTGTTAGAACCGTTGCCCGTCAGCGTGTCGCCGAATGCCGAGCCGATCAGGTTCTCGAAGCCGGAGAGGGTATCGCTGCCCGAGCCAATAGTGTTCTGGACGGCCGTTGTCGCAAGG
>NZ_JBHLYT010000089.1:0-1703 GCF_042431665.1 Mesorhizobium kowhaii
TGTTACGAAAAATACGCTGATTCGGCTAGAATCCGCCAATGAACTCCGAAGATGATTCGCGCCAGACCAATAACTTGCCGTCCGTTGACCAAACGCGAACGACAGCCGTTTTCGTCGCGCAGAAGTCGGAAAACCACGTCGACCCGACCTCCGGACCGTCCCACGGCACGGCCGCCGTCATCGATCATTCGCCAGCAGAGGCGGTCGCCGACGATCTCCCCGATATCATCGATGTCGTTCTCGCCATGGGACAGCCGTCAGACGACTGTTCGGGGGAGAACACGGCACCGGGCGCGCAGCCAATTGTTGGCCTTCCGGCTCATCTGGAAACACTGGCCGATCATGCGCGAAAATACGTCGAGGCAGCAAGCTCGTCCAACACCCGCCGCGCCTACGCCGCCGACTGGAAGCATTTTTGCGCCTGGGCGCGCCGCCAGCACCTCGATGTGTTGCCGCCCGATCCGCAGGTCGTCGGCCTTTACATCACCGCGCAAGCCTCGGGGTCGGGAGGGGATAAGAAATCCGTGTCGACGATCGAGCGGCGGCTTTCGGCGCTGGCCTGGAATTTCTCTCAGCGTGGCCAGCCGCTGGACAGGAAAGACCGGCATATCGCCACCGTGCTGGCCGGCATCCGAAACAGCCATGCCTGCCCTCCCCGGCAAAAGGAAGCCATTCTGCCGGAAGACCTGATTGCCATGCTCGAGACGCTGGACCGGGCCGGCTTACGCGGCTTGCGCGACCGCGCCATGCTGCTCCTGGGTTTCGCCGGCGGCCTGCGCCGCTCCGAAATCGTCGGTCTCGACGTCGGCCGCGATCAGACCGAGGATTCTTCCGGCTGGATCGAGTTCTTTCCCGACAAAGGGATTTTGGTGACCTTGCGCGGAAAGACCGGCTGGCGCGAGGTCGAAATCGGCCGCGGCTCGGCCGATGCCACCTGCCCGGTTGTCGCGGTGCAGACCTGGCTCAAATTGGCGAGGATCGGCCATGGCCCCCTCTTTCGCAGGGTGGCAGGGCAAGGCAAAAAAGTGGGCGCCGAGCGGCTCAACGACCAGGAAGTGGCGCGGCTGGTCAAGCGCACCGCTCTCGCCGCTGGTGTCCGCGGCGACCTGTCCGAAGGCGATCGCGCGACAAAATTCTCGGGCCATTCGTTGCGCGCTGGCCTTGCTTCCTCGGCCGAGGTTGATGAGCGCTACGTGCAAAAGCAGCTCGGCCACGCCTCCGCGGAAATGACCCGAAAATATCAGCGCCGACGCGACCGGTTTCGTGTCAATCTCACCAAGGCCAGTGGACTGTAGGCTGCAAGCGCCCTCCCCTGCCCTTCGGATCCCAAGAGCACTTTATAGCCAAGATAGCTGGTCCTTCGGCAACCGGCCGCTCGGGTCGAATACGGTTACCTTGTGCGGCAGATCCGGACCCCAGTCCCAAAGGACCAGGTTGCGATCCTCCATCTCGGCGCTCGGCGCGAAACTTGGGACCACAATGCCGGCAATATTTCGAGGTCGCAACCGGTCGTAGATGGACCAGGACGCCGGGCGCTCTCCGTCGCTGAGAGCAGTCGCCCAGGCACAGGCCATCTCTTCGAGCGTCACAGAAAACTCTCCCCTCCCCTCTTGCGTTGTCAGATCCGCGATGTCGTCACAATCGATCTCATAGGAGCAAAGCACGCACGGATCGATCCGCTGTGCGAAGCCCTGGTTGGCTTC
>NZ_JBHLYT010000090.1:0-20958 GCF_042431665.1 Mesorhizobium kowhaii
CGAGATCGCCACCGCTTGCGGGCGGCGTCAGGCTCGGCGTCGATGGAAAGGGATCAATGAAAAGCCGGTGAGACAGCTTGACTGTTTAGATAACTGCCATAGTCAGGACCGGTTACCGCCCGCAGTTCGAGGCGGCCGTTCTCGATCTCCAGCGTCTTCACCTGTTCGGCCCGGTGCGAGGTCAGGCCGTACTGGAGATTGATGCCGGCAAGCGGCGCGGGGAGCTGGCGCAGATAATTCGCGGGGGCGCCGACCAGGCTCGCGAGCTGGCCAAAACTCCAATGCGTGGGCACGACCGGGGCATTCGCATCGGGCAGGATCAGCGTGAGCCGTTCGGCATCGTCGCGGCTGGCTTCGACACGGATCGCCTCGCTTTCGACGATGCGCGTGCGGCTACGCTCGGACCGCCTCTTCACCGAATTGTGGAGATCGGTCAGGGACAGGTACCGTTCGTCGGAAGGCCTGTTGAACCATTCCGACGATACGCGACCGATGCGTTGGCCGCGGCTGACGTCGACCTTGTAGCCGACGCGCGCGTCGCGCGTAGGCGCTTGAATTTCCAATTGTGTCATGGTTGCTGCTCCGCGGCGGACGCCGGGAGCCTCTCTCCCGGACCTTCACCCGCCGCCGCAGGCCCGCCCGCCCTCTACCTCTGCCGGCATCCCCGCCCGCCGCCAGAAGCGCCGGCATTGCAGCAGAGTTTGCGCCACGTGGCTGGCGCACGAAGTGTGAAGGCCGGCCAGGTCTGCTGGCCCTATTCGGCCCTCGGCAATACATGTATGAAACGACCCGGCGTCATGGCTCAGACCGCACCAAGCTCGGTATTGAGGGTGTAATTGGATGTCGAGCAAGTTCGTCCGACCCGTGGTGGTGCAAGTTGGCCGACATGACCGTGAGCGCGTCATTTTCGATGTGAACGACGCGGCCACGATTCTGCTCCGGAGCTTCCAGGATCAGACGAAGAAGCGGAAACTGGCTATGGATGCATGCCTTCAGGTTCTGCGTGGCGAAGCCCACCCGCTGGTTGCCAGACGGGCTTTCGTTGTGGCGGCGTTAGAAGCGAAAATTCTGCGCAGTGATTGAGCTCCAAGACGATAATAGCCTCAATCACTTCCAAACTGGTGCAAAGGCAGTAACGCAGATGAATAACTCGAACGAACACTTACTCCTTAGCGGCGATGCATAGCCAACTATCGAGTGCTGCGGTCGTCGCGCAAGATTGATTCGTTGGATCATCCGCCGATGCTCAAGTTTGCGGCGGAGGTCTTTCCGGTTGGTAATCCGCCTGAAGTAACTGTTGCAGATGCCGGCAAGAAAAGCGCCCGCCCCGAAGCTAGCCATCAGGATGCCGTAGCCGATCGGTCCCCCGCCCAACTGATCGCGAGCGACCAGAGGCAGTAGCGCGAGTATCGAAATGCTCGTCAAGCCAAACAGGGTTCCGCGCGCGGTCGCCGCCTTGAATTCCGACGACATCGCCGTGAAGCGCACCCTGTCATGGATCGCCGTTGCCATCGACTCGCGCGGCAGAGGTGAAGAGCGAACATTCCACTTGCAGCGCCATATGGCGCAAAGTGGCGACAGATAGCTGAGGTGGTGAGAGCGAAGGCCGTCACCGGTCCAAAGGAGGCGACGAGAATGCCGCCGAGCGCCGGGCCTAACGGATCGACCAAAGTCCAGTCTCATTCAAGTTCGTGAATCGCTACCCTCGGCACAACAGCCTTGGCGATCTCACATAGGTGCTGGTGATGCGTGAGATAGATCACCTGACCGGCACTTGCCATTTCGCCAAACAACCTGAAGACCTCCTCGGAACGGACATGGTCGAAGGTTTCCATGATGTCGTCTGCGATGAAGGGCACGGAGGGCCGAAACTGCGCAAACTCGTAGTACCCCGCAAGCCTCAGGGCCAGATAGAGCTGAAAGCGCGCGCCCTTTGACAGCGCGTCGGCGACCTTGGATTGCCCATCGCGCTGCAACGCGATGAGCACTTCCCCACCCTTCACAGGTTGAGTTGTCAGGCCGGAATACTGGCCGCGCGTCATGAGCGCGAAAGCGTCGGATGCCCGCGCCATCATGCCGGAGCGATGACGTTCGCGGTAGGTACGCAGGGCATTTCCGGCGGACATGACACCCAGTTTCAGCTCGATGTAGCGGACGGCCTTTTCCTCGATTTCCAGAAGGACGGTGCGCCGTTCGGCATCTATTCGGGCAACAGCGCTGTCGCCGCCAATGGCGTCCAGCTTGTCGGTCGCGCGCGTCTGTCGAATGAGCTGCTGCTGTATCGCCTCGTCAGAAGCGCGAAGCCTTTGTTCGGCCTCAGCCTTCTCGATTGCAAAACTGTCGAGATCGACAGCATCCATTATCGAACGCGCCTGCTCGAACCCTTCCACCGCGAGCTCGGACGACACCTGCTCCTCAAGTTCGGCCACGGTTGTGCGCAGGCGATCCCTGTCACGCAGCAGTTCGTCGCGTTGCACGACTTCGGATAGCGTGGCCACGCCAAAGACGCTCAGGACCTCGTTTTTGCGGCGCTCATGTGCCGAAATCTCGGCATCGAGAATTTCACGCGCTTCCTGCAGGCGCTGTAGATCATTGACGAGATTTGCCTTCGCCTCGCGCGTGCGTTCAGCGCGCTCCAGGCGCTCGGCAAGCTGGATCGCTAGCTGCTCCGGTTCTTCGTTGTCCGCCACGTCGCCCGCTAGGGCTGCAACGGCGGTAACCTCGACCAAGAAATTGTCCCTGTCGGCCTCCATCTTCTCTATTCGGACCTGCATGGCGTCCCGGTCTTGAAGACTTTTTGACAGTTCAGCCAATTGATCGAGGACGCCGCCGACGCCGGGCGCCGAGATGCCGCTCTCGAGCCAGGTGCCCTTGAGCGCTTCGGCAACGCCGGCCAGCCATTCATCCTCGCGCCGCTCTGCCACGTCGACGGCTCGACGCCTGGCGGCCAAATCCTCTTGCCGTGCGCCAACTGTTTTGAGCGCCTCGGTGCGCTCAGCGTCCACCTTGAATTGTCTCTCAAGGAACAGCTCTGCCACGGCCATGACCGTCCCCAGGCTGTTGCCAGGATCTGAACCGACGCCGACGCTTGTTAGCGCCCCGCTCAGCTCCAGGCGTATTTGGTCTCTCTCATCAACCGCCCGCTCGGCTTTCTTGCGGGCAAGCTCGATCTCATCCCAGGCCGCGAGCGCTTCGATCCGGGCAGCAATGCGGTCCTCGATCAGTTCGATCAGCCGTTCGGGAGAAGTTTCCTGGCACTCTCTAAGCAGGTCACTTGCCGCTGCGCGAATTTCCGAGAGCACGGCCTCCCGATCTGAGCCGTTGCGTGCAAGTTGGTCTTGCGCATGTGTGATGGTGGCTGCGGTTTCAGCGAGGCTGCGGCTTGCCGTGCGAATCTCAACGAGCTCCCGCGCGTTGGCCAGACGGCCTGCTCCAACACTGTCATCTCGAGCCAGTGCTGCCGCGAACTCGTCCGCCGTTTCGCCAGTAAGGTCATCGCGATGCCGCGCCCAGGCCTCGTCCCGGGCGCGCCGAGCGGCGGCGGCCGCTTCGTCGTCGTTTACATCGACCGAGGCACGAAGGGCATCCAGCTGTGCTGACAGCAAATCGTGATTGCCCTGGTGCTCGACAAGACGTTCGGAAAGGACGGCCCTGCTTTTTCTCAGCTCCGCTACCAGCGCCTTCCATGCGCCAAGCCGCGCAGCATTGGGAATGGCGACCCTGGCCAGTGCCTGAGCGTCGCCCGACCAGGGGTGCAAGCGCGCGATCGCGGCCTCCCATAGAATTGCACCGGCATCGGCGGCTTCGCGTGCCGCCTTGATCTCCTTCATGTACCCGCTGGCCTTTGCCGTAGACCAAGCCGAAACCAGCCTTGCCCTGGCAGGTTCGGGCACGGCCCGTTCTTCGCCGACCCGCTCGCGTGCCGCCTGAAGGGCATCAGCAGCTGCCGCAGCCTCGTCGCGCGCGACGCGCACGCTGGTAACGATCCCGGATCGCTGCTCGACCATGGTGCGAACAGCACCAATGGTTGCAGCAGGCAAAAGCAATATGGCAGGGTCTGGCTCGGAGGTCCTTCCAAGGGCGGCAAGGCAACTCGCCACGGCATTGTCGAGGATTTGCAGCTCCGTCCTGCGACTTGGTAAGTCCAGGCCGGCTGAGACGTGGCGCACCTTGCGGTCAGCTAGGCCGCGAACCCGTTCGGAAATCGCAAGAATGACCGCGTCCACATCGACCGATGCGACTTTCGTCGTCACCCGCTTAAGCTCGTCCACGCTCGCGGACAGCCGCGTTCTCAGACTGGCGTCGGCCTCGATCATGTCGGCGACACTGCCGGTCCAGGTCCGTGACGGTGAAGCGATCTCGGGCAACTCGGCCAGTTGGGCTTCCTTACGTCGGATATCAGCAAGGATCGGGATCGCGCGAAGATACTTTGCGATCGTATCGAGCCGAGCCGACAGCATCGACCGTTCGGCGATGGAGCGGTCGTATTTTTCCGTCGCGTCCAGACGCTCTGTCTCGAGAGTTTCGAACGTCGACGCCAAAGTGTCGATCGCCTCCTTCCCGGACTTCAGTTCCGCAAGTCGCTTTTTGAGCAGCGCAAGCTCGGTTCCATGTGCCTGCTTGCGATAGAGCCTGTCCGCTTCGGCCTCCAGCACGCTCAATGTATCGCTTGCGTGCCCGAGGCCGGCGCTGGCCGTGAACAGCAGCTTGCCCAGGTCGCCGCGCGACTCCAGGATCGATTTTCCACCTGCTTCCAACGTTTCGTCGTCCAACGAGAACATGGTCTCGTATGCGTCGCGAGACAGCCCGGCGAGATGCGCTGATATCGCCATCTCGCTGACCGGTTGGCCAGTCGCGTTCAGCAATGAGTTGGTGCGCTGCTTCGTGCGTGTGAACGTGTGCTCAGCGCCGCCGAGTTCGAGCACACCGCCGATGCGCATCGCGCCGTATTCGTGCAGGAAATTGTAGCGGCTGCGTTCCTCGATGCCGAACAGCAGATCGAGATAGCCGGAAAGCGCGGTCGACTTGCCGGCTTCGTTCAGGCCGAACACGATATGCAGGTCGGGACCGGATTCCGGTTTTGGCCCGAAGTCGATCGCCCTGTCGGTGAACTTGCCATAGCGAACGAGATCAAGTCGCCGGAGCCTCATTCTGACCCACCGGCCTTGAGGCGGGCGGTGACCAGGTCGGCACCGTTGGCAAGCACCCTGTCGAGGAACAACTCCAGCTCAGCCTCGTCTTTGCCGGCGAAATCACGCCCGTCAGGCGGAAGATCCGCGATCATCTTCTGGACCAACGCCCTCGCCTCAGCGCGGAAAGCTTCCGAGCTGGCATCGGCGCGCATGGATTGAGCGAGTTCGAAAATCGGATCAGCGACGCCCTCGGATGCTTCGGCTGCGTATGGAGAAACGTTAAGTTGAAGCTTCTCCACCCAGGTGTCCCCCATCTGTTCCGCGACCTGCTCAGCTTCTGCGAGCAGTAGGTCGCGGTCACGGATCAGCGCCCAGGATATAGGTGACGCCCCGGTCAGGCCGAGACGGACCACAACATGACGGGACCTGACGAAGGCGCGCACATCTTCAAGCGCAGAGCGGATTCGCCCGACAACTTCGGACCATTCCACCGTTTCGGTCAGGTCGACGTTCACCCGCTCGAATTGCGCGATACTGGTCAGCCTTTCCTCGATCTCTATGGTGCGGTCGTCCCGTATCGTCACCAGGGTGACGGATTTCTCTCCGGCCTCGTTGATGTCCCTGCCCTGTGGAATTCCTGGCATCACCACGGTGCTCGCCCCGGGGTGGACTTGGCGGATATGGATGTGCCCAAGGGCCCAGTAGTCGAAGCCATGGCTGTGCAGGTCAGCGACGCTGCAGGGAGCGTAGACGTCGTGGCCGGGCGATCCGGCCAGGCTCGTATGCATGATGCCGACATTGACCGCGCCTTCACGGCCAGCAGGGTACTTTGGCAGCAGACTTTCCGGTGCCTTGGGGCTGGCAAAGCTCAAGCCATGGAACATGACGTCGAGCCCGCCTGCTGTCTGCAGCACTGACTGGGGACGGCCGCCGAAAATCGTGACCGTGTCAGGGAACACGAGCTGCTTCGATATCCGCGACATGGCGTCATGATTGCCACGGATCTTGAAAACCCTGATGCCGGCTTGGTGAAGTCGTGTCATCTGTGACGCCAGAAACCGCGCCGTTTTCATCGACGTCTGGTCGCCATCATAGAGATCGCCGGCAATGACCAGGGCATCGACACGTTCCGCAAGGCAGAGATCCACGATCGAGACAAATGCCTGACGGCTTGCGTCTCCGACAAGTTCGGCAAGGTCGGGGTTGCGCATTGCGAGGGTACGCAACGGCGAGTCAAGATGAATATCGGCCGTATGTATGAATCGAAATGCCATTCGGCAGTCCCCAGCCACCTAACATATGGGCGCCTATGCCGGCGTCTTTTTCGCCCGGCGTCTTATCACGTTGGAAGGTTCATTTGTCAAAACTCAGCCGGCGGTGGGCATCTGCGTCTTAAGCTATGGCAAATGGAGTGCACCGTTTGGGACTGCGCGCCCTCAACGCGTAAAATTGCGGGGCCCTCGGCGATAACGCAGTCATAAATGGGCCTCATCGTGTACCCTGCTCAAAGTTTGATTCAGTCATAACGTAAATCGGCGAGAGCTAAACGGCGTAAGATCTCGGTCGATAGCGCCCTTGGTGATCAGATCGGAAATTGACCGACCGACGGCTGGTGCAATGCCGAAGCCGTGACGACCGAAGCCTGCAGCGACGAATAGACCCCTGGGCTCGGCCACAGCCTCGATGATTGGGAGACCGTCGGGAGTGTAATCCATATAGCCAGCCCAGGATCGCTGGTATTGAATTGAGCCAATTACGGGATGTTCCGCCTGGAAGGCTGCAGCAGCACGCTTCAAACCTGTCACATCAGGGGCCGGATCGAGTGTCCGGTGAGTCGTAAAATCATTGAATTCGCCCATGAGACTGCGGACCATCGGTTTGCCTAACTCGAGCTTGATTTTATTCTGTTTGAGCTGGTGAAGCCTAAGGAGCTTGAGGCGGCTGTGGAGCATTAGATCGTGCACCGGCGCGGCGACGGCGGCGAGCGTAAGGCGCCCGTCTGCCTCTTGGAGATAAGCGTATTCGTCGCAGGAAACGGCAAGCTTCGTCTCATACGGCACGACTGGATACCGGCCGACAGAGCCCCGGACCCAGAAACTCGGATGTGCAATGCCAAACGGCTTCAACAAGAGGCTGGTCCAACATCCCGCTGCAACGACGATGTTCTGACAGCCCAAACGGCCGCGCTCGGTGTCAATCCCACAGACAACCTCTCCCCATACATCGATGGAGCGTGCGGCAGTGTTCTCCCAGATCACGGCACCGTGGCGCGCGGCTGCTCGCGCAAAGGCTGTGGTTGCCAGCTCCTGGTCCGCACTTCCGTCAGCGGGCGTATACAGTGCGCCAAGCCGGCCTTGAGGCTGAGCGTAAGGGAGCAGGCCGACTACTTCGTTTGGCTCAAGAAGCTGCGTTGTCAGCCCAAATTGTTTTGCAACTGCCAGGAAAGCCTCGGAACGCCGGCGCCCCCGCTCGTTGGAAAAAAGCGAGACCTGCCCCTCCTCTTTCCAGCCAACAGTATCCCCCAGCTCATTTTCGAGGCCACGCCAAATTTCAACGGAATCGAGCATCAGGGGCATTTCGAGCGGATCGCGTCTTTGTGTGCCGATGATGCCCAAGCCACGGCGTGACTGCTCAGCGCTGATGCGACCCTTCTCGACGAGCACGACCGTGTAACCGGCTTTTGCCAGATAATAGGCGGCACTCGCGCCTACGATACCGCCCCCGATAACGACCGTGTCGAACCGACGGTTCATACGCTTTCCCAGAAGCAGTTTCGCAGGGTTGTGGATCCACCGCTTGCCACGGGTGGGAATCGGCGCCTGAGCTCAACTGCCCCAGATTGTCTCGTAGACCCTGAGGAGATTGCCGCCGTAGATGCCTACAATTTCCTGTTCGCTGAACTGCCGCCGAAGAAGGCATTCAGTCAGGGCTTGCATCGTCCGAGGTGTTTCAATACCGGCCGGAAAGAAGTGAGGTGGAGGCGGATACGCACTAGGTGTCCAAACGTTGTCCGCAACGTACTTGTTGTATTGCTTCAATGCAGCGGCATCATCCGCATATGGGTATTGGTCGGCATAGTAGTCGATTCCCAGCGTGACATGCTCCGGGCCTACGAGGCTGCTGATATGGGCGATGTGATCAATAAACCGATCGATCGAGGGGCGCTTATCGTCAGACACGAAGCCAGGGAAGCCAACGACTCCAATCGTGCCATTTTGAGCAGCGATTGCCTTAATGAGCTCGTCTGAGAGATTGCGAGCGGACGGGTGGACGGCTTGGGCGTTGGCGTGGGACACGATGACCGGAGCCGAGGAGTGTTCGATGGCATCCATCGTCGTGCGAACTCCCGTATGCGCGCAATCGACAATCGTACGAACCCGGTTCATGCGCTCGAGCGCTTGCAGCCCAAATCGGCTCAGACCCGCATCCGAACGCTCTTCACAGCCGTCTCCGAGCCGGTTTCTGACATTGTAGGCGAGCTGCATAATGCCAACCCCTAGCACCTTGAAGGTGTCGATGAGGTCCAGGTTGTCCTCGATTGGTGCGGGCCCCTGAAAATGCATAATAATGCCCATCTTGCCTAGGGCCTTGGCACTGCGAATATCGGCGGCCGTACGGACAAGGAGCAGATCGTCACGTTCACGCAACAACCTGTGCCACATTGCAACCTTACGCAGCGTGACCTCAGTCCCGTCCCAGAAACCAACTGTCGGTGCGATCGCAGTCAAGCCGCCTGCCCGATACTCGGCTATCATTTCCGGATGGTCCAACAGCGGACAGACCGCGTCGATAATGATCGCATTTCGGTGCAGAGATTCAGCGGTCGTATTCATGGGTGCTCCTAGCTTGTTCCATGTTGGAAGGACCTCGCCAGGGATGCGGCGCGAGCCCGCCTCGTCCAAAACGTCGGCGTTAGTGCAGTGGCAAACGCCTATACCGTCCCGGCTGGTTCGGATCGAAGAAGTGGTTAACCGGTCCGTTGTCGTGGAAATGTTTTGACCATCGAGTCATTGCCGCAGGATCGAGTTCAACGCCAAGGCCATGTCCTTCCGGCACAGGCACCATGTTATTGGTCTGCCGGAAGGGACCGTCGCGAACGATGTCGCCCACCTGCCAGCGAAAGAGCGACTGGGAGGCCTCCGTGATCCAAGGCGTGGCAGCCACGACATGCAGGTACGCGGCTGTCATGATACCTAAGTCATTAGAGTAGCACCAAAAGCCCTTGCCCATGGCTTCGCAGGCGGCGATGAACTTCAGTGTCTTTGAAAGACCTCCGAGAGCCGCGAAGTTGCAGACAAAATAGTCGGGCGCGCCAAGCGCCACGGCGCGCCGCAAATCCGGGACGTGGGTCGAGAACGGGATGCGAGAATGCTGCCGCAACGCAGCCATCTCCTCGAATGTCGCGACCGGATCTTCGTAGTTGCGAATGTTGTAAGGCTCAATCTCGCGCAGCACCCAGCGTGCGGTGGTCAGGGACCACTGCATGTTCGAGTCAAGCTTGATCTGTGCGCCCTCGCCCAAAGCTTCCCGCAGCATTCGCACTGTGCGGATCTCGAGCTGAGGATCGCCTAATATCAGCTTACCCTCGAAAATGGTCGAGCCGTGCTCTTCGCGCATTCTAAGACAATGCTCTACGACTGCTTCGGGCGTCATTTCCCCACCCGCCCCGTCCTGTTCGGGACGAAAGGCAAAATACTCCGAGAATGGAATGTTCTTACGGACCGCGCCGCCCAGCAGTCGATAGAGCGGCATGCCAAATACCTTGCCGCGAATGTCCCAAAGCGCGAGTTCCACCGCACCAAAGGCAATCGAGGCGGCGTTTTCACCTGTGTTAACAGTGATCTGCCAGGGAGGCACGCAGCGCGCTTCGCAGTCCGCGAGGTCGAGGGGGTCGGCACCGATAAGCGCTGGAGCAATATCGGATTTGATGACCTCGCCAAAATGCCACCAAGGTGCTTCGCCCAAGCCTACAAGGCCGGAATCAGTCTCAACTTCAATGATCGATTTAGACGCGCCGCCATAGAGACCCGCTGTCCACCATAGTGGCGCCGACAAAGGCACGTTAACGTGCGTGACCTTAACGTTGGTAATCTTCATAAAGTTTCCGAGCATAGCCTTTGCCCGAGATGACACCCCGGGCATCGATGAGTTGCTGCACAGGATCGGAATTGCAGAGGCTAAATCCAGACAGCCGCAGCTACCCTCGCGAAGTTCTGCCCCATGATCTTTTTTACCTCCGTCTCACTGTACTGCCGCAGCAATAGGCCCTCGGCGATCTCCGGGAGCTGCTCCGGCAGGATAAATCGCCATGACGAATAGTCCCATTGGTCGGCTTCTGATGCTGGCCAAACATTAGGAAACTCCTTGACCAGGTTGGGCATCTCGTCAGGATCAAGAACAGCGTCCAAGCCTAAGCCGACATGGTCGACTCCAACCAAGTTCGCCACGTAATCGATGTGGTTGATGATGGTTTCCGGCGTACAGTCTTCATCTGGGGCTATGTACTTGCTGACGCCATTGATGCCGACCACGCCCCCAGTTCGGGCACAGGCCTTGATCTGGTCGTCGCGTACGTTTCGCTCGTGGTCCCAGAGTGCTCGCGGATTGGAATGTGTGAAGATGACAGGCGTCTTGGAAATCTCCATGATCTCCATCGAAGATCGATAGCCGGTGTGGGTAACGTCGACCATCATGCCCACACGATTCATCTCGGCGATAGCTTCGCGACCAAGTGGCGTCAGAGAGATATCTTCATCTGTGCATCCACCAGCGAACGCGTTGTTCTTGTTATAGGCCAAGTTCATCTGCCGTACGCCGAGACGATGATAGGCCCCAATCATTTCGATGTTCTGGTCGAGGGCATTGGCGCCTTCCAGATCGAGCGCAACTGCCAGCTTGCCTTCTCGTTTGGCACGTTCAACGTCGGCAAACCGCTCGACGATCACGTAGTCATCGCTATGAAGCTCAAGCCACCTGCGGTAGTGAGCCGCACAGCGAAGAGATTCCTGCCAGGACAGGGCGTCCCATCCGACGTTGAGGCCGATGAACGTTGCTCCGCCGTCGCGCCAACGGGAGAGAAAACTCAGATCTAAAGTTGGACGACAAGCGACGCCGGCGTGCGTGTCCCAAACGATCGAGTCAGCAAGCAGCTTTCGTGCCGCTTGAGCGGTTTCCCGTCCGCTGCTCAAAGTATTATCCACGATTTCACTCCGCATCTGGGTGCGCTCGACCTGCCGCGCCCGAAAAGTTTCGAGCGCGTTGACCGGCGTCGTATCGCTTTGATCAGGCCTCGAACCAGCAACGCCCGAAGTTTTTAGCCTCGCCGTGGAAGTGATTTCCTACGAAACCCTGGACGTTTTTCGCCAAGCCGTTGATGGAGGTGGAAAACATCAAGGTTATATGGCCTGCGTCTTCCTGCACCATTTTGGCAGCATCGTGATAAAGGGACTTACGCTTTTCGGTGTCTAGTTCCGACCTGGCTTGTGCAAGGAGCTTGTCAAACTCCGGCCGGTACCAGTTCCCGTCGTTCCACGGTGAGACGCTTGAGAATGGCTGGGTGAACGCCTGATCTTCCGTGGCCAAGCTACCGAAATAGGAGGCACAGAAGGGCTTCTTCATCCACACGTCGCTCCAATAACCGTCAGCCGGCACGCGGTTAGGATTGATGGTAATGCCCGCTTTGGCCGCCGATTGCTGGAAGATTTCTGCTGCGTTGACCGCTCCTGGGAACACGGACTCGGACACGTAGAGATCGATCGCTCCGCTGTGACCTGATTTCTTGTAGTAGGAGCTGGCTTTGTCGGGATCGTACGAGTGCTGAGGAAGTTCGGAATAAAGCGGATAGATCGAATTGATCGGATTGTCGTTGCCGATGGTGCCGTATCCCGCCTGCGTGGTTTTTAAGATCAAATTCCGATCAACCGCATATTTGAGCGCTAGCCGCAAGTCGGGATTATCGAAGGGCGCCTTGTTCGTCTGCATCACGAAATAGTTGAACGTGGTGGTATCCGCTACGTCGACCTTGACCGACGGTGAGCTCTTCAGGCGACCGACAATGTTCGGTGTGAGTTCCGAGGCAAAGTGTGTTGAGCCGGCTAGGAGTGAGGACACCCGGGCCATATCATCGTTGATCACCAGAATCTCAAGCTCGTCGAACAGTGGCTGCTCTGGCCTGAAATACTTCGGATTCCGCTTGAAATTATAGCGGACGCCAGGTTGCGCCGAGTCAAGTATAAACGGTCCCGTTCCAATTCCCTTGGCGGGATCCTCTCCTTCGGGTTGAGCAATCAGCGCAGCATTGGTCATCAGGTACGCAAAGTTGACGTCGGCAGCAGACAGGGTCACCGTCAATTGGTGAGGGTCGTTCACCTTGATATCCGTGATCGCCTTCATCAGGGCGGCGGCGCCCGATTTCGTATCGGGGCCGCGGTGACGGTTCAGCGAGTAGACCATGTCCTTGGCGGAGAATTCCTTGCCGTTGTGAAAGGTGACGTCCTTTCTCAGGATAAATGTCCAGGTCTTTCCGCCGTCGCTCGGCTCCCAGCTCTCAGCCAGCTCGCTGGCCAATTTTCCATCGGTAGTCCGCTCGAGCAGACGGTTGCCAAGCTGATAAGAGACAAACAGCGGGACCTGGGAGGGCATGTTGGTGGGATCAACCGTGTCGGTCGTCGATCCACCCTTGACCCCGGCGATAAATTTGCCGCCGCGCCGAGGTGTTTGGGCGAATGCTGTTGCCGGCAAAACAATGCGGCCCACAGCTCCGGCTATACCCAGACCTACAGATCCACGGAGCAAAGCTCGTCGATCAAGCTTGAGCAACGGCTTCTTGCTCGACTCTTCAAAATCCATCGTAAGCTCCCATTGGCTTTTGGCGGCCGTCAACGGCGGTTCCCTTGTGGGTTTCTCGTCCGGGCGATCGTTGCTTCAACGTCGCAACTCTAGCTTCCGAATTACCGGCATCCCAATACAACTTGGGCACTGATTGTTATTGATTTTGCTATGAATGGGGAGTTAGAAGCGGCATTGGGCACCGCGTTGTATGGAACACCTGGATGACATCTCCGTCCCTTGAAATGAGGGAGCTTCGTGCCTTTGTGGCTGTTGCAGAGGAGCTAAGCTTTGTGGGTGCTGCGAAGCGGCTTAACGTTGCCCAGCCGGCCTTAAGCAGGACAATCAGCATGCTGGAAGCCAAGCTTGGCGTGCAGCTTCTAGACCGGACGACACGATCAACACATGTCACCCTCGCCGGCAAAGTCTTTCTCGCGGAAGCGCAATATACGCTGGCTCAAATGAAAAGGGCGATTCAGCTGACACAGGAGGCAGAGATCGGCCTCACTGGTGAATTGCGAGTTGGCTACATGGATTTTGCGATCCACGGCCCGATGGTACCCCTCCTGGCCGAATTCAAGCGAACTCATCCGCTTGTGAAAGTCAGCTTAAAACGTCATCGATCTGACGCACAATCGACCGATCTTAACGCCAATCGTATCGATATTGGCTTTGCCGTGAGGCACCGCTTTCAGGGCAACGTAGAAGTAAGGCCGTTCACGCAAGAGCCGTTGGTCGCCGTGCTCAGCCGACACCACCGGCTCGCGGGACAAGAACGCGTTTCATTGAGTGATCTTGCTGAAGAGCCGTTCATTATGGGCGATCGTGAGGGCTGGGAACTTTACCTTCCGACGGTAGAGGCCTTCTGCGCAACTGCCGGATTCGTGCCGAGGATTGCCCTTGAGGCCCAGGATGGAGCTACCATCTTCAGCTTGGTGGCGGCAGGCCTTGGCGTTACGGTCTATCCATCATGCGTCCGCAACGCGGAGCTACCAGGCTTGTTGATTAAAGAATTCGTTGAGGCTTCGCCAATTGTGGAAACATTCGTTTTGACCAGACAGGCAGGCTACTCGTTGGTAACCGGCAAGATGGTGGCCTACCTCCAGCATCTGCTTTCAGTGAGGTAGGCAGGCAGCACGCTACCGCCGAGGCCGTGCAAAGACGAAACCGAGGATGCGCTCCCAGCCCTCGCCTGCAGTCCCTAGAGCTACGCCGCACTCAGAGTTCTGCAGCTCGAATGCCCTTTCGGACTGTTAGGCGAAGCGATCATCCTACCATTTTACCAGCCCAGTCGGACTCTTTCGCTCTCGCTCTGCTTCAGGCACGATTTCGCGGGGCGCGCCGCGCGCTGGCTGCGTTCAGACTCAGACCGCTCGTCGGTAAGTCCAGAGCTGCGCGGGCGGGATATTGCGGACGACGAAATCGTAGTGTGACACGAGGTAGCGGTCCGGCATCTTGATCACTGGCGACAATGGTCCGTAGGTGATTTGCATCACTGGCCTGCCAGCAGGGATGCGGGTCAGCAAATCCTCGAGCAAGGCGATGCGCCGCTCCATCGGGAAGCTCAACATCGGCACCGCGCTTATGACACAGTCGAACTGTTCGGCGTTTCGCTCCGCCAGGACTTCATCCAGCGAAAACACGTCGCCCAATCGAACATCGACGTCTGGAAAGCGCCGCGTCAGGCGGTGACAGAAATCCTTGGAGTACTCAACCGAGATCAGCTGCTGTGGCTTCACGCCCTTGTCCAAGATAGCCTTGGTGATTACGCCGGTCCCCGCCCCAAGCTCAAGAACGGGCAGCCCGGACGCTGGCCTGATCACGCTAGCCATGCGGCGCGCCGCATGAACGGAAGTCGGCATAAGCGCGCCCACTCCTTTTTTGTCCTTTTGCCAGCACCGGAAGAATTGCACTTCTTCCTCAAACTTCCGGCCGAGGCGCTCCTTCAAGCGAAAGACCATGTCTACTCCCTGCTACGGCTATTCATCGGCGTCGCTTTGACGGAAGGACGTTTGGACAAGTTTTTCGACATTTACAAGCGCTGACGGCGTTGAAACGGCGTCGGAGTTTGCGTCGGCCGGAACGAAGACCGGTCGTTCGACTCCATCGGGACCGCCAGCACGGTTCGCGTCTGCATGGCGACCAGGGGCAGCAGCCAAGCGCCCCTTTCGCGAACCAGTTGCTCGGCACGCTCGCTCTTGTGGAAGCCGACATTGTCGAGAATGACGACATCGCCGGCCGGCAGTTCGCGGGCGAGTTGGGTCTCGACATAGTGTTCGAAGATGGCGCCGATCATCGTATGATTGGGAACAGGATTCACGGAAAACTGCCCTGCCCTTGTTCCTTGTCGATCAGACTGCGCAAAAAGCCGCCCACGCGCTTGCCGGCCGGCGAAACCGACGGTCGACAAGGCCGTTTTCGCACTTGAGCTGGGCGCCCGACAAGCTGCGGGATTGCCGATCGTCATCCCGTCATCCTCGCCGGCGCCCCGTTCGCCTTGAGCGCCGCCATCAGCATCGGCCCGACAGAGAACTGCCCTGCCGTCGCCTTTTCGGTAAGTACCCGCAAATAGCCGCCGGCCGAGTTGATGTGCTGCGCCCTTTGCAGAATACAGGCAATCACGATCGCCGCGATCTCCTGGCCCATCACATGGCAAGCCTCCTCATACGCTGACGGCGAAACGCCCAGATATCCCCTCACCTGGGCGGCGGTAATCATGAGATCGCGCCAATTGCCGATCCCGTCGACGGCATAATCCGCAATTTCGGGGCAGGCCTTCAGCACCATCCCCAGCGGGTATGTTTTCGGCGCCTCTGCGGTTCTCGTCCTGGGCTCGGCCGTCGCCCCGCTTTGTTCGAAAGCAGGTTCAAATTCAAAAATAGAGTCGGTATTTGAATCAGATTGCTGCCGCTCGTTTTGAGAGTCATTGCCGCTCGGATTCGTGGATTTCATATGGATTTCCAGCAGCTTATCCACATCATCACGCAAGGCGGCCAGGTCGGCAACGATAGGCTCGAGCTCGGCAATGCAAGCTCGGCGCGGAACTGCCTCCACAACGCGGCGGAAACGCTTCCACAGGCCTCCCCAGTCGCCTGGGACATCTTCGTCAAGGGCCGCCTCTATCAGCTTGTGGATGTCACGGCGGTGCAAGGTGATCCGCTCGCGCATTAGCCTGAGCGCCCGGTTGTCGGCACGAACACGCTCGGCCGCCGCCTCGAACTCGTAAGCACGGGCCAGCAGCGGCGCCAGGGAGAAGCCGAATGCTTCCTCGATCTCCCCTCCCCTGCCCTTGCGGGCGTAACGCTTGCCGTTCGGGCTATCCCGACGGATGATCAGCCCGCAGTCAACAAGAGCCGCCAGGTGCCGCCTGACTGTGGGCTCGGGCATTCCGTGCGCCCTGAGCGCCAGCTGTGCGTTCGAGGGAAAAACGATGAGGTCGTTTTCCTCACTCAATTCGCTGTCAGGATAGAATGACAGCAACGCATTCAGCACGGCCAAAGCGCGATCGCCGATGCCGACGATGCTCTTACCCTCGCACAGGTTGCGGTAAATCTGCCACTTGTCGACGACCCTGCCCTTGGGGATTTCACGTGAATCATTTTGCGCTGCCAGCATGGCAAGCGACATCGGCCGCCGCCCAAAGGGCGTCGTTGCAATACCCGTCTCCATTTTCTTTCACCCTCTATCAGGCAAAAGAAATCCGTCCGCCGAGTCGACGCTTAAAACGCTTGACACTGATTCGCGGAAATGAGATTCTCGGCTTGCTAAAGATCGAGAAGGGCTTCCACGGTTCGCCGTCGGGGGCCTTTTTCTTTTGCGGTTTAGTCTCCTTTGGTTTCCTTTTCCTGCTTCCTGTAGGCCTCATAAAGACCGTCCAGTTGGCCTGCTATGAACTCCGCAAAATGGAGACCGTAAGCTGCTTCGACTATTATCGAAGCTTTCTTTTGTGTCCCTCTAATCGCAACGTTCAGTGATTTGTCGGCAGGAGCCCAGGCTTTGGGTGCGAGGGCAACCTTTGGCTTCTTGGGCGTCTTGGATGATTTCAGATGACTAAGGAGTAGGTTGAAGACTTCGTCCTTCACTTGACCTGCTGCAAACTCCTCGGTTCGAACGTACTCGATCGCTTTGGTAGCATTGGTTGGAACCTGGACTAGTTTTTTGAGTTCTTCCCAACGATCCCTGCCAACACCCTTTGCGGCCCCAACGACACTCAGCACCGCTTCGGGAACCGTTTCAGCGACCGACAGCATACGAGACAGCAGCGTGTCATCGACCGTAAGAGCTGATTTGACAGTGTCCTTCGTCATACCGCTCTCAATCAACTTCCGAGCGAACAACGACTTTTCGATAAACGATAGGTCGGCTCGAGCAGTATTTTCTTGGCCCTGTGCGATGACATGCTCAATGTCAGCCAAGCGCTTCACGACCGCTCGGACATTAATGCCGAGATCGCGCGCGACCTTTGCCCGTCGATGGCCAAATACAATCATGTAGCGGCCTATGTCATGGGGGTGCGGTCGCACAAGGATTGGTGTCGACTGGCCAGATGTACGAATGGCGTGTCTGAGCTGCAGGTATTCTGCGTCGTCCTCCCCTATACGATCAGCAATGAACGAACCATCGAGATCCTTGGGGTCAATCGCCACCACGGTTTCGCCATCCAGCATCCGCACTGAATTCTCGGCCAGTTCGTCCAGCGACTGCATCATCGAGCGCGACGCGCCACGCTTGGCGTAGTCGGACCTAGCCTGCGACGCAGAATGCACGGGCTGTTCCCGCGTAAGTGACGCGGTTACGCTTGCCAGAAGATCCTTTCTAGCCATTCTGTCCTCTCAGAACTGCTCTCATCTTTTTGAAATTGCTTCCAAAACTTTCGTTCTGCACGGCTGTCAAAATGGTCACTTCCGCCCCCATGCCTTATGAATAAGCGACGTAATCTCGGAATTGACCGCGTTCAGACTTTCAACCGCCCGCTCATATGTTGATCGCGTGAATTGGCTTTTCTCGACCTCGTAAAGTGTCTGTTTCGTGATGCCTGCGTCTGAGATGGCCGTAGTCTTCACCATATGGTTCTGGAGCATGCGCTTGTTGAAAAGTGCTTGAAGGAACCCAACCATCTGGGCCTGGGGACCATCAGTCGGCTCATATCGAGTCACGAGATAACGGAACCACTTCAGCTTCACTGCTGCCCCGGCCCCCTTGATGGACTGGAGGATCCCACCGAGCATGAGCAAGAACTGAGACATCGACATCACATCGAGCATCTGCGGGTGCACGGTAATAATCACCGACGTCGAAGCTGTGAGAGATGTGAGCGTTAGGTAACCGAGCTGCGGTGGGCAATCTATGACAATCACATCATAGCGATCGTCAACTTCCTTGAGCGCCGCAGAAATGCGAGTGAAGAACAAGCGCCCTTCTGGTAAATTCTTGTTAGAAGCGGCTAGTGGAGTGTCGTACTCATATTCCTGTAGTTCAAGATTGGCAGGCACGATGTCCAAACCCGGGAAATTGGTCGGCCGAATAATCTCCTTAATTGATTTCTTGTGCTCGTCGTATCGAAGCGCTTCATAAAGCGAGGGATTCTTGTCGAGTTCAGGCTGAATGCCATGCAGAGCTGACAGGGAGGCCTGCGGATCAAGATCAATTGCGAGAACGCGGTGCCCTGTTAGAGCGAGGTATTGAGCTAGATGGGCAGCTGTTGTTGTCTTGCCGGAGCCACCCTTGAAATTGACGACGGAGATGACTTGCAGCGTGTCGCCTTGACGGCGGTGAGGAACATAGCGCTTGAAGTCCGAACGACCGTGCTTGTCGAGGTATTGACGCAATTCGAGCATCTGCCGAGCGGTGTATGAACGACGACCCGAACTGGAAACCTCAGGTGCGGGGCCCTTTCCTTCGAGATGCAGCTTTTTGATATGGTTCTGGGTGACGCCGAGAAAGTCCGCGACCTCGACCGACGAAAATTGCCGTAGTCCCTTCATCGCATTTGGGGGATACTGTTCAAGCCGCAGCATGTTCAACTTGTCCGAGATAAGCTCTCCCTGTTCGAGAATCTCCTCGTCAAAATCGAACTCCAAGCCGTGATCGGGCATCAAATTCATCTCGGCAATTTCCAGAATAACGCTTTTCTGACATGATTGTCACTTCAAGCGTGATTAATGCCCGATTCGGGCAATCCAGCAAGAAGTTTTTAGTTAACAGAAGGTTAATGGGCGTCCTCGCCTCGAAAGCATGATCTAAAATTGCGTCTGTGAGCTGTGGGAGCCGTTGTCGCGAACCATAAAGGCAGCGCAAGATCGACATGACATTCGAACTTCTACGCCATTGAAATGATGGCACAATTGTCCGATTTGCACGGCTGTCAAGTTTAGAGGCAGGGGCACGCTCCGGTTCCTGGCTGGCGTTAGGCCTCTGCAAGGTAGGAACGGTGCTGGGCCGATCTGAGGGCCGAACTTCAGCGGGAAGCGAACTTGGCCTGGTCGCCACCCTCTTCAACTGCCGAACTGGCCGACCTAACTTCGGGGGCGAAGGCCCATGTTGAAGTCCAGCATCGATCGAAGCGCTATGCGTTCTGCTTTACAGAGCGGCCGGAGGGCCACCAAGTTCGAAATCGCGCAGGCCGGCCAAGAGATCACCGCCGTCCGCCATCAGCCCCGTGATCCGAAAGCATCGCCTACTTCATGCATCCGTTCCAGAAGCGGTCTGCGACGAGGGAGAAAGAGGCATCCTTCGCATTATTCCGATTGCGTCCGCTCGCCGCCGTTACAACGACGGCCGCGTCCGTCGATCAATGTCTTATGCCATATGCTGCATGCTGGCATCGGAGCGCAGGGGCTAACCGGCCCCCTTGTCCGGGAAGAAACCGATCGAGCCGCGGCCATCTTCGGTTAATCGCGAACAACATCGAGGCCGACGATTTCAGAGCGTAGTAAGGCCGCCGGCGAACCCCAAAAGCAGCATAGGTGGGTCGCGCCGGCCACGCAGCCTGCCACGGTCGACTGTCTCCGGTATGGCGATTAGATCGTCGCGTAGGACGGCCTCCTTATCTTCCGGCGCTATGAGGCGAATGAGCGTCGCCGAGGGTAGAAGCATTATCCGGGCGCCTTGGAGAGGTGCACTCGGAACGGTCGCGACGGCATTCGCATTTTGAGGTCATCTCGGCACTCGTGGGAACAAGCTGCTTCTACACGTAACGCTGTTTGACCTCAGCGGCGGAGGGTCGGTCAATGGGCTGCAACTCTTTCTTCTCGATCACCGTCCGAGTCCGCTCTGCGAGCGGGCAGCCAGAGTGGTGCGGTTGAACAGGCGGGCAACCTCCTGGCCGTTCAGCCCCTCGCGGCGCCGACTTTCCTTTCCCGGTCGATCATCGGACCGGGCAATGCAAGCGATTTTGAGCGGGAGCGTTTCGTAGCCGGATCGGCAGTGTCGCAGCCAAGATTGCAAATCGACATGTGTGGCAATACCTCTAGTCAATATGGTATTACGATGGGTGCAAGCATGACCACGACAGTCACAGCCAAGGGACAAGTGACGATCCCAAAATCGGTCCGCGACCTTCTTGGCATCGTTCCAGGCAGCCAAGTAGATTTCGTGCGCGCCGCCGATGGAAGCGTGGTACTCGCGCGCGCCGACAAGAAACGGCCAGCGAGCCGGTTCGCCAAATTACGTGGCCATGCCGACAAGCGGCTCAATACGGACGCATTCATGGCGCTGACGCGTGGCGAAGCGTGACGCTCGTCGACACCAACATTCTGCTCGACCTTGTCACAGATGATCCAAAATGGGCCGACTGGTCGCTTGCCAAGCTGGAGGCCGCGAGCATCGCTGGCCGGGTGCTGATCAACGATGTTGTCTACGCAGAGCTTGCGGTTCGCTACAACCGCATCGAGGATCTAGCACTACTTTGGCAGGTTTTTAGCGGCGGGCGAGTTTTTGGAATTCCCAAGAGAGAGTTTGCGTGATTCATAGGAGGTCGGCTTGTGGAGGGCCGATCAAT